>DAHXLG010000001.1 GCA_027371775.1 bacterium
GCCGTTAGCAAACCCAACTGCTTAAGATTTTTTACAGACAATGTTCTAGATGCTTTAGTGCATTGTGTGCAAATGTAATATGAGAAGAAGAGTTGCCTAATGTTTTCATGCTCATTTTTTAAGCATGTTATGGGGTTGATGTGCAGTTAGCAGACCATAAAATGCGTAGGATACTAATTTTTTAAAATATTTTCTTAATAATTCGTGAACGATTTCTTTAATGCTGAGCTTTTGTCTATGTTCATTTTTAAGCTAATTTTTAGACTATACATGGTATTCTGAGCATTACAATAATGAAAATTGTTTAACTTGCTAATTTAACTTGCTAAGTTTATTTTGAAGTAATGTTTAATGTACTAATTGGCAGACAACAGATCTTAGCTTCCTGATATCTAAATGAAATTGTCTAGTCTGTCGAGGTTATTTTGAAATTAACTCTTTCATGCGCTGTGGATCATGGTATTCTAAGCATCATAAATGTATTTCTTTAATCTATTTGTTTAAAATGCCGTTTATCCAGATTCTAAAATCGATTTCGCCCATTGCTCCGAACTTGCGTTCTACTTCAACGCCTTCACGGAAAACTAGAATTGTTGGGATTGATAAGATATCGTAGTCAGCCGCGATTGTAGGAGCTTCATCGATATCCACCTTAAAGAACTTTGCTTTGCTTGAAAATTCATTAGCAAATTTTTCAAATACAGGAGCAAATGCAATGCAAGGTCTGCACCATGGAGCGAAGAAATCGATGATTACTATGCCTGAGCCAATAGATTGTGCTATATTTTTTGCGTTCAATGTTTCCATGGTTCAATTATAACCGAATTTCTTTATCTTTGCATAGGCGCAAAGCTTGTTTTGTATAAAACTTTTTTATTAAATACTTTGTTTCAATTATCAAGCTTTAAGGATGATCGATTTTAAATTTTATAAGGAAAAATGCTTGTTTATTTAGCAGTACATGTTTTGATTCTTGTTTTGCGGCAAATAAAGCAATTTATATATATGAAGATCGTTTGAAATATATAGATTTATTGTTTGCACATGCTTGAAGTGTTTGTACTAGAGTTGATTTTATGATTGCAATTTAATCGAGTTTTATTGATAGTTCGGCTGTATTTTGTATATTGCGATAGCATTATGTGTGTTTTACCAATATCAAATCATGCAAATGTGGTCATGTTGTTTTCTTATTTTTGATTTTGTATATCCTTTTATGCAAGTATAGCATTTGTATAAGTTTTACCAATATCAAATCATGCGAATGTGGTTATGTTGATTTTTCTTGATTCTTTTATCGTAGCAAAACACATCCATCTTTTTATTGATTGCGCATTGTTTTATAATTAATGCTCATGAAGTTGTTCGATATTATTACGTTATTTCCGCAAGCTTTTCCTGGAACATTAGATTTATCTGTAATCAAGAAATCGCGCGGTAAGGCATGGGATATGCGTTTGCATGATATGCGTAAATTTGGTGTTGGTAATCATTATCAAGTAGATGATCAGGTGTTTGGAGGATTTGCTGGAATGTTGATTCGTCCAGATGTTATTGATAATGCTATGAAAGAAATTTGTTCAATTGAAAATGATAGCTCATTAGATTACGCAAAATGCGCTGATTCTAATAAATGTGATATTTTGCAATCAGATTCTAGTAAACAAAACAAACGTCATCGTATTTTTTTAAGTCCTAGAGGAAAAGTGTTGAATCAGAACTTGGTGGAAGAGTTGGCTTATAGTGCTGATGATGTATTGCTATTGTGCGGAAGATACGAGGGTGTGGATGCTCGTGCGATTGAGTATTTCCAGTTTGAAGAAATTAGCATTGGTAATTATATTTTGGCAGGTGCAGAGGTTGCTGCAATGGTAATGATGGAGGCGATTATTCGAAAAATACCTGGAGTATTAGGAAACTTGGGATCTATGGCTCAAGAAACATTTGTAAATGACGAAATTTCTGAACCTCGCTATACAAGACCAGCAATATGGAAAACACATCTAGGAGACAGCATTGCCGTTGATCAAATTTTGCTTTCTGGCAATCATAAGAAAATTGCTGAATTTCAGAAAAGTCGCAGAAAAAAGATAGAGTAGTTTTTTTCTAATGGAAAGAACGCTCATGTTTTTTTATTGGTCGCATGCAGCTTATTCTTTGAAAATTTTGAGCTGCGTTGTTGAATAGAAACAGTTTGTGTCACAGAATAATCTGCTAGAGGTGGTAAAATTCATGTTTTCCCCAATTTTGCTTGTATTTTATATCTCATGCTCTTGTCTAGATCTGAGAAAAAGTATATAAATGTAGTATATATAAAAAGACAGGAGATTATCGTCATGCATCCGATTGTAAAAGCTTTCGAAGCAAAGCAAATGGAAGAGTTTAGAAAGAAAGTAACCCATCCCTCCTTCAAAGCTGGTGATACATTGAAAATCACTGTGGATATTGAAGAAGGTGGCAAAAAATGGGTTCAGACTTGTGAAGGTGTGTGCATCGCGCGTGTGAATAAGGGTATTGCTTCAAATTTCACAATTCGTCGTTTAGAATCCAGCGGAGCTATTGAGATGCGCTTTCCAATGTTTGTAGAGGGTGTTAATATTCAAGTTTTACGTCGTGGAAAAGTACGTCGCGCGAAGTTATTCTACTTGAAGCATTGTTCACGCAAGGCTGGTAGAATTAAGGAATTGGCTCCAAAAAGACACGTGGCTCCACAAGCAGCGTAAACACAAAATCAAGGAAGGATATGGCAACAAATGGCAAAGGCAAAAAATTTAATTAGGCTAATAAGTGCAGAAGGAACAGGTATTTTTCTAGTACGTAAAAAGAATCCAAAAGGTATCAACGCTCAGAAGAAGATTTCTTTGCGCAAGTTTGATAAGAAACTACGTAAGCACGTTATTTTTAACGAGGCAAAAATCAAGTAATTTTTCGCTTAAATTTATAAGTAACGAAATTTCAATATAATCATTGAAAAAATATAAAGGGGCCAAGCGGCTAATTTGTGTAAATTTTAGAAAGAAAACGGCAAGGAAGATCAGATATACTTTAGATTTTCTATATGTATGAATGTGAGTTTCAGAAAAATATTGAAAGTGCAATAAATAATTTATACATTAAATTTCTACTATTTTCATGAAATGAAAATCAAGCAATATCAATTATCACTACTGGCAAAATAGAAACAAGGGCATGGGTCCGTGGTTAAGTGGTCTATCATGCAGGATGTGCAGCTGTTATTCATATTGATTTTTACAAAGAATTAATGTTAATGCTTAAAAAATTTTTTTTGATAAGTTATTATAATAAACGAAAAACATTTTCTAGTGATGCATAAATAGGCTTTAATTGTGACTTAGGATCGTTCTATAATATTTGGTGAGTTTATAGAATTTTTTTATTTAGTGATTTTTTGTTTGTTGTATGTTACTCTAAAATCGTTTTCTGAAAAATTCTTTTAAATACGCTTGTAAATTAGTACTATTGATTATTGAAAGATGAATAATTTAGCTTCAATTTTGTACTAAAAATGGAGTCTTTAGTAGTTTTATTGCCTAGTTTTGCAAGCGTATGTTATATAGCATAATTCTATTGCATTATTTTATTAAGGAATGTTTGTAGATTTTATGTGAAAGATGAATAGTGCTTGTGTTTTGTGCTATCGAGTCTTGAGCTATTAGCTAATTTTGCGAAGATATGTTATATTTCCTAATATATTTAAGGAGATTAACATGAGTTTATCCTGTGGTTTAGTTGGCTTGCCAAATGTAGGTAAATCTACATTATTTAATGCGATTTTAAAAAAAGCAGTTGCTGCAGCCGCAAATTATCCGTTTTGCACAATTGAGCCTAATATTGGAAATGTTCCCGTTGATGATCCTCGTCTTGCGGTTTTGGCAGATATTTCAAATACTCAGAAAATAGTTCCAGCATTATTAACATGTGTAGATATAGCGGGTCTTGTAAAAGGTGCCTATAAAGGTGAAGGATTGGGAAATCAGTTTTTGGGTCATATTCGTGAATGTGATTTGATTATTCAAGTGCTGCGATGTTTTGATGATCCTGATATTATCCATGTTGAAGGCAGTGTTGATCCTTTGCGTGATTACGATATTATCAGTCTTGAATTGCAGTTTTCTGATATTGAAAAGCTTGACAAAATTCTTGATCAACGCAAAGTGGATGCGAAAATGAAAGAGCTTGCTCAAGTTGCGCGTGATCATTTAGGTAGCAATTATTTTTTGAATACCCGTATATGGGATAAAGAAGAGTTGACTTTTTTTGCTCAACAAGGCTTGTTGACTCATAAGCAAATGATAGTTGTGGCAAATATTCAATCGCCTAGTGATAAAAAATTTGTAGAGCAAATTGCGCATTTGAATCCGATTACTGTGTCTGCTTCTTTTGAACAGATGTTGCAGGAAGTGGAAGATGAGAATGAGCGTATGGATTTGCTTAAAGAGTTTGGTCAGGAAAGTTCGGCTCTTAATCTTATTTTGCAAAGTGCATACAAGGCGCTTGGTTTAATCAGCTTCCTTACTACTGGCAAAATAGAAACAAGGGCATGGAGCGTGGTTAAGGGGGCTACCATGCAAGATGCTGCAGGTGTTATTCATACTGATTTTTACAAAGGTTTTATCTGTGCTGATGTCGTCAAATATGCAGATTTTGTGAATCATGGAGGATGGGCAGGAGCGCGCGAAAAAGGTCTAGTACGCACATGTGCTAAAAATGTGCTTGTTGAAGATGGCGATATTTGCTTGTTCAAAAGCTTTAACAGCAGCAAGTAATTGCCACAGAACGAAGGTTTTTCTTAGTTGAGAATTTTAAATAGCAAGTTTGGTTTTGTGATAGCGGGAAACATTATAGCTAGTTTTGTGCATAAGTTGTTTTGAGTATATAGCTACATAGCAGCTTTTTACGGATTCTAAATAGCAAGCTTGATTTTGTGATAGCGGGAAACATTATAGCTAGTTTTGTGCATAGTTGTTTTGAGTATATAGCTACATAGCAGCTTTTTACGGATTCTAAATAGCAAGCTTGATTTTGTGATAGCATGAATTATTATTGCCTTGTTTTGCACGCATAATATGCATAATACTTATTTCTATCAAGCTATCTTGTATTAGTGGAAGATTTGTATTTATTAATTAATCTGCTTTGTGCTATTGCAGGTTTTGATCTGCATCCTTAGATTTGCAATTTACTCTTTTGTAGCGTTTTCTACAACAGATTTGAAGCTTTCTGGACTGCGAATTGCCATTTCAGAAAGCATTTTGCGATTGATTTCTATATCTTTTTTCTTTAATGCATTCATAAATGCGCTGTACTTGATTCCTAGATTTCTGCATGCAGCGTTAATACGCACTATCCATAGCTTGCGCATGTTTCCTTTCAGATCTTTACGATCGCGGTATGCATGCTCAAGACCTTTCTTTACTTTTTGAACTGCAATTCTATAGCAGCTTTTGCTACGTCCTCTGTAGCCTTTTGCCATTGCTAAGATTTTCTTGTGTCTTGCTCTCGCGTTTACGCCTCTTTTAACTCTTGCCATTTTTCTATTCCTCTATTTTATAATTCGTTTTTATTTTAAGCCATATGGCACACAGCGCTTGATGCACTTGATATCAGATGGATGTAGTTCAAAAAAGCCCTTGTCATGACGCTTTTCTTTGATTGATCTTTTTCTCAATCCATGACGCATTCCGCTTTTTTTGTGTAGCAATGTACCATCTGTGCGCATCTTAAAACGCTTCTTCACTCCGCTTTTTGTTTTCAACTTGGGCATTGTAATTCCTATTCACACATTATTCTATAAGATTTTGCCTTCAAATGCAAGTATATAGCGCAAAAATATATTCACTGTAACTAGGATACGTTTCGATTTGAGATTATAGTTTCAATCACGTATTGTTTATGATTGATAAGTGATTTTCTATATAGCGTGTTTTTTATATTATTTTATTTTCAGTGCTTTGATTGATTTTGGTCATATGTTACACTTTATAATCATCGCGGAGAAATCATAATGAAGCAGGGTAAGTTAATTTTAGTTGGAGTGCCCATTGGTAATTATGATGATCTTTCTCCCAGAGGCTTATCTATTTTAAAGTCTGCTAAATTGATTTTATGCGAGGATACACGTGAAAGTCAAAAATTGTTACTTAATTATGGAATACAAACAAAGTTGATTTCTTATGTAGGATCGACACAAAGTGCTGTTAGCTCAGCTAAAAGAGAAATTGATGCCGGAAATGATATCGCATTTATTTCAGACAGAGGTATGCCATGTATTTCAGATCCTGGAGCAAATTTGGTGCAATCATTTCGTGCTATTGGAGTGCAAGTAACTTGTATTCCAGGAGCAAGTGCAGCAACCACAGCATTTGCATTAACAGGGTATTCAGGTCCATTTGTTTTTCACGGATTTCTTGGACGTAAAACGAATGATATTATTAAAACAGCTCAGAAATTAGCTCAATTGAATTATCATACAATATTTTTTGAATCACCATTGCGTATGGAATCGACTTTAGAAGCTTTGTCCAAGGTTTTTATAGGAAACGAAATTACAATAGCACGTGAGTTAACAAAAACATATGAGCAAGTCATAACTTGCAAAATTGATGACTATGCAAAATATAAGATAAATTTTAAAGGTGAGTGTGTGATAATAATAAAAGCTTTATAGTTTTCTAATTTTTGTGATTCAAAAAATATCATATAATAATTTTTTTTATATATGCAGAGTGCTGTATATAAGCTTTTTGATAGTTTTACTTTTTTGATTTCATTTCTTGGGCGATGTTTAAAAATACGCCAATTAAAAGAACTCCTACGCCAAGAAATACCATCCAATGGGTTGTGTCTTTGAATATGGCAGTTCCAAACAATATGGCAAGTGGGAATTCAATATATTTAATTGGTTGTAGTGCCGAGATATCGCAGCTTTTCCATGCTTTGAGCAAAAAATATAGCACAAGATTTGCTCCTATGCCAAGGTATATAAATGCCCATGGTTGCGCTGGAATTGTGTATGAGAATATTGGAAGACATAGCATTGTTATGAATAAATTTGATCCAAAAAGCATCATTACGATTGTTTCTTCCTGATTGAGTAGGTATTTGTTGAACACATCAAGAGAAGCGAATCCAATGGTTGCTAGAATCATTATTAATGTGAATATCCAGTTAGTGTTTTCAAAAGTTGGCATGCATGTGATGAAAATACCTATTAAACCTATGATTACCGATATTAGCCTTTCACGCCAAGCTTCTTTTAAGAAGATACACGCAAATAGCACAACCCACAATGGAATAGAGAAATTAATTGCAACAACTAAGGAAAGTGGCAATCTTTTCAACGCGCTGACATAACAAATCATGGAAATACCAAATACCAATGCTCTTATGAAGTGGTTGCGTGTGCTTTTGAGTGTGATTTGTGGTCTTGAACGTATTACAAGTGGTAGTAGTACTATGTTTGCGCATAAGTTTCGCCAAAAGATTGTATCCACTGTATTTGTGTTTACAAATTTCATGCATACATCGTTTAGAGAGCTAAAAACGGCATATAGCACAAGGAAGAATGCTCCTTTTATGAAAGGTAGTTTGGTTGAAGCTCCAATTTTTAGAGAGCTTAGTATTTTTGCCGTGATTTTATGCATATGAGAATTTTATTTGGTTAATCGTAAAATTGCAATCTAATGGTCACATTGAGTTTATAACTGATTGCAACTAATTAACGTTTGTTGAAGAATTAATAATCTATGCCTGAAAAATCAATTATCCAGTTTGAAAGAGGCTGTGTGTTATTCGAAAGCTGTTATAAAATATTTCAGTAATGGAGGATGATAAGCGCCTGGTCCTGTTGGTCGATGCGTTTTGTAACAATGATTTAGTTTTTAATGTTGCAGTTAGTTGCAAATCTCTTAAAGCAGATTATTTAACAAAAAAAGTGTGCGGCCGAGAAGACTCGAACTTCCACGGATAAATCCACAGCGACCTCAACGCTGCGCGTCTACCATTCCGCCACGACCGCGCATATATTAGTATAAGAAATATCAAGTTTTTATGCTATGTTTGTAATATTGAAAAATTGTGTTTTTTTACAAGCGTTTTTTTGTGCGTTCTGATTATCCAGTTTTGTATTTAGTAGTTTGTATGGATGGATAACATAATTTTAACCAATTGTTTGATATTTTTTAAGCATGTCGTTTTTTGAAAAAATTGCTCAAGAATATTATGATGAAAGCCATGATGGGTTGATACAATCTGTTGCCGAGCAAATGGCGATTTTGTTTTCTAACCGTAATGATAAATACTGGGCTTATGATTTTAATAAGCGTAAGATGGTTGGCATTCATGATGTTTTTCATTTAGATTATTACTCTCCAGAATTTGAGAAAAAATTAGCTTATGCGCTTGGTATTTTTGATAGAAGAATTTTTGATATCAAAGTTTCCGTGGTCAAGACGCATTGTGGTGCTCAGGTTTTTGTTGAATGCAAGGCTATGTATTATGACCAAGTTATTAAGATTCCTGTGTTATCTTTTGATTTGTAAATTCTAACGCATTAAATGCGCCTTTTTAAGGCAAAAAACAACAAATGTAATTGACATGATATCATCAATGTGATATTCCCAAAGTAAGATTAAAATAATCTGGAGGCGCAATGAATGATGTAATGTTTTCATTCTTTTTTAGCTACCTAATTGGATCTATTCCGTTTAGTGTGATAGCTGCAAAATATTTTCTCAAGCAAGATATTCGCAAGGTTGGATCAGGAAATATAGGTGTTTCAAATGCTTATCGAGCTGGTGGATTTTTATTTTCATTCGCTGTGGCTTTGGTTGATATTTCCAAAAGCATAATAGTACTCAAGTTTATTTGGCCAGCTTATTTGCCAGTAACTTTGGGTGTGTTTGCTGTATGTATTGGACAAATGTTCCCAATTATGCTCAATTTTAAAGGTGGAAAAGGCATTGCGTGTTATATTGGAGCTCTGATTGCGCTTAACCCAATTGTTGGTTCAATTATTGGCATAGGCTGGTTAGCTATTACGAAAATTACGAACATGCCGTTTGTTTCAAGCATGGCTGTATTAGCTGCGTCGCTCTTTTTTGTTACGCTAGATGGATATATTTTGTTGACAATGCTTATGATCATAGTAAGGCATAAAAGCAATATTATGGAATTTCTTAGCACTAGATTTGGTATTAGTGTTGAAAAAAAACGCAGTAAGAATAAGAAATGTTAGCCTTTTATATATGGTTTTTGGAAATAAATATCAAATCATTTTATGCAGAGAGTTTTCATGATAGATGATAAAAAAATTGATTGGATACGATTGTTTTGTACGCCATCAATTGGATCAGTGACATTTCGTCATTTGATTGCAAAATTTGGAGATGCAACTCAGGCTATAAATAACCTTCCATTATTAGCTAATAAGCTTGGTCGTGGAAGCTATCAAAACAAGCAAATTACAATTCCTACTAAAGAATGGGCTGCTGCTTATGCTGCAAAATGTGAAAAAAATGGAGTTTTTTTAGTTGCATCTTATGAAAAAGAGTTTCCAAAGCGATTTCTTGCCACTAATGATTATCCTGCTATATTGCATGTTAAATGTAAAAAATCTCTATTTGAAGCTGATTTTTTAAACCAAGATAGCCTGGCTGTGATTGGCGCTAGAAATGCTTCATTGCAGGGTATATCATTTACTTCAAAAATTACAGCAGATTTGTGTGCAAATAATTTGGTGATCGTTTCTGGTTTAGCGCGCGGAGTTGATTCTGCAGCTCATAAAGCCGCGCTTTCTAGTGGTACTATTGCTGTGGTTGGTTGTGGCGTTGATGTTGTTTATCCGCCTGAAAACAAAGAGTTGTATGATCAGATTATTGCAAATGGAGCAGTTGTATCTGAGATGTTGCTTGGAAGAGAGCCTCGTGGACAATCATTCAGTTATCGCAATCGTATAATTTCTGGTATGTCACTTGGAGTATTGGTAATTGAGGCTGCTATGAAGTCGGGCTCTTTAGTTACAGCGCGTTATGCAGCAGAACAAGGACGTGATGTTTTTGCAATTCCAGGTCATCCATATGATGTACGCGCACAAGGAGCGAACTATTTAATTCGTAATGGAGCTATTTTAACAGAAAATGCAAGTCAGATATTAGAAGGCATTGCAGCTTCTAGGAATAAATATGTAGGCAATGTGTATGCTCAAATAAATCTAGAGGAAGAGCAGGCAGAGTACGAAGAGTATACGGCAAATATAAGAACAATGTTATTAGATGGATTAAGTTATGCTCCAATTAGTATAGGCGAAATTATGCAAAATATTGGTGATGTAAGGGTTCAATTTTTGCAAGCTGCGCTAGCAGAATTAGAGCTTATGGGAGCTATTGAAATCGATGGCAATATTGTAAGGAGGATATAGCCAAAGATTAGTTTTGTTAAGAAATCTAGAGAACGAAGAATAAACGGCAAATCACATGAGCTATGGCTATATAAGTATTAAGTGTAAGATTTATATATCTAAAATTAGTGTGTTAAGTGATCATTATAAATTAGTGCCAGATGTTGGTATTCATTTTTGGTTTGCGAATATTGTTAAAATTCATAGAAGCTATTCGTTTCATATTTATTATGGTTATATTGATCATGATAAATTGGTGCATGCTGATAGGTCCTTTGCATCGCATTGGAGGTTTAATCGATGTCTTAGTAGTTAAATTAGGTTGTAATTTAGGTTGTAATGCAAGAAGGGCTCGAAGTATTTGCAGAGATTGGTAAGTATTGCCTTAATCATACAATTTATTATTGACCCGCTTTTTTAGCTTGGTTTCGAGAATACGTCTGAGCAATTAGAGCTGCTACTCATAAGCTGCGGGTAGAGCAATGCAAATGATTGGAAATATCAGTATGTAAGTTACGATAGCAGTTGGTACATTTGTGGGCAAGACCTTAATAATTAAGGCTGTGATAGGTTTATTTTTCGTGTCGTAAAGTATTAATAAAATTCATAAGAGTTGATAAATTCGTATGTAGTCTTGCAATATTAGGTGATGCAATATTATTTGATTTTTGATCATAGCTTATATTCTTGCTTCCCTTGTTGAATAGGACTCAGCCTCACATAAGAAGATCAAAACTTCGCGAAAAATATATTCTATTTTTATGAGTTTACAATGTATCTAATAGAAAAAGCAGCTTTATAAGTTTCTCTTGGTGCATAAACAATAAATAGTGCGCAAAAAATTTTCTTTTTATTATGTTTCTTTTAATGAAGTTTCTTTCCATTATATTTCTTTTCATTTGGCTCTTTTGAATTTTACATTTGGATAAAAAAGTTGTATAATAAATTTGTCTTTTATTTATAAGACTATGGCAATAAATGGGTTACAGAATAGACTCTGTGGACTTGGGGGCAGTGCCCAACATCTCCACCAATTACGTTTGACAAAAGTCTGTACGTAGACTATATGGGGATGAAATAGGTTCGACACGGTGTAGTAAAAGTTTTCTAGTTGCTTTGGGAATTTTTCACCAATGTGAGAGACAGCAATGTTTCAAGCAAGAACGAGATAATAAATTAAATGCAAATACTAAAAAAGTTGCAGGAAAAACAGTAAGAATGGGCGCAAGCATGTCACGTGTTGCATCTTCATTCCGTATGCCATCAAGAATGGCTACTGCGTAAGTTCCGCCGCCAGGGAAGAGCGGGCCAAAAGAATCTTCCCACCTTTTTAATATTTTTGTATTTTCTAATGTACAATATTCATAAAGTTAGATTATGCAATACAAGTTTGCAAATGTTTTTTAGATCTTTTGTTTATTACACGTTTTATTAGATTCTTTTTATGTTCAATTCAATATCAACAATGTTAGACCAAGCAATATAGTTTAAAAGTAAATAGATATTTGTTTATTACACTCATGTGTTTGGTTTGTACTGATTTTATTCTTGCAAGATTTTAGTATAGTATTGCATGTTTACAAAGGCGTGTGTTGATTAATCACATATATAGATATTTTGTTTATTATACTAAAGGCGTTTGGTTTGTACTGATTTGATTCTGTTTTGGTATACTGTTGTACTTTGAAAAAGTGTTTGTTTTGATTTATTTATTTGGTATATGAGTTGGTTGATTTTGATTTTTTAATATCGCATATTTGCAAAATTTGCTAAGTGTGTAAAGGTTTTTTATGTTGATTGTAGTAAGGAAGGTCTTGGCAACGTATTTTATTTTAATCATTTTATCTTAAGCTTGTAAAAAACAATATTTACAATGTTGAGATAATCAAATATGGGTATCACAAATACTTATAGAAGTCGGATTGTTTGTGATCTTGCTATACAGCGCAATGATTGATTTATCGTTATTCGATTCACATTGCATCTTTATTGTTTGTCAAATTATGTGTATAATTTTATAAAAGGATTAAAAATGTATAAATTAAAATTTTTGTTATTATCTTTCGCGTTTTTGTCTGGGGCATCGCTAAAAAAGAATAATATTATTGAATCATTAGATTTGTTATCATCTCCAGATTTATCTTATGTTTTCGAAGAACATCCAATGCCTGTATATTGTGAATTGACCCCTGAATATGTTTCAGTTTATGAAAATGCTGTGGTGAGTTTTATGTATAAATTAAATTTTACATGTAGATATCCATTGCAAGGTTGGAATAAAATAATTACTGAGACATGTTTTTTTCCTCCAATTGCTTTTGAAATTTCTGCTTCTCATAATCGAAAAAAAGAAGCAATATATAATGTATTATTGAACGCGCCTTTGTCTAAGGCGCTAGATGCATTTGAAAAATTGCCTTGTGGCATTCCAATTCCTGAGCGTAAGTATATTATTGATTCATTTTTTGCAATGTTATTTTCTACTTTGTCTGGTATAAGAGCAGTTGTTAATGATGATGTAATGTTTAATTTGCTAGGTAAAGAATTGTTTCCTGGCGGCGTTATAATGAGTAATGGTAAGCTTGCAAATACATATTATGATTATATGAAACAAAAAAGATTTAGCTTGTGTAATTTTTTTTCTATTTCTCATGCAGACGAAATAATTTTGAACAATCCTGAATTAGGCATATCAGCATCCTTATTTTCTGAATTGTCTAGATCATTTTATTCTATAAAGCATTATGATAATCGTTTTGAAAAAACGTATATTTTTGTTAAATCCAATTCTATTTCCATTGGTTTTGATGCTGATTATCCTGGTGCGAAAGATTTATATATGCAGCTTTACGTGTTTGCTAATACTATGCAGTCAGATGTAGAAGAGTTTGAAATAAAGCCGCAAATTAACAATTTTGCTGTTATGCATGGAGACAATCGTGATGAGAGATCTATATTAAACACAATTATGACTATTAATAATTTTAATTGGAGAGATACATTGAACAAAATTAAATATCCAAATTCCAGCATGTATTTTAATTTGAGAGTTGCATTTAAAGAAAATAGATATCCAGATTTAAAAGTAGTTACTTATGGAGATGCGATATATCATATCGCTAAAAAAGCTGATCCCATGCGCTCACCTGATTTTAAAAAAATCTTTACTTTTCTTGCTCGTTTTTCAAAAAAAGGGCAGATTAGGGGTAAGTTAGTAATGAAACATGAAATTGCACAAAACGATGAGGAATATGTCCAGGATTTGTTATCAGAAATTAATCATTTTGTGCGCGATAGTCTTGATAGTGATTTAGGATTGAAATCTATAGTTGCAGCAGATAACGCACGCAATGAAGATGATGATGACAAGAATATGTTCTTTTAAATTCTTCGTGATTTAGCATTGCAATCTAAAGCTGCAGCAGGTAACGCAAGCGATGAATATGATGAACAGGATATTCCTTTATTGGTTTCAGAAGCTAATAATTAGTGTTGGGCAAATAACATATTTAGTTCTAAAGTAGAAAAGGATGCGGGTCTTGTTCTAGTAAAACGTAAGGATGGTAGGTTTGTGAAATTTAAAAATTAGTTTGCTTTTAAAGTCATGTAATATTGGTGGATTTTGTTTCTATTTTTTTCTGAATTATAAAAGCAGTTGCGTTGATTTTATAGCTAAAAATGGTCGCATTTTTTAAAGAATAGCACGGCTAGTAATGATTAAGATATGTTTTAGAACACACATAATGTTTCAACGCTTAGTTTATATCAAAATTCAGGTGCATTGCTTCTTTAACTTTATATAACACTTCATGGGCCGTTTTTGAAGCTTTTTTGCAGCCTGCGTAGACAATTGCCTCAACATCTGTTTGTTTTATTTTGCTTCTTCTTTCTCTTATTGGTTCTAGAATATTTTCTAATATTCCAATCAGTTTTTGCTTAATTGTAACATCGCCAAGTCCGCCTTTTTTGTAGTGAGCTTTCATTGCTGCAAGATCTTCTTTATCTTCATAAAATGCTTCTAGGTAATGGAATACTACGTTGTTTTTTACATTGCCAGGGTCAGATACTCTAATGTGATTTGGGTCTGTATACATCGACATAACTTTTTGTTTAACAACATCAGGCGAATCGATTAAGAAGATGCAGTTGTTCAATGATTTGCTTGCTTTTGCATTGCCGTCTATTCCTATAAGACGGCTAGTTTCAGAGAGTATGGCTTGCGATTCTTTTAGCACATCAGTTTTATACATGCTGTTAAATTTGCGTACGATTTCATTAGCCTGTTCGATCATAGGTAGCTGATCAATTCCAACTGGGATAAGTTCTGCTTGTACGCAAGTGATATCAGCAGCTTGTGAAATAGGGTAGCATACAAAACCGCACGGAGCGCTTTGTTCAAATGATTCTTTGCTTGCTTTTTGCTTGAGCTCGGCTTTAACTGTAGGGTTGCGTGTTACTCGTGCTAGTGTCACAAGGTTCATGTAGTACATTGTAAGTTCAGGCAGTGCTTTGATTGTTGATTGAATGAAAATATCGCATGCATCCAATCCAATTGCTAGATAATCTTGCGCTATTTGCCAGATATTATCGCGTACAAATTGTGGTCTATCAAAATAGTCTGTTAGAGCTTGTGTATCTGCAATCATTATATACATTTGATGTTTGTGTTGCAGATCTAGTCTGTTTTTAAGAGAACCAATGTAGTGGCCAAGATGAAGCGGTCCAGTTGGACGATCGCCTGTTAGAACAATACTCATGATGCAATTGTATATTCTTGGAAAATATATGTCAAAAATATGGCTTTATAAAAATATATGTCAAAAATATGGCTTTATAAAAATTTTGATAATTACACCATTTTTTTATGAAAGTAAAACTGAAGTTAAAATATAGTATGCTCTTGGTATTATATGAGTAGCGGGTATTGCCTAGCCATGTGTAGCGGATATATTTTTTTCAGAATTGTAATCGTTTAGATATATTAATCAAAATTAGATCGTTTGAGTTTATCTGTGCTGATTGTTATCAGATACGATTGTTTTAAGGTTGTTTTAAGGAATTTATATTATCTCCTTAATTCTATTTATGTTTTGTCAAAAGAATTTACCAGTTGATCAGCAAGCTTATAAAGCAAAATTTGTGCTTGTAAAAATATTTTCTGCTTTTGCTCAAGTGAGAGATTAATAATGAATGTTTGATAAAATTCTACAATTTCTAAAAATCTGATTTGTGTTGGAATATTGATATATTATTATTTACCCCAAGGATAACTTTTTTGAATCGATTTTTGTTGCATTTGTTCAAACTGGATAATTATTGTCTCGATTTATGCAAAGTAATGGTTTGTATTATTATAATGTTGTGTTTGAATTATCGAGTTTGAAACTCATAAAATCATTCTTTAGTTCAATACAATCATCAGGTTACAAAAGCTTTGAAGTTGTTTTTTTGATATGTATTGCAGTTCATTTGATCAAGAGCGAAATGGTGCCCAAGAGTAGGAAGCAAGATTGTTTTTGCAAGAAATGAACAACACTTGATATTGAAAATGAACAACACTTGATATTGATTATTGCGCTAAAGTGTTTGGAGCATTAAGATGCTCTCTATTTTGTTGGTTTTATAAGATGTGATTATAAAATGATGCTGCAAGAAAAATTTTATGAAAATGTTGTTTATTTTATTGCGATAATCGTATAGATTGTTTTTCCTGAAAAAAGTTGCTTTAAGTGCTAGAAGTATAGCGAATGTTATCTATAGTTTAATATAATGATTGGGAACCACTGTGTTTGCAATTTTCTGTTTGTACTTTTTTATGCTAGCTAAATAATATCCAGAAAGATCGCGATTTATCTAAATATTTTTATTAAATATCTTGAATTATATTAATTAGATAGTATGTTTATAATTAGTCTCTATTTTTTTTATCAAATTAATTTGATTTATTTTAAGATAATGCGCTTTATTCGATTTCTTTATCTTGATGAGAGTTGTGATTTTCTTATAAAATAAATTGTATATATTTAGATATACGTTATATGAAATCTTCGTGCTGTACTTCGTTCATGATGCTGCTATGTTCAACGATGTTATCAATAATTCCCAATTTCTTACATTCTTCTGCTGAAAAGAATGTTTCGCGTTCAAGCCATTTTTCAATTTGCTCTGGTGATTGCTTGGTGTGGTGATGATATATATCAGTTAGCGATTTCCTTGTATAAGCCGCTTCTTTTGCATGATCTTCCATGTGACGTGATCTACCTTGGTATCCGCCCCATGGTTCATGCAACATTACACGTGTATGTGGTAGTATATTGCGCTTGCCTGCTGTACCTGCTGTTAATAAGAATGATCCACATGATGCTGCTAGACCCATGCCCCATGTTTGTACATCTGGTGCAATTAGTTGCATTGTATCATATATTGCCATAGCTGAGTGTACGGTTCCTCCAACTGAGTTTATATAAAAATGGATATCTTTTTTAGCATCTTCTGCAGCAAGAAAAATAAGTTGAGCGCAAACTGAGGCAGCTACGTTGTCATTGATTGGTCCGCTTAAAAACACAATTCTATTACGCAATAAGAAGGAGTAAATATCATATGATCTTTCACCTTGTGCGCTCTTTTTTACTACAATTGGAATTAATTCCATGATACTCCCTTCTTTTCAGATCAAGCTCTGATATATACCTTATTCTAATCTTCCAATTATTACGGAAGAATTACTATCTCTATTTTAATTGAAATGATATATCAGAATCAACTATTATTTTGCTATCTATGCTAGTTGCAAAGCTTTTTTTTAAGTAGAGTTTTTAAATAATAGAGAAGAAGGTTATTAGATTTTTGTTTTTGCTTAAAGTTAGAGTTTTTTATTGCAATAGATAAAATAATTGTACTTGAATAATATAACATGCAGACATGTTTTTTCCTCCAATTGCTTTTATAAATTCCGCTTCTCATAATCTAAAAATTGCAAAGCTTTACTATTGATAATTCTATTTTTTTGTTAAGGATCTTTTATCAGTAAAGATAGTTGTTCAAAGTTGTTCTCTATTGGTATAAAAAATGGATTTAATATTTCTTGCTTGAATTAGCATATAAAATATATGTTTGTTTAATAGGTAATATGTATAAAAGATTACATTGATAGCTTTTTGCAGCTTGCTAAAAACTATTTTTGCTGTATTTTAGCTTTCTAATTAGTTTTTGCAATTAGAGTAGTTTTTCCAACTAGTGTGAAAGCGTATATTTTTTGTGAAAAATCAAACCGCCAAAAATCATAAATTTTTTGTGCAAAATTTTGATTCTGTATTTTATATATTTGTTGCGTAATGTTGCGTAAATAATTGATTCGGGTGAATCATATCAAACCAACATTATTCGTTAGTTTTAGGAGTTTTTTTAGCCTTAGCTTTTTCTTCTCTAGCACCTTTAGCCTCGATATTTTCAGTTTCGGTATTCTCATCCTCGGTATTTTCAGTTTCGGTATTTTCAGCCTCGGTATTTTCAGTTTCGGTATTCTCAGCCTTCTTTTCATCAGCTTCAGGCATCAATGTTATCTGATAGAAAGCTGCTAGATCGTGCTCTTTTGTAACAAGCGTACATTTTGCTGATATTGTGTTAAACACTTTGTCTTCTAGCAACGTGTTGCGTAAATTGTTCTTTGCCTCTGTATTTTCTTCGAAGAAACGTACGGCTTCTTGCAATCCATTAGGGAACATTTTTTTCTGTGCTGCAATTGCATCATCTAGTTCAGAATTAGACACATTTATGTTGAATGTTTTTGCAAAATGCGTTATAAGGAATGAAATACGAGCCATTGCTTCTGCAACAAATACTGAGCGTTTTTCGAAGTCTTGAACGCTTAGATTCATTTTTTGCTTAATTGTTGCTTCTAGATCCATGCCTTCTTTAAAGCCCATATCATTGAGCATTTGATTCCTTAAAGCCACGTATTTTTGCTGTAGCATTTGTACTGGAATTTCAAAATAATGTTTCAACAATTCTTGCTTTAAGCTTTCTTTTAGCAAGAATTTTGTATGCTTATGCGTTTCTGCTGCCATTTCTGATTCGAATTTGTTTTCTAAATCAGTCATAGATGATACGTTAAAGTGAGCGAATATATCTTCTGTTGAAAAATGCTCAGAGCCTCTAATTTTGTTGATTTTAAATGTGATCTTGATTTTTTGACCAACTAATGATTGGTCTTTTAACAAAGTGCCAGTTGGTGGAATGACGAAATCGTGTGTCAATGAATCGCCTAGTGCTAGACCAACTAGTTTTTGCTCAATTTCTGGCAAGAATGTGTTCTTTCCAAGCTGTACTTCCATCTCGTTCATTCTTTCTTTGCGACCTTTAGCATCTGTAATTTCTACAGAAACATTGATATAGTCACCCATTTGGGTATTTCTAATTTCAGCTAATTCAACAGGTTTAAAATTCATTTCACTAAACCGCTTAATAGCAGCTTCTGTATCCGCTTTTGAAATCTTGGCTGTATGTTGTGTTAGCGTTATATCTTTAAAATTAATCTCTGGAACTTCTGGATAAAGTTCGATATTAAGCATGAATTTCACTTCTTTGCCTAGCTCAAATTGTTGAAGTGTGTATGTTGAATCATAAACCTTATCAAATTTGTTTTCTTTTATAAGTTCGTCTGCAATTGTACGCGCACAAGCTAATAACCAATCATCCTTGAAATAGCTTAGAGGCGCATGACCTTGTCTAAATCCTTTTATGATTTTTGATGCTCTGTTCTCGTTTGCCCAGTTTGTGAATGTTTCATATGGTACAGTAACTTCAAACGATTTTGTTAATTTTGATTGTGATTCTTTTGCATTGCATTTAGCATTAGTTTTAGCTGAAAAAGACATCTAGGCTCCCTTCAAATTGTTACGAGTAGATTCGTAAAACGAGTACGGATAGAGGGACTCGAACCCCCAAATGCAAGAACCTAAATCTTGTGTGTCTACCAGTTTCACCATATCCGCAAAACTCTTTGGATATAGTAATACAAAATTTTGTCTAATGCAAGTAACTATTATTAAAAGATTGGCTTAACTATGTTTATTCGCTATAATAGAGCAGAAAATAGGAATTATATGTTATATAGCAATATCGTAAAAGCATCGCGTGCAATGCCAAAAAGGGCTCTGTCCAATGATTTGTTTATCAAGGAATATAATATTGATACGAATAGTGAGTGGGTAGAAACTATGACTGGTATCAAGCAACGCTATTTTGTTGAAGATGTTAGTGAGCTTAATCAATTAGCATGTCAGGCTGCTAGTGAAGTTTCTAGTGAAATTAAAGTTGATGGTATTATTGTTGCAAGTTCGACAAGTGGTTATCATTTTCCTGGTATTTCGCAGATTGTACACAAGTACCTTGATTTGGATAAGCATGCTAGAGCAATCGATGTAAATGTTGCTTGTAACGGTTTTATGATAGCGCTTTCGATAGCTGATTCTTGGATTAAGCATGAAGGCTTGGAAAACGTGATTGTAATCGGAGCTGAGGCGATGAGTTCGATTCTGGATATGTCTGATCGTTCAACTTGCTGCTTGTTTGGCGATGGCGCTGGAGCTGTTTTGCTTTCTAAATCTAATGAACGCGGATTTGTTTCATTTGATCATATGGTATTATCGCAGCGCTGTGATACATTGGTAGCCAAAAAACATATTGAAATGAATGGACGCGCTGTTTTTGAAAATTCGATTAAGGCATTTGAGGAAGTTATTTTGAATGCTTTGGTAAAAGCTTGTAAGTCTGTTGAGGATGTAGATTTGTTTGTCTTGCATCAGGCTAATGCGCGTATTTTTAAGAGTCTTGCAAAACAAATGTGTCTTGACGAATCCAAAATTCCTTTTTTTGCAGCAAATTTTGCCAATACGTCGGCTGCTACGATACCAATGGCACTATCTCTTTCTGACTTTGAAAATAAGACTGTTGTATTAGCCGGTTTTGGAGCGGGGTTTACAACGACAGCTGGTGTGCTATCATATGCAGGTATATGAAACCATCCGTAATATTTTTAAACGGTCCTGAAGATGATCGAAAGCGCACTTTAGTAAGTGCTGTACGCAAGAAATTCCAAGACAATGCCTGTGTTGCAATAAACAGAAAAGAATTGTTAAACATGTTTAATGCACACGATACAGAACAAGATGAATCGTTTGAATGGATTGTTGCTAAGGTGCTTAAAAATCTTGTCAATAATGGTGTTTTTATATTATTTGATGCATTTTTACCAAGTCGTAGAATGCAACAGTATGTGCAGCAAATGAATGGTTTGCCATGTTATTGGATTGGCGTTTTTTTTGGTGAACATGATACTCAGTTTTATGACTATACAGTGCAAATAAAGAGTAGCAAGGTTGGTAGTTCTGATTTAGAAGATGCTGCGTTTCTAAAAGAAATAGCAGAAGGAAGAATGGGTGGGATAATTCAAACTACATGTGATAATGATATTGAAACAGCTGCCCAAGAGATTTTTGAATATGTTTTTGAGAATGAGCCAAAATGTTTTGAATCATTTAGAAGTGTTGAGTTCCCGGCTAGAAAAAGAGTAATTGTTGATAGCGAACGTTATGTTAGACCTGTTGAAATTGTGCCTAAAGCAAGGCCTGTTTTTGAAACAGCTCAGGAAAAACGTGCTTATAAGGAACGTAAGTTTAGATCATTAAAAGATAAATATCAGAAAGATGCATATAAAAAAGGAGAAAAAATGGAAGATTATGAGAATCATCAAGATTCTAAAAATGAATATGAAAATTGTGAAGCAAATTGTGAGGTGAATGAAGAGAATTCAGAATCAAAACCAGGTTTTTTGAAAAGTCTATTTGGTTCTAGAATTAAAGATGCTGCTGAAGAAAATGTGCAAAATCATCGTAAATTTTATAAAGATGCTTGGAAGAATGACCCTAATTTGAGCAAAAAGCGCGAGGCATTTAATGAGTTTGCAAAGCAATACAAGCCTGGCGATGAGTTTTTTAAAGGTGAGCTTAGTGCAGATGAATCGGGCGAGAACTCTACTGAAAATCGCGAATCTTCAGTAAGAGAGGGTCGTGAAGATTCAGATCGCTCAAGATCATTTGAAAAAAAGCGCTTTGGAAATAAAGGTGGTCGTAGACCAATAGAAGGAAGATCATCAAACACAAGAGGTTCAACCGAAAGAGCATCAGAAGGAAGAAGATTTGGAGGAGATAGGAAGTTTGGTGAAAAATCATTTGGTGATTTCTCACCAAGAAGCGAAGTAGGAGAAAGAGGATTCTCAGATCGTTCTTCAAAAGAAGGTGCTGAAAGGAACTTTGGGGAACGTCCAAGAACGTTTAGACAAGGTTTAAGTAGACCAGGTGGAAATAGATTTGGTAAATCGGGTCCAAGTAAATTTGGTAGAAGACTAGGTGGTGCTGGTGGACTTTCTAGTTTTTCAAGCAGGCCCGCTTCAAAAAGAACTAAAAGAAAAGATTAGGAAGCCATTATGCGCATCAGATTCTGTAATGGTGATTTTATAGAGCTTGAAGATACTGCAAAATTAGAGAAATTAGATGAATATGCAAAGTTGTTAGTGCAATGGAATGGTTTGAGTTTAATTGCAAAATCAACTGAAAGCGATGTTTATGGATGGCATATTTTAGATGCGTTAAGCATTCTTCCGATAATTGAAGAAATACTTGAATTTGAACCATGTAATATTGTAGATTTTGGTGCTGGCGGAGGTGTGCTTGGAGTTTCGCTTGCTAGAATGGGTGTTGAAAATATTACTCTAGTCGAGCGATGCACAAGTAAAGTTTCATTTTTGCAGGATGTGTTGAAATTTCCATCGGTTGATTTTGATTGCAGGAAAGTTAGTCAGCAGTTGAGAGATGTTAGTCATATAAATAGTGTAGAACAAAGTGATAACAAACTCGAGTTAACATCAGCAGAGAGTTCTAATTCATTTTCGAAAAAAAAGCCTATCATATTAATAGCTAGAGGAGTTTCAACAATTACAAATATTTTGAATGCAGCAAATGTGGATATAAAATATGCGATTTTATTGAAAGCTTATGATATAGAAGCAGAGATAAAAGAAGCAAAGCGTTATTGGAGTTTTGATTACAAATTGTATAAACGTAGAGCGAAAGCTTATGGCAGAGTAATCTTTATGTTTGATATTGAACCAAAAAATTTTGCAAAAAAAGCTTAGTTTGTTTATTTTGTTGGTCAGTGATATAAATTTGTATTGAACACACGAATGTTTTTCCATAATGATAAATTAAAGCAGTTACATGATGCAGAATCCTTAATACATGATTGGGTGGTAGAAGATTTTAAGCTTTTGTATTATTTGTTTTATTTTCATTAGTTTGTTTTTTTAGATCAATAGTGATGTATGGTTATTATATATTTTATAAGCATAACGCATAAGCTGAAAAAGCATACTAGTAAAATTGTGTTTGTTAAGGTTTCAAATTATATGCTTAGTATAACACATAATAATGGTTAAAAATGTTTATATTTTCTAATAAACTTGGCGTATAGGATGAATAATTTCATATAACAGTAATTGATTTTGCTAAATTGCGTGGACGATCAATTGGTAAGTGTTTTTTGTGTGCGATTTCAAGTGCCAAGCGTTGGATAATGATTATGTATGTGAATGCTGCTTCGTGCTCATCCATTTTTGGCATTTGTAAAAACATTTCTGCTTCAATATCGTTTTTTTCTGCTAGTAATAAGATTTTACCATGTCTGGTTTTGATTTCTGAAATATTTGATAAAACAGTTTGGTAGTTATTGTTTGATGGAGCTAGTCCGATTGCATATGTATTCTCATCTACAAGTGCGATGTATCCATGTTTAAGCTCGCTAGATGCGTACGCATCCACGTTCATATATGTTAGTTCTTTGAGTTTTAATGCTCCCTCAAGAGCTATGCTATACATCGCATTTTTGCCGATAATCATAATCGCTTGAGCATTCGAGAGTGTTGAGGAAATATTTGAGATATCCATTTTTGTAGCCTGATATGCAAGATCATGCAAGCGATTGGATATCGGGGCTTTTTTAGCTATCGAAAATAATTTTGCAAGTTGCGATGTGAATGCTTTTGTGGAGGCTACGCTTTGCTCTGTTCCTATTTCTAGAAGTATTTTTCTATCAGCTTGTTTTGCAATTGTTGAATTTTCTTTGTTCACGATTGCAAGCGTTGATAGCCCCATTTTTTGAGCTTTTTCAAGCGCTAGTAATGTATCAGCAGTTTCGCCAGATTGCGATATTAAAATTACAAGCGTGTTTTTGCTTTCTGCTGATTTACGACAATGCCATTCACTAGCAATTTCTGCATTCGCTTTTATCCCTTCCTCTTCTAGCCATAGTTTGCCAATTGTCGCTGCAATGTATGCACTACCGCATCCTATTAATAAAACAGAATCGTATTGTCCTAGCTTTAGATCGATTGGTTCTTTTTTGCTTTCTCTTTCATATATTTCTGATTGTTGTTCTATTTCTATTTCAAGCCAGCTTTTGCTAGCTTCTTTTGTGTATGTATCTGATATGTTGATTGCATGTTGTTTTGTTTCAGTTTCGCTAAGTATTTCTATTTTGTTTGGTGATATATAGCCATATGCATCGTTATTTAGCTCAAAAATTATTGCATTTTTATTCAGCGCGCATTCATCGGATGCAATTGCGTTACCTCCATCATATTCTGCTGCAATTAGCGGTACAATGCCGTTACGTATCCAGTAAATTGTATCTGACTGTGCAAATACAAATGCTGCGCTGAAAGATCCGTGTGCTGCTTTTTTCGTTTCGCTAAGTGTTTTTAGAATTCCTTCATTGCTGCGGTCGCTGCCAAATTGCAAGCGGTTAATATGTAGCATTAATGCTAGCAAAATTTCTGTATCTGTTCCAGTTTGTGGTGTATAGTTAATTTGATTTCGAATTTCAATATGATTTTCTAAAATGCCGTTGTGCGCAATTGCTGCATCGCCAATTTTTATTGGATGAGTGTTTTCTATGCATATTTTGCCATGTGTTGCCCAGCGTGTATGTCCTAGAGCAGTTGTTCCAGCTTGGTGTTTTATCATTTTATCGAGCACTTCTAGTGATTGAATTGTTTTGTATATTTCAAAATTTTGCGTAAATATTGAACCAGCCGAATCGTATCCTCTGTATTCAAGTGCTTTTAAGCCAAATGTTATTCCAGCTGCTGCTGCTTCTGTTTTATTTGTTATTCCAATTATTCCACACATTATATATAATTGTATGCTATATTCAGATAATTGGAATAGTCATAAATGAAACGCGACACATTGGCTTTTTCTATGTGTGATGGTATAATTTTTCAAGAAAGGTATTTATTATGGATATAAAGAATATGCAAGAAGCA
This sequence comes from bacterium, assembly GCA_027371775.1. Taxonomy (GTDB): domain Bacteria; phylum Pseudomonadota; class Alphaproteobacteria; order CAJXXZ01; family DAHXLG01; genus DAHXLG01. The sequence goes on from DAHXLG010000001.1 coordinate 24,798, forward strand.
GAGTTGAAAGCTGCAATTAAGAAGGTGATGCAGGATAATTTTGGCTTGAGCGATATTGCAGATGATGCTGATTTTATTAAAGACCTGAAAATCGATAGCATTACAAGAATGGAGCTATTGTTGAAGCTGGAAGATGAATTTGGAGTTCGCGTTGAGGATAATGATGCCCAAAATATGCTTTCTGTAGATGCGACTGCTCAGTTGCTAAAAAAGATTGCTGGTTGAAATATAACTGAAATAGAATTGAGGAATTATGGCTAGCAAAATCGTTGTAACTGGTTTAGGGTGGAGCACTCCGTTTGGATGTGATTTAGATCAAGCGTTTGATGCTTTGTTTAATGGAAAAACAGCAACTTTTCGCACTCAAAACATTAATTTAGATGGTTTGTATTGCCAAGTTTCTGCTCAGATTCCACGCAATGAGGCAATTTTCCCTTTTGAAAAGTGGCAGAAAGAATTGCCTGGTAATAAGGCTAGTATGTTTACTATTTTTGGTCTGGAAGCTGCCGAGCGCGCGCTTTTGGATGCGAAATTGATTGATCAAGAAGGTGGTTATGTTGATCAAAATCTTAAAATTGGTGTCGTTGTAGGTTCTGGTATTGGCGGACTTGAAGATCACTTCAATACTTCCCAAGTTATATTAGAAAAAGGAGCAAATAGAGTCTCTGCGTTCTATGTTCCTGCTGCTTTGATTAATTTATTGCCAGGACATATTGCTATCAGACACAAAATAAAGGGACCAAATCAGTCTCAAGTTGCTGCATGTAGTACAGGTGCGATTGCGATTGCCGATGGTGCTCGTATGATTGTTGAAGGTCGTTGCGATATTATGGTTGTTGGTGCTGGAGAAGCATCTATTGGTCGATTAGGTATTGCAGGGTTTTGTGCTTTACGTGCTTTGGCTAGTGGATATAATGATAATCCTCAGCAGGCAAGTCGTCCGTTTGATAAGAAACGTTCTGGATTTGTTATGGGAGAAGGTGCTGGCATTTTGATTCTTGAAAGTGAAGAAAGCGCTAAGCGCCGTGGCGCAAAAATATATTGCGAATATTTAGGTGCGGGCTTAAGTAATGATGCTTATCATATGACTTCTCCTTGTGCTGATGGTGCGGGCGCAATTGCTGCGATTAGCGATGCTTTGTATTGGTCTAAGAAAACACCCAATCAGGTGCAGTATATTAATGCACATGCTACATCGACTGGTCTTGGAGATGCTGCAGAAATGTCAGCAATCAAATTTATTTTTGGTGATTGCATAGAAAAGAACAGTTTCGCAGTTTCTTCAATTAAGGGTGCGATTGGTCATATGTTAGGAGCAGCCGGTTCTGTAGAGGCAGTTGCAACTATATTGTCATTGCACAAGCAAAAATTACTACCGACAATTAACTTGGAAGAACCAGATGAATTTGCTTATCATAATGATAAATTAATTAACTTAGTCCCAAACAATGGTATAGAAGCGAGTTTAGATTGTGTCATGAGCACTTCATTTGGATTTGGTGGGCATAATGTTGCGCTTGTGTTCGGGCGGTACTAATGCAAGGTTGGACAACTTATGGAATAGTTGGTCCAACAGCTAGTGGGAAGAGCAAGGTTGCTAATAAATTAATTAAAACAGGAAAATGCATAATTATTAATGCAGATAGCCAGCAGATTTTTTGGCATCTTCCAATTTTGTCCGCAATTCCACAAGATTTATCAGGACATGTTTTGTATGGAATATTAGATCATAATGACGTTGGTAACTTTAGTGTTGCAAAATGGGCTAAGCTAGTTCATGAAGAAGTGAAGTTTGTTCATTCTCAGGGAAAAATTGCTATTTTGGTCGGCGGTACTGGAATGTATTTTAAAGCTTTGCAAGATGGAATTGTTCAAATGCCAGAGTTGAATAATGATATAGAAAGTTATGTTAGCAATTTAACTATTGAGCAGCTGAAATCTCATGTTTCTAATCAATATGCAGCGATTATTCATGATCGCAGAAGATTGCAAAAAGCTGCTGGAATTTTCCTTCAAACAAACAAGCATATCGAAGAATGGTATTGCGGCAAGCGGGATTTCAAATTGCCTATTAAGGTGTACGCGCTTTTGCCAGATCGCATCCAAATTTGGAGAAATATTGAAAAAAGATTAGCTAGATTAGATGAAATGATTTGTCAGGTAATTGAATTTTCAAGCAAGCATAAATGTGATATTGAAATGATTGGGTATGATGAGATTTTAGAGTTTATCCATGAATTTAAAATTAATTCTGTTGATCAATATTTGGCTATTTCTGGAAGTGAGTTTGAGGCTAAGAAAAAAGAGCTAAAAGAAATTGTTTTATATAGAACAAGGCAGTACGCCAAAAGACAGTCTACATACATTCGTAATTGTTTGGATGCTGAAATTATCAACGATGCCGATATTTTGTATGAAAAATTGATTGATAGTTTGAATCAGCATGAATAGAATTTAAATTTTTCTTATAATGAGAAATAAATTCAAGTATTTTATCTTATATTGCTGTGTGTTAAGTTAAACAATTAGTTTTTTTTGCAAGTTGTGTTTTATCATCAGGGTGCTAACGTTCTAATTATTGCATTTAACAATATTTAGCTTCTTGATTTTACAGATGGTTATGAAAAAGATCGCTTTGCATTATGTTTTTTATGTATTTATTTGCTAGTTTTGCAAGAACAAAATAGCTTAAATGATAAGATATTGCAGTGTTTTGCTAAATAGTTGATTGCTTATGTTGCTTGTATTGTGCTTGTATTGGTGAGTATAAACATTATCGAAAAAAAAGTTAAACAATTAGTTTTTTTGGAATTATATTCTTGATTTTAAACAGATGGTTGGAAAAAAATTGCTTTAGTTTAATTGGAAAGTATAAAATTTTTGGCTAGTTTCGATACCAACAAATATTATCATTCTCATGATAGTTTGTAAGCTTTGCAGCAGGTTGAGTAGTGCATAAATTTGTATCAGATTGCCAGCAACAAGAATTTGTTTGTTAGCAATGTTTGACTACTTGGTTATTTATAACCGCCAGTTCTAGCCAAATTATTATTGCGTTTAAAGCTAATAAAAACTCTGGTTTTGTTGAAATTATAATTATGGAAGTAAGGATCAGTATCCTGTTGGTTGGTTATCAACAAATAATCCATTTGATGTAAAGTATGAAACCCTATCTTTTTATTACTGTTCAATTTTTCGACCAAAATAGAATTGCTCTAGTTATTGTATTTTTGTTTTTGCTGTGTCAGCATATACAATAATGATTTATAAGTTAAGGGAGGATAACGTGATAAAGGGATTAATATTGTTGTGCGCGCTAGGAGCTCATGCTACATTTATATCGGCAGCAGAGCTTTGTGTGCCAGGTAGTTTGTATAAAGGCGTTGATATCAGAAGCATGGTTGCAAAAGCTGCATTGATTAATCCTTATGTCATGCATCCAAGAGCAAATTTGGTCTATGAAGGTTGGAATATTCAGCGTTTTTATGGTGATTATTATTATTGCAACTATTATGCTGGTTGTAGTGGCGCAGTAAATATTTATGATAATAATTTTGTGCTTCATCATCCGGGTGCTAAAGTGCTAATTATTGCATTTAATAATATTGATAAAGATTCGAATGGGCCGTGTCTTGCTTGTGTGCCAATTCAAGCAAGGAAGTATTATGCAAAAGGTGCTGTGTTAGATTTTTTTAATATCGATTCTAATGTGGTTAGACTAAGTGGGAAGTTTGGTCAGCTTTTTTGTTTGGTAAGCCAAGCGGTTATTTCATGTGAACAGGCGGTATTCAATATTATAAATGAGATGGGAATTAACTTGATGGAGACGAAAATTATTATGACAGGTTTTTTTATCGGAGCTTCGGTTGCAACTCTTTTTGCTGCTTCTATGTTTCAGCATATGCGTCTTGAAAATAATAATGCTGGGAATATTTCTGTTATTGCGTTTAGCGATTTTCCTTGTTGTTCCAAAGAGGCTGGCTTTATTTTGTCCAATCGTCTTGGGCTTAATGCAGATGGAAGATGCTCTCAAATAGTACGCGTGGTAGGAAAATCGATTGGAATTATATATGATAACCAAGATGATTGCCATGATAAAGCTTTTGGTCTTTATTACCTTATTAAGAGTATAAAATTGAAGTTATGCTATAGAGAAATTGGCTTTCGGTTAATAGATAATAAGAAGTATTTTTCTTTATTTATGCAAAGAGAGAAAGTTAAGTTTAAATGGAAAGGTTTTGAAGATCGTATAGCTTGTCCACTAGTGTTTCATGAGCATGAATACGCTGATGAAGATTCTGTAAGCGCCAAATATAGTCCAACAGTTGATTAGCATCCAGAATGTGATACGTAGCATTAGTAATGTTGCTATTCCTCCTAATAATGATCCTGTTATGTATATTGATATAAATGGGCTGTTTATATTATGTATTATACCAATTAAGGCTGCTCCGGCTGTAATTGGAATGCCTGTTAATATTGTGAAAAACAACGCGTCAAATCTTCGAAATTGAAATAATCTAAATACGGTAAATGTTATGCCCATGCGCGAAATACCTGGAATTAAAGCTAAAGAAATCAATAGTCCAATTAATATGCTTGAAGAATAATTGATGCTTGAAATGCTTTTTCTAGCTGGTAATAAATCGGCTAATAACATGCTTATTGCGGCAGCTAAGTTGCAATATAATGGAGATATTTCTGGTTTTACATCCTTGATGAGAAATCCTATAACGATTGTTGGTAGCGTTATTAGTATCAGATTGATTAAAATTTTTATGTTAAATGAGATGTTTTTTGTACCAAGAATAGTGCATGCGAGCTTGTGGTTAAGTGATCTTGTTTTTTTATTTTTTATAGTTGATGATTGATGCAGTATTTTTAAGGTTGAGCGAAATAGAAAAATCAATCTATGTTTTATGAATGGCCAACATGTTATGGTAAATGCTATCGACGTTCCAAGATGCAGGATTTCACTTGGCACAGTCTGCATAGCTAATTTGTTAGATAAAAGTTCAATATGCATAGATGAGCTGATTGGAAATGCTTCTAAAATGCCTTGAATGGCGGAAAATATTAAGATTGATATCAAATTTGTTGTGTTTGCAATTTGTGTAATAATGCTAAGCATATTCTTCCGCCTTTTTTATAATACTTTTTTTATTCTAATTAGGACAAACTAACTAAGTTGGGCTACTTTAGCTTGTTTGATCAAAATTAATTTAGTATAGTAATAGTAATCTTAGTTTGTAAAAAAAGAAAACACAATTAAGGAGGAATATTATGAGTAAGGTTATTGGAATTGATTTGGGAACTACAAACTCCTGCGTTGCATACGTTGAAAGCACGGGAAGTTTTAAGGTAATTCCAACTAGGTCTGGTTCAAACACGATGCCATCTTTTGTGGCATTTGATCAAGCTGGTCAGATTTTGGTTGGTAATGTGGCTAAGCGTCGTCCTCCTTCTGAAAGCACGTTTTATGAAACCAAGCGCTTGATTGGACGTAGATATGATGAGGCAAAGGATACAATTGCTAAGCATCTTTCATACAAAGTTGTGGCTGCTGATAATGGCGATGCTTGGGTGGAGTGTCGTGGTAAGAAATACAGTCCTAGCCAAATAGGTGCGAATATCTTGTCTGCGCTTAAGGAGGATGCTGAAGCTTATCTAGGACACAAAGTTACACAAGCTGTTATCACAGTTCCAGCATATTTTAACGATGCGCAAAGACAAGCTACTAAAGATGCAGGGCAAATTGCGGGTCTTGAGGTACTTAGAATTATCAACGAGCCAACTGCAGCGGCTCTTGCGTACGGTTTGGAGAAAAACAAGAGCGGCACGATTGCTGTTTATGATCTAGGCGGAGGTACGTTTGATGTTTCCATTTTATCGATTGCAGATGGTGTGTTCGAAGTGCTAGCAACAAACGGTGATACAATGCTAGGTGGCGGAGATTTCGATCAGAAGATTGTTGATTTCTTATTGGATGAATATAAGGCACAAAATGGTGTTGCTCTTGATCTAAATGAAAAAATGGCGTTGCAGCGTTTGAAGGAAGCGGCGGAAAAGGCCAAAATCGAACTTTCAACTGCTCTTGAAACTGAAATTAGTTTGCCGTTTTTGGCAGCTGATGCAACTGGTCCAAAGCATTTGAATGCTACGTTGAGTCGTGCAAAAATGGAAGCGCTTTGTGATGGATTGGTGAAACGTACAATTGAGCCATGCAAGAAGGCGCTTGAGGATGCTGGTCTTTCAGCTTCTGATTTAACAGACGTTGTTATGGTTGGTGGTATGACTCGTATGCCAAAAGTTGTCGAAGAAGTTAAGAAATTTTTTGGCAGAGAGCCGCACAGAGGTGTGAATCCAGATGAAGTTGTGGCCGTTGGTGCAGCAATTCAGGGAGCTGTTTTGCAAGGTGATATTCAAGATGTTGTGTTGCTAGATGTGACTCCGCTTACACTAGGTATTGAAACAGAAGGCTCAGTGATGACAGCGATTATTCCTCGTAACACGACAATTCCAAGCAAGAAATCGCAAGTGTTCTCAACGGCTTCGGATAATCAAACGCAAGTGCATATCCGTGTTTTCCAAGGTGAGCGAACAATGGCAAATGATAACAAATTTTTGGGTGATTTTGTGCTTGATGGAATTGCGCCAGCTCGTCGTGGAATGCCTCAGATTGAAGTTACATTTGATATGGATTCAAATGGTATTTTGAATGTGAGTGCTGTTGATAAATCTACTGGTAAGGAACAATCTGTGAAAATTACTTCATCTGGTGGGTTGACTCCAGAAGAAATCAAGAGAATGATGGACGAAGCTGAGAAATATGCAGAAGAAGATAAAAAGCGCAAGGAAATAATCGAAAAGAAAAATCAAGCGCATGCTTTAGTTAGCAGCGTGGAGCAAGCTATTGACGAGCATGGTTCTAAGCTATCTGACCAAGAGAAGAAGAATGTGCAAGATGCAGTGGATCGCATGAAGCAAGTTCAAGATTCTGATGATATTAATGTTTTAAATGCAGCTATAGAAGATTTGTCTAAGCAGTCTATGAAGCTTGGCGAAATTGTTCATAAGAACACGCAGGAAGGTTCTGCAGCCGGTTCTTCTGAAAATAAGGGTGGTGGCAATAATGGTGATAACCCTGATGTCGTAGATATTAATTAATATCTGTTTTTATATCCAATATATTTTAGCGGATTTTAATTGATCGGTTTTGCTAGATTGTTTGATGTCGGTTCTCAGGTTGCTTAGCGCATGGCTTTGAGTTAGGATACGTGCAAGTTGGCTCAGTAAGCTAGATTATTGGTATAACTAGTTAAATAAGATGTGTGGGTTTTGATATTTAGAAGATTCAGATTGAGTTTATTATTTTGCTCTTTATAGAGCTTGGTGTTGTGGGTAGACTAAAATATCGTGTGTATTGTTTTATTATGGCGCGTAATTTAATGCTGGTTATAAACATATGTTTGGATAGACTGAACTAATATTGCACTGGTGGAATTTTGATGTATGCGATAAAATACAAGCATAATGTTCGCGGTTTTAGCGGATGAATCTTTGAAAGGTTTGTATGGATTATTATTCATTGTTAGGTGTAAAAAAAGGGGCATCAGCAGACGAGATAAAAAAAGCGTATCGTGTGGCTGCAAAAAAATATCATCCAGATTTGGTACGTGATGAGAGCAAAAAAGAAGAAGCGAAAAAGAAGTTTCAGGAAATTCAAGCTGCCTATGATGTTCTTGGTGATGAAAAAAAGCGTCAAGCATATGATTCTATGGGACACGAGAGTTTCACACGTACAGGCGGTGGTGGAAATTATGGTTTCGAGTCTCAAGGTGGATTTGAAGATATTTTTAATGATTTGTTTGGTAGAGGGTTTTCATCTAGAGGATTTAGCTCTGCCTTTGGCGGTTTTAACTCTGATTCAGGAGAGTATTCAAATGCAGCAAGAGGCGAAGATCTAAGATATTCTCTTGAGCTGGCTCTTGAAGAATCTTTTGCTGGTAAAGAATTGAAAATACAGTTGCCTAGAATGGTCGTTTGTAAAGGATGCTCTGGGAATGGAAAAGATCCCGAAAGTAAGGCTATAAAGTGTACGACATGTAATGGTACTGGCAGAATTGTTATGCAGCAAATGTTTTTGACTTTGCAGCAGACTTGTCATGATTGTCATGGACGCGGCAACAGACAAGCAGATTGCAAGCAATGTCGCGGAAAATGCAGGGTGAGTGAGAAGAGTACGATAGATGTGGTTATTCCAAAAGGTGTGACTGATGGAATTAGTTTACGTATGCAGCGTCAGGGTAATGCCGGTATTGAGGGTGGTCCTGCTGGCGATTTGTTTATTGCAGTGAAGGTGAAAAAGCACGATTTGTTTGTTGTAGAAAATGCTAATTTAATTTGTTCTTTCCCAGTGAGTTTAGCAATTGCAGTGTTGGGAGGAGTGATTGAGGTTCCAACTATTGATGGTTCGTTGATTGAGGTGAAAATTCCTGCTGGTAGCGAAAATGGTGATCGTATTAGAGTTGCTGGCAAAGGAATGCCTATTTTGAGTTCCTTGAAAAGAGATGTTGGACGCGGTGATATGTTTGTGCAAATTGAATTAGATGTTCCAACTAGTTTGAGTTCCAAAGAGAAAGAGGCTTGGCGCATTTTGCTTGAAGAAGAGAACAGCCCTAAATATAAAAAATTTAAAGCTAAGCTCAAAAATTATAAAAAATAATGAGCCTTGAAATATATTTTTCAACTGCCTTACTAATGTTTGATTATCGTTGTGATGGGTTTTTTAGATTTTCTAGTAAGTATTTTGATGGTTTTTTATGGAATATCTAGCAAGTAAAATACAATTTTGCGGTGTGTTTATGTTTAATTCCTAAGTGTTCCGTAGAGTGAATATTCAGCTTATGTGAAACAGCTTTTCTTGTTTAAGAATAAAACCTTGGAATCGATTCATTTAATTTGCTTTTGAACTTTTAGTATGCAAGTTTTTTTATCCTATTATTGAGTCTTTTGAAGTGCATCTTATCAAAGTTCGAATGATAGAAAACTATGTTCAATTCTTTGCATATGCAATGAGCTCAAGAAAAAAATTCTAACATTTTTAATAGTAATTTTGATAAAGATTTTTGCTTTGTTGATCCTTATGTTTGTATGAAAAATTTTAAACAGGTTATGAGCGAGCAGTTTGTTGGTTAAAGAGATTATCTTTAAAACAATCTCATATTAAATTATCATTGGATTGTTATTTCAAATTATATATTTTTGTCAACTACATTTTATCAAATGTATATTAGTTTTTCTTAATAAGTATTTCTTAACAGCATTTTGGTATTTTTATGAGATGTGTTCAATAATGGTGTGATTCCATTGTATATCTAAAATTCTTTTGCATATGCATATAGTTTGATATAAGAAGCAATTAGTGTATATTTATTTTTAGCTTGCAACGTTTTATTGCGCAGATTTTTTATGTAATTTGTAGTAATTTTTTCTCTTGGGTTTATAGCAAAAAATATAAAGATTTATAAAAAAATTCTTGAGCAAAATTTATTTTTTGAACAAATTATTTAAAATGCTAAAAAAGATGCAAAATTCAAATATTATATGAATCGTTAAACATATTTGTGTTTTATAAGATTAAATGTTAGCCACATAACATGCAACCATGATGCGAATACTGATGCCCATGCAAGACCGATTGCTTGATATTGTTGCATGAAAATTATGCTTAATACGATGCTGCTAATTGTGTGAATTGTTGCACCTTTTGTTGTCACGCTAATTTGCTTACGTGCAAAAAAGAAAATTGGCATAATACGGATTAGCAAAAATGCTGGAACACCAAATGAATAAACTTTTAACAAATCAGCTATTGCAACTAAGTCTGCATGTGTGCATTTTCCATAGTTGAAAACAATTTTTGTAAGAGGAAGTGATGAGGTGAAAAATATAAATGAAATTGGTATGAAAATCACTGCGCAAATTAATAATGAAGAGCGGATGATTTTTTTAGAATCGTCTTTATCATGAGTTCGTGTTAATGTCGGTAAAAGCGTTGTGCTGAGAGCTAGAATTAGGCTGATTGGAATTTGTAGTAAACGTTCTGAGCGATAAAGATATGTTGTAGCTCCTTGTGCAAGAAATGATGTTAGAATAATTACGATTACGCTGTTAATTTGTGCGATGCTTGCGCTGAACATAACTGGGAAAAAGTTCTTGAAAAAAGTTTTTAAAATTTCTTTGCTCTCTTTATCTTTTTTGATTGAGAATGTTATTTCTAGCTTTCGATATTGCCAAAATGTTACTAATGCTTGAATTATTGTTGCAATTAAAAATGCTGGTCCAATAATTAAGTAGTCCATTTTTCTGTATTGTGCAAATAAAATGAATACAAGAAGTGTTATGTTCCAAAACATAGGCGCAATTGCTGGAATGAAGAATTTCTGATTGTAATTCAATAGCGCTGAAAAAATACCACTTAGGAAAAAGAACAAAATCGAAAGACTCGTGAATGGAATGAATTTTAAAAACCAATGTAATCTTTCTGGGGTATGCAAGATTCCAGGTGCAAGCATTAATAATGAAGCTCTTGGGAAAAATGTCTCGAACAAGAAAAATCCGATAAATACGCATGAGAAAATCATGATTATTTTATTTATCAAATTTGTTATCACTTGCTTGTGATGTTTCTTTTCTAAGTCATCGATTAATGGTATCAAGACTCCATTAAGTGATCCTTCAGTTGATACTTTCCTAAGTAACGTAGGAATTCTTGTTGCAACAATGATTGCGTCGCTAACTGCTGAGGTTCCCATCCATGCATTCATTACAATTTCTCTGCCATAACCTGCAATTCGGCTGATAATTGTACCTAACCCTACAATGGATGTGCTTTTTAATAATTTAATTATACTGAACACTATATAAGTCTAGCATCAATTTTGGGATTCTATCCAGTAGTATCAATTTGTTGGTTGTTATTTATGTTTATATTGTTTGCTTTTTTGAGTAGCTTTTTGATGTCTAAATAAAATATAATGATTTTATGGAAATAAAGTTTTGCAGTGAGATTAATGGATCAAATTTAATATTGGTGATGTCGAAAAAGGTGTTATCGCCTGAATTAATGCGTTTGGATGTGGAAGGTAAGTTGGCCAAGATAGTTGAAATGCAGCCGTTTGAAGGAAAGTTTGGAGAAGTATTGCATATTCCAGGATGCGGTAAGTATGACAATGTATGGTTGATAGGTGCAAACGAAACAAAAAGCTATGTTAAATTGGGTGCTCTAATCACTCGTGTGTTAATGGGAAGAAAGTTAGATGCATGTATATGGATTGAAGATGCTAATAAGCAAGTTGTTCAGGATGTTTTGTCTGGAATGATGTTGCGTGATTATGTTTTTGATGCTTATAAAAAAGTTGCTGATAAACAGCGTTTTTTAATTGAAAATCTTTGTGTGGCAAATGATGTTGGAATTAGTGATGATGAAGTAGCTTCTTTGAAATTTGAAGCTGATACTGTTAAATTTGCTCGTGATGTTGTTAATAAAGCTCCATGTTGTATTTATCCAGAAACTTTGGCAAATCATTATTATAACATGCTTTCTCCACTTGGTGTGAAAGTTCAGATCTTAAAAGGTGAGCAGATTAAGGATATGGGGTTGTTGTGTGCGGTTGGTAAAGCTAGTTGCAATGAGCCATATGTTGTTGTTATGGAATGGAATGGAGGAGAAGGTCAACCGGTTGCTCTTGTTGGTAAGGGTGTGACTTATGATTCTGGTGGTCTTTCTTTAAAATCACCTAATAATATGGAAAAGATGAAGAGCGATATGTCTGGTTCTGCAGTTGTGGCCGCTGTTATTGCAAACGCTGCAAAAAATAAATACGCAAAAAATGTTGTTGGTATTGTTGGGCTTGTTGAGAACATGGTCTCAGGTAATTCATATAAGCCTGATGATGTTGTTATTTCACGCGCTGGAAAAAGTATTGAGATCAATAATACTGATGCTGAGGGTCGCTTGGTATTAGCTGATATTTTAGATTATGTGCAAGAAAAATATAGTCCATTTGCAATAGTTGATTTGGCAACGTTGACTGGGTCTATCATAGTTGCTTTAGGACATGTATATGCTGGTCTATTTTCAAACAATGATGCCTTGGCTTCTGCATTGATGAAGCATGGTCAAAAGACAAACGAACCATTGTGGAGATTACCTTTGCACTCTGCGTTTATAGAAGCTATGAATTCGCCAATTGCTGATATGAAGAACTGTGCTTCAGGTAGTATAGGTGCTGGTAGCTCAACTGCTGCAGCATTTTTGCAAGCGTTTATTAAGCAAGGTACTCAATGGGCTCATTTGGATATAGCCGGCGTTTCATTCTTGGATTATGAAGATTTTGCAAGTACTCAAGGTGCAACAGGCTTTGGCATAAGATTGCTCAACGATTGGTTAAAAAACTACTAAAAAAACTGTGTTTTCAAGCACATTTAAAAATTTCATATATTATATTGATAGATTTTTAGAACACGTTTTTTGTTATTCTTAAAGCAGCACATAGTTATTAAACTATCATTTGTTGAGATGAAACAATATTTTCAATCTTTTCTTCTAACTAAAATTTTTTAGGAAAATATAGCCAGCTGCTCTATTCACTCATGCGCTGGTTGCGGAAGCAGGATTTGAACCTACGACCTTTAGGTTATGAACCTAACGAGCTACCAGGCTGCTCTATTCCGCAACTTCATTATAGAATAAATTGTTTCATTTATGCAAGATGCTATGTTTTTAATATTTATTGTAAATGATATAAAAAAGAAGCTATGTTGTTGTAAACAACCTAATACATTTTTAAAGAATTCACTAAACATATCTTGAAAGAATTGAAATTAAAGGATTTATTTGCAGTCCGATTTCCTTGAGTGCTGAAATAGATAATCATAAGGTAATAATTTTGCAAAAAAAATTCATTAACTATCTGATTTACAAATTTCGACTTGTTGAATTTTATAAAATCAAGTTGCTATAAATACATAACTTTATTGATCATAAGTTGCTTGTGCTCAAATAATTCTAGAAATGTTGCTCGATTAGTGTATGTTTTAAAAATTTGTTTTCATGTGGAAGAGTTGAAGAAAGATTTGATTTTTTCCCTAAAGTGTTTGATTATAGCTATTTTACTATAATCTTATAAAATTTCTTTTTGCCAACCGAAAGAGTGCTTTGACCTGCTTCTAGTTTATGTGTTTTGTCTTTTATAACTTGTTCATTAATCTTTACAGCCGCTTGTTCAATTAATGTTTTTGCTTGACTTTTTGTTTCGCATGCTTTAATTTCTACCATAATTTCTATCAGTTTATTTGAACTAACTTTGTTTGCTTCAAGTTCATCCAAATTTTTTTCTATGAATACGCTTGTTGCTTGTGCTTGCGCTGCTTTGGATGTTTCTGATCCATGTATCCAAGTTGTAAGATCATTGGCTAAAATGATTTTTGCTTGATTGATATCATTCATGTTATCAATTTCTTGTATATCTATTAGTGTGAATTTTTTCAAACATGGCTTGACAATAGAATCATCTATGTTTCGCCAGAATTGCCAGAAATTATATGGTGAATACATGTCTGGATTTAGGTATACTGCGCCATTTACGCTTTTGCCCATTTTTTCCCCATTTGGGGTTGTTAATAATGGAAGAGTCATTCCAATAATCTGCGGATTCTCATGTTTCTTTTTTATCAATTCAATGCCTGCTAATATATTGCACCATTGGTCTGCTCCTCCGCACTCTACGTTGCATCCTTCATTTTCATATAGCCACAAAAAATCGTATCCTTGCATGAGCGGATACAATAATTCCTGCATGTTAAGTGGATTGTTGTTTTGCAATCTGTTAGCAAATGTTTCTAACTTCAAATGCGCTGATACTGATACCGTGCTAGCAATGTGTTCTATGAAATCAAGAAATTTCAATTGCTCAAGCCAGTTAGCATTATTCATGATTTTTGCATTTGGTATTAGTGATTTAATTTGCTTTTCAATCACTTCAATATTTTTCTCTACTTGATTTGCATCTAGTTTATTTCTCGTATCATTTTTCCAGGTTGGATCTCCGCCTACGCTAGTTGTGGCTCCTCCAAGAACTGCTATTGTTTTAACTTTGTGTTTATCAAATAAACGTAGCAATGATAAGCATAATAAGTTGCCAATTTGTAAGCTTAGTGCGGTTGCATCAAATCCACAATATGTGCCTTTTGTTTCTACCGTGTGGTTATGATCTGTTGTTTGGTAAAACAGTTCACGTGCTTTGATATCTTCAATTAGGTTAAGGTTATTATGTGATTTGTTCATTTTCAAATTTTATTATTAAATTGTTTGCAAATGCAATGCTGCTATTTTATAAAAATTGCTATTCATAATTGATTGGAACAAATAGTTTGAGATAAGTTTTTAAAAACGCTAAAAATTTTCTTGTATATTTATTGCAAGCATTGTAGTCAATTTTAAATCAAAAGCATTTAATTGCTCCAATAAAGGTGGACAAATCTTGAAAATACTATTAGATTAATCTTATCTGAAGGAATTTCTATGGAAAAGAAAAAACACAATATAAAGAATTTGCTTATTTGGGGCATTTTAGGTCTTTTTGTAGTCAGTGGGATGATGCAAGGAAACGTTTTTGGCATACGTAACCCTGTTGTTGCTCGTGTTGGAAGCTTGCAAATTAAGGTGTCTGATATCAGAAAGTATGCAAATTTAATTCAGTTGCCAGAAGGTATTGATAGAGAAGATACTCGTGTGCAAGAGTATGTGTTTAGGCAAGCACGTGATCTGCTGATTAACAGAGCTCTGATTACTCAAGAATGTAAAAGACTGGGTTTTGTTGTGTCTGATGCTAAGGTTGTAGAAGTTATCAAAAAGCAAAGGCAGTTTATATCAGAAGGTAAATTTTCTAGAGCAAAGTTTTTGGAAGAGCTAAGTAAAATGGGTCTTTCAGAAATGGAATATAAAAGCATTCAAAAAGAGAATTTGCTGCATCGTCAATGGACATTTATGTTACAAAATGCATATATAGTTCCAAATTCGGCTGCAAAGGTTATAGCAAGTACTTATTCGCAAAAACGTAGCGGACGTTATGCTGTTATTGATAGATCTAAAATGAGCGTTCCTAAACTAAACCCTGCTGATCTTGAAAAGTTTTATAAAGATAATATTGAACTTTTCAAAGTTCCGCAAAAACGTGTTTATAAAATTCTTGCGTTTAAGGATAATAAGAATGCCCAGAAGTTGCAAAGCATGTTAGATAATCAGAAGTTTGGTGATGTGCAGAAAAAGTTCGAACATGTTGCTATTATGAGTGATGCTGATGTTGAAAGTTTGAATGCATTGGTTCCATCTGAGTTGATTAAGTTCTTTGATCGCATGCCATTGAAAACTGGTGAAAATACTCGTTTATATGGCGTTGGAGAAAAACGTTATGCTGCACAACTTGTTAGGGTAGAAGATGCTTATACGCCAGAGCTATCTAAAATTAAAGACAAAGTTGTAGCAGAGTATGCTAAGCAATATCGCTTGAAGAACGTGCAGCCTGGTAGCGGATGGTTCAAATTGTTCGATGTGAAGTTTGGCGAAAATTATCTTGGATTGCCAGATGTTGTATTGCAAGCGTTGTTTTTTAACCCTGTTGGGAAAATTGCAAGATATGATAAAGAAAATGAAACATACTTTGTAGTAGTCGATAAAATTGCGCAAGGTGAAGCTTCTCCAGCTCAAGTGCAAGCTTCTGCAAATTATTTGCAACAAGCTATGTTGAATGATGTTGTATATGCTGCTTTGAACTCATTGCGTTTGCGTTATAAGATTACGGTGTTAATATGATCAATTTTAGAGAATTATTTGATCAGCAAAGTTTTTTGTTTGAATTAGTTCAATTATTCACTTATTTTAAAACCTTGTTTTTAAACTTATGTTTTTATGATTTTTTTGTTGCTGCAGCAAATTTCTTTATTTGTGCAGTTGCTTTTTATAGCTGTATTTTCATATATAGCATTGTCAAAAAACGAAAAATTTTAGTGCGCGTAGGTGTTTTATTAGGCCTTTTTGCGGCAATTGAATTTATTGCCTTGTTTTTTAGTGTATTTTTAGAAATTAAGTATACACCATACTCGTTGCAAATTATGTACCCATATTTTGTTATTTACGTTATTTTTAATGGTTTTTTTGATAAGTATAGAAAAGTTTTATCTAAGCGTGTTTTGGGTATTTTAAAATTTGATTTTTATTCTATTTTTAACTGGGTTTTTTTGAACGTATCATTAAGTTATTTTTTACCTCAATCTGAAACTTTACGAGCTGGCTTGGTAAAACTTTTTGTATTCGGTATTTTTGTTGTTTTTATTATCTCAATTATCTTGTTGCGTAAGATTATTTTAGAATCAATTGCGCAAAGAAATAATTTTTTGCTAAAGCGAGTTTTGAAGATTTTTTATTCTAGCAGTTGGCTTTTAATTTGCTTGTTTTTGTTCATGTGGATTTCTCAAGAAGGTATATTACAAAAATTTGAGAAATTCTTGATTAGCATCAGTATTTTTACTATTCTGTACATTAGCAAATGGAGCTTAAAACTTTTTTGGGCATCGCGTATAAAAGTTAGCAAATATGCAAAAGAATTATGGCGTGTTTATAACTTTGTAAATTTTCTATTTAAAATTTTACTTGATCCAATTATTGCTATTATTGTGTTTTATATTTGGGGATTTAATATAATAGAATTTGTCGTTACAACTTTTGGACAATCACTTTTAAAGCGTATTATATATTTGTTTGTGTTGTTTGTAATTTTCAGAATTATTATGATTTTTTCAAATTTGTTTGTTCGCGTTTTTCTTAGTGACCGTACTCGTGATAAGGAGGTTGCAAAAAGATTTGAAACTCTAATT
Organism: bacterium; assembly: GCA_027371775.1. Taxonomy (GTDB): domain Bacteria; phylum Pseudomonadota; class Alphaproteobacteria; order CAJXXZ01; family DAHXLG01; genus DAHXLG01. The sequence continues at coordinate 41,736 of DAHXLG010000001.1, forward strand.
CACATAATCAATGTTATGGTTAAAATTGTATTTTTTACTATTTTCTTGTTTTTTGCTCTATTAATTTTAGGAGTTAATCCAAGTCCTGTTTTTGCAAATTTTTGGGTTTTAACTGCCGGTCTTTCGTTTGGTTTGCAAACATTGCTCAAAGACTTTGCAACAGGTGTAATAATGATGTTTGAGGATACATTTCATATTTATGATGAAGTTGAGGTGTGTGGAGTTTCTGGAAAGGTTGAAGAAATTACTTTGCGAGTTTTAAAAATACGTGATAATGAAGGGTCTTTGATTTCTATTCCATTTAACAAGGTTGAAATGTTTGCTAATAAGAGTCGTGGTTATATTTTTCTTATTTTCAAAATTGTTGTAGATGTTAATGCTGATTCAAACAAAGTTTCTGAGCTTATGACACAGGCTGCAAATGAGTTAGTTGATTTGCCTGAATATAAAAAGAAGGTGTTGGATGGAGTTAAAATTGATGGTCCAATTAATATTTCTTCTGCTGGATGTGTCTTTGAAGCAAAATTGAAAGTTAAGCCAATGAGTACTAAGACTGTGCGTGGTGTTTATTATGGAATTTGTCATAGATTATTTGCACAAGCGAATATTAAATTTGCAAATGATATTCGGGAGTTTAAAAAACTATTTTCATGAACTTTTCACAGATCCCATTAAATCTTTGGAATGAAAGTTATGAAAACAATTGGATAGTGGGAAAATCAAATGAGTTAGCTACTAATGTAATTTTAAATTCGTCATCTCAAGTTTTTTTGTGTGGACCAAGATTTTGTGGCAAAAAACATTTGGCGTTGAAAGTTGCAAAAAATGGCGGACAAGTTTTTTTTATTAACATGATGAGTGATTCAAAAATTATTGCTGAATATGATGAGCATCAAGCGATAGGTGATAAGGTAATTTGGGCAAGTTCTGAAAACATTGCTGGTGTGTACGTTGATCGAGATATTGCGGTTTCTCGTAATCTTAGCAAGGATGTGGTTTCGAGATTAAATGCCATGCAGAGAGCTGAAATTTACGAGCTTAGTGAGGATATGTTATTTCCTTTATTAAATCAACGTCTTGCAAATTTGGGGTTTGTTGTAAGAAATGAGATTATTAATTATTGTATCCATAGAATTCCTAGGACATATGCTGCAGTTGAACAATCAGTTTCATTTATACAGAAAATGAATCGTGTGAGTTTGAAAGATTTTCGTGAATTTTTTGAGCAAAATTTTTCATATTTCTAATTTGGTTGTTGCCATTAGCCTTTGCATCTCAGGCAGGATTGGTTGAAAGTGCAAGTTGAAAACTTTTCTTTTGATCTAAATTTTTGTTTAAACTGATTGTGTAAAGTTGTATAACAAGTGCGTGTTTTTTTTTAGATTGTTTATATCCAAAGTTCATATAACAAGCGCATATCTTTTCTGTGTTTTTTGATTCGTTGAAGTTGAGATCTGTTTCTTTTAATCGTCTATTTAAATAAGTGTTTAGTCATCTTTTAGTATCTAAGCATTTTTACACATTTCTTCTAATGCTTGAGCAGTTGCGTTTCAATAACGTGTTTTGAACATCTTTGATGTGATTCTTATTATGCATTCAATATTTTCAATATGTTTTCATAAAGCAGAATTTTGATATTCGATATCAAAGTTTTACCGCCCTTTCTTCAATAAATTTAGAAGCAATATTGAATGCTATTTCAATTAATTTTGATTCATTATCTCTATTTTAATGGATCATTTTTTAATTCCATAATGTGTTTTTAGTTTAAATAATTTGGTGATGGAATTTAGTATTCGATAGATCACTGAATAATATTTGAGTTTAGTTTTCAGATAATAAGTTGAGAATAAGTATTTTATTATTTTCAATTGAATGATTTTGTTTGTATTATTTTTTATTGCAATGTTTGTTGATTGGTGTACTAAAATGATTTTACAAGAAACTGATGAAAGATTTTCATGTTTTATAAATTCATATTTGCATATTTTTTTTGATACGATCTAAAACTTAGCTTTAATAACAAAAGTAAGAATTTCAAGATTATTTAAAAAACTTGCTTTTCTAAAGTTATTATTTGATAGTTCATATTTGAAAATAATTTGATCGATTTTTTGCAACCATTGTACTTGAATATCCATTAAATAGTTCAATTTTTTATTGTTTTGTGAAAATTTGCGTTCGTACTATTTTTTCATAATTATTTTCATGCAATTCTATTAGAAGCTTTAAATCTTCTTTAATTGTTTTGTATCTTTTGTTGTCTTTTTGAAATTGCTTTTATAGTCCTTTAGGGAAAAAATATAAAAGAATAAAATTATGATAATCCACCCTTGCACAATGCTATAAAAAATTGTAGATTCAGCATAAATATATTCAACTTTTAGTTCATAGATTCAGGAGCGTTAATTCCTAATGTCTCTAAACATGTTGCAAGCACATTTAAGAATGCTTTTGTGATCGCAAGACGAGATTGCGTTTCTTCTTCATTGCCATCTATAATGATTCTTTTTGTAGAATCTGTTTTTCCAATTTGCCACAGCTTGTGCATTGATTCTGCAAGACGTTGTGAGTAATGTGCAATAATATGTGGAGCTAATTGTAATGCAGCTTCATTTAAAGTGTTTTTGAATGACGATAAAATGATAATGATTTCTTGAAACTCAGGCATTGTAAATGCAAATGCTTTTTCATGTAACTTTTGTGTAACTGTTGTGTTTCTAAAAATGGAGTTTCCACGTGCATGTGCGTATTGAATATAGAATACTGGATTTTTCATTGAGACTGTACAAGCGCTTTCATAATCAAAAACAAATGGCGTGCCTGGTGTTTTTGCAAGCATCATGTACCGCACAATATCAGGGTGAATCTCTTTGATGAAATCACGAGTGCGGATCGAGTTGCCAGCGCGTTTTGAAAACTTAACATGTTGACCTTCGTGTTCAAATGATACCATCTGCACAATAGGTGTTGCATGCTGTATATCTTCTTTTAAAAGTTTTGTTGCAATTTTGATTCTTCTAGCATAGCTATCGTGGTCTGCGCCTAATACGCAAATTAAGTATCCAAATCCGCGTTCTATTTTGTTTAAGTGGTACCCTATATCAGGGGCAAGATATGTCCATTCGCCATCAGATTTTGTCAGAGGACGATCTTCATCATCTTGGAATACCGTAGTTTTTAAAAGCATTAGATCTTTATTTTCTATTTTGCCTTTTTCTGCTTTCTTTTCTTCGCGTTTGCCATAATAAATATAGCCTTTAGCTTTCAGAATTTCGATTGCTTTTTCTATGAAATTTGATTTTATTATATCTTTTTCATGTGTCCATACATCATGAAAAATTTTCAAATCATTAAGATCTTTTTTTATTTCTGATAAGAAATAGTCAACTGAAATTTGCTTTATTTCTTCAAGTGTGTTTTCTGGTTTCGTTAGTTTTGCAAGCTCTTTTATTTCAGGACCAACATATCCGCCTTCTGGAAATTCAAATGGCATGTTGTGCGCTTCTAAGCAGCGTGCTTGTACTGACTGTGCAAGAAGAGTGATTTGGTTGCCAGCATCGTTGACATAATATTCTTTTGTAACATCGTAATTGGCTTTTGAAAGAATGCGTGCTATGGAATCTCCTAGAATTGCGTTGCGTGCATGACCTATATGCAGGAAGCCTGTTGGGTTGATTGAACAGTATTCCACATTGACCTTTGTTTTGTTGCCAGATGCATCAATCCCTGTGTTTGGAAATATATCATTGTCTAAAATTTCATGTGTCATTTGTGCGAAAAATTTTGGCCTCATTTTGAAATTTATGTATCCATTGATAAATATGATATCTGCAATTAAATCGCTTTTTAGCAATATTGTGCGAATGTTTGTTTCGAAATCTGGTTTCAAAAATCTTCGCAACATGAACAAAATGTTGGTGCAATAATGACAATCGATTTTGCCGTTTGGAAGAGTGATCTTAATATTGCTAATTATTTCTGCAAATTCTTGCGATTGAGTGAATTCCTCATCTTGAAATAGCGATGGGTTTTTAAGTGTTTGTTGTAAAATTTGTTCTAGTTGTTTCATATTGTAGCTAGTATAATCCTATTAGCTTCCACCATGCAATTCCTGTAAACATCCAAAGGCAAAAAAGGAATGACGTCATGATGATGCCGTATTTGAAAAAATCTTGCATGCTTACGTATTTTGAGTTGTATAGAATTACTGCTTCTGTTGATGTGTAATAATACAATCCTGCAAATAAAGAGCTTGTGAATGCGAAAATAAGTCCAGCAAGCATAGGAGGTGTTCCCATTTTAATTGCTGTGCCCAAGAAGATTGCGTACATAGCACTTACGTGCGATGAGTTGCTTGCAAACAGGTAATGAGTGTATCCATACACAAGCACAAGTACAGTGATTGCAGAAGGCCAGCTCATTCCAACAAGTATGTGATTCAAATTTGTTACTAAGAATTCCAAGAAGCCGCTTTGTTCTAACGTTTTTGCAAGCATTAATAATGCTGATAGCCATATTAACGTGTGCCATGCTTCTTTTTCTGTCAGAATATCTTTTTCAAAGTTTAGTATGTTGCTTAATATCAAGCAACTTAGGCCAACGAACGAAACTAATATTGCATCAATTTTCAAGAAATCGCCGAAAATCCAAGCGCAGAGAATAGAAAGCAATATTGCAAGCATTTGTTTTTCGCTCGTTGAGAACTTGCCTAATTTTTCAAGCTCGTCATTTATTAATCCAGTTGTTTTTGAAATATCTTTTAATTGAGGAGGATAGATTGCGTATAACAATAGTGGCATTAGTAACATGCAGACAAATGCAGGTACGCATGATGCTTCAAACCAGTTGAGCCATGTGAGTTGTAATCCTGCATCGGCAGCTAAGCTTTTGATAATTAGGTTCGCTGCCATTGCCGTTAGAAATGTACCAGAAACAATTGCATTGCTATATAAACATAGCAATGTGAAGAACGAGCCAACTTTCTTTTGCGTTCCTTTTTCAGGGTCGCTTCCTAACGTTTCTGCAACTGAGCGTATGATTGGAAAAATGATTCCACCAATCCTTGCTGCGCTGCTTGGAATTAATGGTCCTAGAGTGAAGTTTACAAGCACGAAACCATAGCTTAAACCTAAAATATTTTTGCCAAAAAACTTAATGATGTGGAAAGATATTCGCTTTGAAAGGCCAGTTTTTACAAATCCTCGCGCAATGAAAAATACGGTTACAATTTGCCATACAAGAGGTGATCCAAAGCCAGCGATTGCTTCTTTGATTGTAAATGCTCCAATAAGTCCGCCTACGCTAAGGCTCATAAACCCAATTGCGCCCATGCTTGCTGATTGAAGCATGAGTGCTAAGATTGTTGATGAGAATAGTGCAAATACTTTCCATGCTATTGGATTAATTGCTGTTTGTTGTACGGCTAATAATGCTAACAATAACGCAATTGGTGATAACTTGAATAATTTCATGATATTGCCTATGTTATCAGAAAAAAAATTCGGATAATAGGGTTCAAGTCTTTTTCAACATAAAATAATACTGTGTTAGTTGAGCAATATTTTTAGCTTAGTATTTGATAGTTTGGTCGGCGATGGCTGCATATGCTTAATATTATAGAGATTTTGATAGGATAGCACTAAGTTGTGGTATTAAATATGTTTGAATAGTATGGCGCAAGATATTATCTTGTTAATTGATAGATGAATTATTGCTCAAAATTGCTTGGCTAAACAGGATGCAGATGTGGAGCGATGTTTTTAAAAGTGTTGATATATTTTTGTTAGTATTATTCTTGAAAATCAAAACAATTACTTAAAGTGGCATATTTCTTGTTAATAATTTTGATGCGTCTGTTAATTCTGCCATGATAGCCAGTTTTATTAGTTTTCCCCAGTATGTGGAAAAAAATGTGGAAAAAACCCAGTCTATCCCAGAAAATCCCATTGACAGAATCAGTGAAAAATGAAAATATTAATGTGTACTAAAATGGCTATATTCCTTTCGACATTTGTAAATACGGTTGATAACAAAGGCAGAGTTGTGGTGCCCAAGGAATTTCGCGTAGCATTAGGAAATGTTGCTGATAATTTTCATGGGTTTGTAGCTTTTAGATCGCATAAATTTGGCGCTATCGATTGCTTTAGCATGGACCGTATGGAAAAGTTGAGCACGCAAATTGATCAAACAATGGACCCATTTTCTATTGATCGCGATTCAATTGAGTCTGCTGTGTTTGCTGATGCTGTGATTATGCGTTTTGATAAGGATGGTCGTGTTGTTATTCCCCAATCATTGTTAGAGCATGCTCGTATTGGAGTTTCTGCTGCAAACGGTGCTTGTGAAAAAGGCGAGGCTAAGGTTGCATTTGTAGGCCGCGGAGCTACTTTTCAACTTTGGAATCCTGATGATTTCCATATTCATCAAATGGATGCTCGTGCAAAATTGATGAAGAGGGCCATATAGTATGAGTCCTATAATTTTATTTACTCGAGGTGCTAGATGACCATCCAAGAAATGCTTTCATTTAGCTCTGTAGCAGAATCACAAAATGGGTATACGAGTGTTTCAATTAAGCAAAATGTTCATGTGCCTGTTATGAAACAAGCGGTGATTGATGCTTTGAAAGTCCGTGATGGTGGTTTTTATATAGATGGTACGTTTGGAGCAGGCGGGCATACTCGTTCTATTTTAGAATTAGGCGCAGTTGTGTTAGCGCTTGACCGTGATCAGGATGCTGTTAACCGTGCTGCTGAGTTTGAAAAAGAGTATCCTAATACATTTTTCATTCAGCGTGCATCATTTTCTAATATGGATAAAATCTGGGGTAAAAAGGGAGCTCCTATGAAAGTTGATGGAATATTGTTGGACCTTGGGTTTTCATCAAATCAGATAGAAAATGCAGATCGTGGTTTTTCATTCATGAAAGATGGAGATCTTGATATGCGCTTTGATATCAGCCAGGAATTAAATGCCAAAAGTTGGTTGAACAATGCTGTAAAAGATGAAATGGTACGTGTTTTTCAAGAATATGGTCAGGAAAAGAATGCATTGTTAATTGCTAATGAGATTATTCGTTCTCGTAAAGCTAACCCTATTAGTACTACTTTTGATTTAGTAAAAATTATTGAAAAATATAATGAATTTGATCGAAAGCATGCGGCTACTCGTATATTCCAAGCGATTAGAATTCATGTAAATGATGAATTTACTCATATTCGAAAAGCACTTGTTGAGGCTAAGAAAATATTGAAGGAACATGGCAGATTGGCTGTGCTTACTTTTCATTCTTTGGAAGATAAGATTGTAAAAGATTTTTTTGCTAATGAAGTGAGTTTTTTACAGCTGCCTACGCAATCAGAGGTTGAGGAGAATAGTCGTGCGCGGTCTGCGAAGTTGCGATGGATGATCAAGACTGAAGAATAATGGTAGAATGAAGCATACTAATGAATTTAAAATATACAATTTTATCTTTTATGATTTTTGTTGGAGCTGCTAAAAGCTGCGTATTTTATATCGAAAAGCATGTGGTCTATTTAAAAAAACAAATAGTCAATCAGCAGAAATCCATTAACTTGTTAAAAGTTGAATGGACATATCTAAATCAAAATAGTAGGTTGCAAAAATTAGCTAATTTGTATCTAAAAGGCTGGAAGCCAATTGAGCCCAAGCAAATGTGTGATATTTCTAAGATAAATGATATTCAATCAATACCTGAGGCTGTTGTCATTAAAAAGCAGGAAGTGGGAGCAAAGAAAAATGATGAAAAGAAGCAAGAGAAAGAATCATTGCAGAAAGTTGAAAAAAAGCTTTTAAATGTTGATGTAAAAAACAGAGGATTAAAAGATGGATCAAAAATATTACCTGTTAAATCTATTGAAAATGATGTAGTTCAGAAGTCTAGGTCTAAAGAAGATGGAGAGCATAAGTTAGGCAATTCCAATAAAGCAAAATGTAATGATGGTAAACATTTACCTGATTCCAATAAAGCGAAAGGTAAGGAAGGAGAACAGTTATGTAGTTCTAATAAAGCGAAAGGTAAGGAAGGAGAATCTAATATTAGTGTCTTTTACAAGCTAATGCTCAAAAAAGCGAAGTTAGGTGAATAAAAAATGAGAAGAAAGCCGATGATTAAACAACTGATTGCATTTGCTATGATTCTATATATACCGCTTGCAATTAAGTTATCAAGTTATTTGCTTTATAAGCCTATGCCTGTTATTAAAACGCATGTTCGTCGAGCTGATATTGTCGATTCTTCTGGAGTGTTACTGGCTACCACTATTCCAACTCAGTCTGTTTATATCGTTCCGCATGAAGTGCTAGAGCGCGATAAAATTGTTGATGATCTTTCTGCTATTTTGAATGTGGATCGCCAAAAGATTGATGCAAGATTTAATACTAAGTCTAAAAAATTCGTGTGGATTTTGCGTCATATTGCGCCATGGCAGGCTAATGCTATTGAGCAGCTTAATTATTCTGGTTTATACGTAGCTAAAGATGTGCGCAGATTTTACCCGCTTGGTTCTCTTTTTGTGCATATTATTGGTCGTGTTGATGACGAAAATAATGGTATTAGTGGAATAGAAGTTGCTTTTGATAGTTTCTTGAAAAATAGCAACCAGCCTTTAAAACTTTCTCTTTCTGTTCCTGTACAATCTGTTGTTAAAGAAGTACTTGATGAGGCGAAGGCGGAATTTGGAGCAAAAGCGGTTTATGGAATGGTTGTTTGTGCAAAAACTGGCAGAATTCTTGCTTCATATTCTCAAAGTGAGAATTTTGATGTGAATCCTCATGAGCAAGCGCAAGACGCTGTGAATTTGAATACTCATGATGTTTCAGAGCGCGGATCTGTGTTTAAGTTGATTAATGCTGCTATGCTTCTTGAAAATGGAATTGTTGATTTAGAAACTAGAACGGTTTGTCCTGTTGAGTATAAAGTAGGCTGGCATTATGTCCATGACCCTGATAAACGTGCAGTTGAATGTGTATACACGTTTGAAAAAGGCTTTTCAAAATCATCAAACGTGATGCTTTCTATTTTAACTTTTCGTGCTGGTATTGATAAGACTGTTGATTTTTTGCGCTTAGTTGGCATGTTTGATGATATGAAAATTGATAGTTTGAGCGTTGAACGTGGATTGTTTCCCACAAAATGGACGATGCCTCAATGTCAGACATCTTCATATGGTCACGGTATTGCTACAACAAATGCTCAATATATAAGAGCAGTATTGCGCGTGCTTACTGGTTACGATCGTCAGTTGCATATTCTGCATGATTATATGCCAAGCCAAGAAAAGCGAATTATTTCAGAGTCTACGGTGAGAAAAATGCGATATTTGATACGTATAGCCTTTTTGAATGCATGGTATGGTAAGCAAGGTGAAATTGCAGGATATGATATAGGCGGTAAAACTGGCACAGCTAACAAGATTATTAATGGCAAATATGTTGAAAAGCATAACTTGTGTAACTATGTTTTTGCATTTCCTGCTCATGATCCTAAAATTATCGGTGTTTTGTGTGTGGATGAGCCTCATGCTACGGCTAAAACACATGGATATGTTATGTCTTCGTTTATTGTAGCTCCGCTTGCTGTAAAGTTGGTCAAGAAAATTGGACCAATTCTTGGAGTTGTTGCTAAAGTTTAATCGTGATAAGTTTTTGTAGATTTCATTTTGTTTTTAAGATAGGATTTGTAATTGCCATCATTATCTGAGCACATGTTTGAATAATTGTGTTATTGAGAATTTTTTTCTATAAAGCGATGATGTTAGAATATGCTGTTTTGTTTGTTCCAATATTGCTAATTTATTGATTCGTTTGCTCAACGTTCGCTATTAAGGTGGAAAATTGATTCAATTCTTTAGTTCTAGCGAAAGCTTAATCTTGGTGCTGGAAATGCGGTCTGTTATTGCGAAAAAATTCTATTTTATTGCAGATTGTTGAAAAGTTGGTGAAAAATTTTACTAATTCTTTTGTTTTAGCTAATAGTTAGTTTTTCACTTATTTTAGCTGAGTATAAAATATGATATTAGTTGTTTTTTAGTTGAGTGTTTTAGGAAAAAAGTAGCGGGAGAGGGAGTCGAACCCACGACCTAAAGATTATGATTCTTCCGCTCTAACCAACTGAGCTATCCCGCCTTCCCTTAATTATATACTAAGTTTTAAAATTTTTGGAAGATGTTGAGATTTTTTGGTTTGAGTATTAGGTATTAAATATTTAGAAATATGGAATAAATTTGATTGCTTGTGCTTGAAGTTGTGTTTTTTATAATCATTTTTTTGCTTGTAAAAATCGCAAGTTAGTTAATCTTGTTTTGCTATCGAGAATTAGAAGCTGAGCTTTTAAGTTTGTCTTTAGAAAGAATTGCAAGGTTATATTTATTGATTAATCTTTTGACTAAATGTAAAATAGCTGTATTTTTTTTGATATTGAAAATGTTTGAATCTTTGAATTTTATACGTAGACTCAATTGCATATCCTCCTACTCTGTTGCTATTTTTTTTGCCTGGTGATACCATTCCTTGTATAAGTAAATTATGCAGTTATGAAAGGAAAAATATGTCGAAATCTGTTTCTAAATGGCGTAGCATGTTTTGGCCTATTTATGGCAAGGAAAACCGAAAGTTCATCCCTATGGCCATGATGATGGCTTTATCTTTGTTTAATTACACAAGCTTAAGAATTACCAAGGACGCTTTGATTGTTACTGCGGCCGGTTCTAGCGCTAGCGTGTTAAACTTCTTAAAGGGTTACGTTGTGATGCCTATGTCTATTCTCTTTGTTGTGTTCTACAGCGCAATGAGCAATAAGGTATCTAAGAAAAATCTATTTTATGTGGCTTTATTGCCATTTTTCACATTTTTCGTCTTGTTTGGATTAGTATTATATCCACTTGGCGACTATATTCACATGCATCCAGATAAGTTGATGCAATTACAGGAAATCTATCCTCGTTTGAAGCACATTGTGCCGATTTTTGGATATTGGTCATTTTCTTTGTTTTATGTGTTCTCAGAACTATGGGGTAGCGTTGCTATTACATTGCTTTTCTGGCAGTTTGCAAACTTGAACACAACTAAAGACGAAGTGAAGCGTTTTTATCCTCTCTTTGGTGCATATTCAAACGTTGGTTTGGTTAGTGCAGGTTTTATTCAAAGATATTCTGTTTCAACTGAGACAACATGTATCATGGTTATTGTTTCTGGTTGTATGTTGATTGCTACTTATTGGTGGATTAACAAGTATGTTTTAGTTGATGCTCCAGTTGTCGCTGATGCTGAAAAAAAACCAAAAGTGAAGTTGTCTGTTATGGAAAGTTTCAAGATGATTTTAAAATCTAGATATCTTGGTTATATTGCAATTTTAACACTTGCGTATGGTATGACATTGAACTTGGTTGAGGTAACTTGGAAAGATCAAGTTAAGCTTCTTTATCCAGAAAAATCCACTTTCCAGGCATTCATGGGTAACTTCTATATTGCTACTGGTATAGCTTCGTTATTGATTGGTTTTACAATGAAAAACGTTGTTAAGAGATTTGGTTGGTTGATTTCAGCTATGATCACTCCAGTTGTTTTATTGTTGACTTCTGTATTGTTCTATGGATTCACATTGTATTCACACATGTTGCTTCCTATAGCTATTGTTGGTACAACTTTACCTTTGATTATTGCTGTGATTATTGGTGCTATTCAAAACATCGCAAGCAAGAGTACAAAGTATGCTTTGTTTGATCCTACAACTCAAATGACTTATATTCCTTTGGAAGACGAGCTAAGAATTAAGGGTAAAGCGGCTGTTGACGTGATCGGTGGTCGCATGGGTAAATCTATGGGCGGACACGTTCAGTCTATAGCTTTGATCTTGATACCAGGAGCAACTCAGTTGACAATTGCACCAGTGCTTATGGGTATTATGCTTGTAATTATTCTCTGGTGGATATATGCTGTTAAGAAACTAAATAAAGAATATCATCATAAACTGCATGAAAGAGCAGCTGCTGAGGGTAAGTAAAGGAGTGTTGATATATGGCAAGTAAAAAAGCGGGCGGATCTACAGAGAACGGGCGAGATTCGGCTGGGCGGCGATTAGGGATAAAGAAGTTCGGTAACGAGCTGGTAATCGCTGGTAATATTATTGTGCGTCAGCGCGGAACGAAGTTCTTTGCTGGGGCAGGCGTTGGAATGGGCAAAGATCACACGTTGTTTGCCTTGAAAGATGGAAAAGTTAACTTTTCTCAACGTGGACATCGTAAGATCGTAAACGTTCACTAATTTGTTCACTAAAATCTCCTTTTAGGAGCTTTTTTTACATATTGTTGCAATATTATGTTAAATTTATGAAGCAATTTGGTTTGATAATGAAAATTAGATGTATAAGTAATGGTTGGTTTTGCCTATAAAGGTTTTATATAGGGTTTGTTGCTAGCGAGTATAAGATGCTTAAGTACAAGTTAGTAAGCATAGCACAAATATCATGCTGAATAGAGCATGTTTCACAGGTTGATAGAATGATTGTTTTGTCTTTTGTTCTATGTTTCGTTGATGAAGATGTGCTGATGTGTGTTAGCGTATCTTAATGTTATTTATAACAAAGTGCCAGGCTTGCGCATAGAGTATTCATTTTTTTTGATTGCAGTAATGGTTGGTTTTGCCTATAAAGGTTTTATATAGGGTTTGTTGCTAGCGAGTATAAGGATGCTTAATAGAGCAAGATAAGTAGCCTACAAGTATATATTTCACAGGTTGAAGATGCTCAATATTGCAAATTTGTTTTTTAAGTTCAATTTTGGTAGTTTTCTTACACAGTAGCATGCGATTATAGCGTAACTATTAGAAAGCTAGGTTTTTATAAATATTTTCTCACGAAACATTATTCTCTATTAGAAAAGTAAGTGTTGCAAACATGTTTTATGAAAAAATCAGTGTTTTGTATGTTGATTTATAAGTTTTCTGCTGATAAAGGCATAATTTCGGATATATACACATAATGTTTTCATAATTTTTTTAGATTCTTGAGCTTGTAAGTGTTGTTGTATGGCCTATCTAATTTTCCTCTTAATTGAATTAGTGGCTAAGTCTTAAATTTATATAATAGTGATCATTGTGCTCGAATTATATGCTCTCTAATTATGTTCGAATTATGCTTTAAATATGCTTCAAATGAATTACCTCATTCGGAATTACCGCATCCGCAGGTTTTTTTGTTTGGATTTGCTATTACAAATTCTTCTCTTCCTAATTCTTCAACAAAGTCTAATGTAATTTGGCCTATCTATAATTTTCCTCTTAATTGAATTGTGGTTAAGTCTGCAATTTATATAATAGTGATCATTGTGCTTTAATTATGCTGCAAATGAATTACCGCATCCGCAGGTTTTTTTGTTTGGATTTGCTATTACAAATTCTTTTCTTCCTAATTCTTCAACAAAGTCTAGTGTAATTGGATCTATAAATTGTTTGGAAACTTGGTCTGTTATGATGCATTCTTCAAGTACTATGTTGTTTCCAGATTCATTTGTATAAGAAAGCTCGTACTGAAAGCCTGCGCAACCACCTGGTGTGGCGATTATTCTAAGAAATTTTGCATTTTTTAATATTTCGTCTTTAGCCGATTGTGTAATTATCATATAGCTAATGTTAGCAGTTATGAATAAATTAATCTATCATAGCTTGTTTTGATAATTGAGCAAGTTTTGTAATTAGATTTAAAATATATTTGCCTTTATAAGATGCGTCTTTTCTATGTTTTATACAAAATTTTGCTTGTCCTTGATATGTTGTGTGAGAGCTTCTTGTGTGCATTTTTATAGATATAAATTTGCTTGACAAAATAAATAATAGCATGCAAGTTTTTCTTTTTGAAAAGCTGAAAAAGCTGGAAAACCTGGATTCGAACCAGGGATGCCCGATCCAGAGTCGGGAGTTTTGCCACTAAACTATTTTCCAATTGTACGCTTAAATGCGCAAAACTATGATAATATATCTTATAAATTTTTGAAAGATCAAAAGTAAATTTACTAATTAGATTACTCTAATTTTTGTGTTTTTCGAGCATCAAATAGGCCTGTTTGTGCAGTACCAAACAACATTTTTGATATATGATTTTTATTTATATTATTCTTGCGGTTTTGTAAATTCAATTAAAATTTCTCACCAAGAAAATGATTTGTTGTTATCATTAAAAAATTGCATAAAACACTTTCAGTTTATATTTCCATGGCTTTCATCACTCAAGAAAATATTATCAATCGAGTTTCTTTTGCCATTTGTTTAAAACTCTCACAACTAAATTTTTTTATAATAAATATTATTTTTGCTCAATTGACTTTTTATCAACGATCTTTCATTGTTTTTGTGAATAATATAACATACTTCCATGCAATTAGAAGATTTAGTGGCCTTATGTAAAAGACGTGGTTTTGTATATCAATCATCCGCAATTTATGGTGGTTTACAAGGTTTTTTTGATTATGGTCCATTGGGTGTTGAGTTGAAAAATAATATTAAAAATGCATGGTGGCGTGAGATTGTGCATTTGCGTGAAGATGTGTATGGTCTTGATTCTGCGATTATTCTTAACAAGAGTGTGCTCAATCATTCTGGTCATTCTGATACATTTCATGATATTTTGATCGATTGTAAAGAATGTAAGTGTAGATTTCGTGATGATGAAATGAAGACGAAAAATGAGTGTCCTGGATGTGGCTGTGCTGATTTAAGTCAGCCACGTGAGTTTAATTTAATGATGCATGTTAATCTTGGACCCACGCATGGAGTTCATGGAGTGTTACGTCCTGAAACTGCGCAAGGTGTGTTTATTAATTTCAAGAATGTTTGTGATAGTTTTAGTCCGACACTGCCATTTGGAATAGCTCAAATAGGCAAGGCATTTCGTAATGAAATTACGCCACGTAATTTTGTATTTCGTGTACGTGAATTTGAGCAAATGGAATTAGAATTTTTTATAAAGCGTGATCAAGCAGATAAATGGTTTGCTTATTGGGTTGAGCAGCGTGTTGCATGGTGGAAGAAAATTGGCGTTACCAACATCAAGTTGCTTAATCAAAAGCCTCAAGAGCTTGCTCATTATTCAAGTGCTACAACTGATATTGCTTTTGAGTTTCCGCATGGGTTAGAAGAGGTGGAAGGTATTGCAAACAGAGGTGATTTTGATTTGGGTAGTCACACAAAAATGCAAGAGCAATTTGATATTAAGGCTAAGGTAAAAGAGAACAAAGATAGCGTTGATAAATTGTGCATGCACGAAGATGGTGCTTCATTTATACCTAATTTAGTGGAGACATCGTCTGGTTTGGACCGTGCATTTTTAGCCGTTTTAGCTTCAGCATATTGTGTAGAAAAAATTGATGAAAGTGAGCGAGTGGTATTGAAGTTGCATCCAGCACTTGCTCCAATAAAAGCGGCAGTGATACCGTTGGCAAAAAACAGGCCAGAGTTAGTAGCACTAGCGCGTAAGATATTTACTAATTTGAAAGCTTGCAACATTTTTCCAGTAGAATTAGAATCAGGAGGCAATATTGGAAAGTGCTATCGTAAGCATGATGAGATTGGTACTCCGTTTTGTATCACGGTTGATTTTGATACTCTTGAAACAAACAAGGTGACAGTACGCGATAGAGATACAATGCAGCAAATCCATGTTCATATTGATGATGTTGTTACGTTTATTGAAGAAAAAATTAGGTTGTAGTTTTTTTTTAAATTGCTATTTGTTTATACATTTTATGCAAAAAGTTCAGGTAGTGTTCTGTTTTCAATTGCTTTGACAAAAAATTTACTAATATCTAGTTTCTTATTCCTTTTATGCTATATGTAATAACAAAATTGCACAACCTTATTTATTATCACTTTCATTTTAATTTGCTACAAGCATTTATCTATATTTGAAGATTTTTTGTAATCGAAATTGCTTCAATTGCTTGCTTTTGTTTGCTTTCTCATTTTGCGTTGGGATAGCAATTTATCATCTTCATCGCGATTGCTTTTTCGTTTTGCCTTTTTTTGTTTCTTTTTTTTTAGCATTGCATGTTTTCTTGCAGCTTTTTTACCTATTTTGCTTGAAATTCCAGCTTGTTCTTTTTTTTGCGTGTTTTTGTATGAGCTCTTTTTCGATTAGTTCTTTTGGTTTTTTAAGTGTAGAGTTTTTTTATTTTTTCATTTTTCTTCTGGTTGCTTATTTTTGTTTTTGCTTTGCGTTTGATATTTTTTCATTGAGTTAAAAGATTCTTTTTAAATTTCTTCTTTATCTATTCTAAAAAAATTTTTGCTTACTCTCTTTTTTAGCCATCCATAATCAAAATATGTAATATTACTTTTCTTACATGTATTTTGTGATGCATCTCTTGTTTTTTGTATCTTAAAACTTCTTATAGCCAAAATGTTTACTATTAGCAACATGTTTTTCTATAAAACGATATTGTTTAATGTATTTTTTGGTTGGTATTTCATAAACATGCTATAATATTATTTTTTGCAAAAGTTTTGTACGTTTTATTAGAATATCGTATCAATTGCTTTGACCAATTTGCTTGAATGTTATAGTATATTTTCTAGTTGTGTAGTTATTTGATTTTTGCGCAAGTATATATGAATTTGCTGGAGTGGACAATAAAATATGCTTTTTGGTTTTGAGGTAGGTGATTATTTATTGCATCCAAAATATGGTCTTGGCAGATTTTGTGGAATGGAGTTTATGAATCTGCTTGGTAGTGGATATGAGTTTGCTAAGATGGAATACAAGAGCAATACATATATTTATGTCCCAGTTTTTAATATCGATATTTTGAAATTTCACAGCCCTAAAGATAGTGATCTTGAAATTGAGCAGATTGGTTCTTCAAAAATTTTGCGCAAAAAAAAGAAGTTCAAAGAGGATGTTTACAAGGTTGCAAAAGAATTAGCTCAGCTTGCTGCCGCGCGTAAGTTACTTAAAGTTGATTCGTTTGCTCTTGCGCATGATTACGATGCATTTTGTGATACATTTGAGCACCAGTTAACTCCATCTCAAAAAAAAGCTCAGGATGATATTATAGCCGATCTAATTCAAACTATTCCAATGGACCGTCTTGTTTGCGGTGATGTTGGTTTTGGTAAAACTGAGATTGCATTGCGTGCTGCCTTTATTACACTGCGCGCTAATAAAAAAGTTTTGCTATTAGCTCCTACAACTATTTTGGCTCAGCAACATTACAAGCTGTGCCAAGAAAGGTTTTTGCAGTTTGGTTTTAAAGTTGGCGTGAGCACTCGTTTTGATAGTGTGAATGATTTAAATGATTGGAAAAATGGTGATATTGATATTCTAATTTCAACTGCAAGTAATAAAGGTATTAAACGTTTGTTGCGCAATGATATTGGCCTGATTATCTTAGATGAAGAGCAACATTTTGGAGCGAAATTTAAAGAAGAGGCTCGTGCATTTGGTAATTTTTTACAGCTAAGTGCAACTCCAATCCCGCGTACGCTTAACCTTGCTTTGTCTGGGATTAAGGATATTAGTGTATTGGATATACCTCCTTTGAAACGCAAGAATGTTGTAATGAAAATTATTTATGATTATGAGCTTGAAAATGATGTTAGCATTGAAAAAATTATTCATCAAGAACTAGAAAATGGCGGACGCGTATTTTTAGTTGTGCCTCGTATCAGTTTTATTCAAGAAGTTGAACTCCAGTTAGCTAAGTTTAAAAAGAAAGTGAATTATGTTGTTATGCACGGACGTCTTAAATCACACGATGTTGAGGAGAACATGCGTAATTTCAAATCAGGCGCTAATCCTGTTTTAATTGCGACCAACATTATTGAATCTGGTTTGAACATTTTGCAGGCAAATTTGATGATTATTTTTCGTCCGCATATGTTTGGCATAGGCCAGCTTTATCAATTACGTGGCAGGGTAGGTCGTTTTGATAGTGTTGGACATATTTACCTTATTGCTCCAATAATGCTAAAAGAAATTGCTCAAGAGCGGTTGCAGATATTAGTTGATCATAGTTTTTTGGGGGCTAATATGTCACTGGCTATGCACGATGTTTCTGTAAGAGGGGCAGGTTCGGTATTGGGTACAAGCCAAAGTGGCAAAGATCACGGATTTGGTTTAGAGGCTTATTATGATATGTTAACTGCTGCTTTAAAAGAATTGGGGATGAAAAAAGTTGAAATTGATGAGCAAAAATCTGTGCCGAACAAGCAAAATGCACATAAAGATAGTTCGTTATTTGATTGTACTTTTGAAGGTTTTACTCATGCATTTATTCCAGAAGATTTTATGGAAGAGCATATGCGTCTTGATTTTTATAAAAAACTTAGCAAGGTTGATAATGCCCATGAATTTGAGCAGATACGTGCGCAGTTTGAGTATTTTAGTCAAGATAAGCTTCCAATTGAAATTGAGAATTTTTTTGAAATAATTGAAATGCGATATTTGATTAAGCAGTATTCGAATCAATATGAATATCAACCAATTAAACGAGTGATTAAGAAAATGATTAGCGAGAATAAATCATATACGTTGGTTTTTGATAAGCAGCATAAGTTTTCACAACTTGCGTTTGCAGATAAGTTTAAGTTTGAGGTGAAATTGCCTCCTGCTTACAAAATTAATGAAGATTATCGGGTTGAGTTTGCTTTGAATGTGAATTTAGTAGAGGTGCTCAAGAGCATGACAAATATATGATTAGTGTTGAGCAGTTTCATCAGACCAAACTAGATTTTGTGTATAAGTTTTCAAACATTCAAAGAAGTTGTTAAGTGCAGCAAATTAGGTGGTTTTTGTATTAAGATGGAATTTCATATTTTATAAATATTATTTTCTATAAAATATGACTTAACATTTGCGCTTAATGTTTTTCTACAATGTTTGTGATGTGCTTTTTTGTTATTAACTAGAAGATAGCTTAAAATTATTGCTTGAATAATCATTTATAGATACTATAAAACTCATTGAGTGTGATTTTTATTTTTTGCTAGTTTGCTTTGGCAGGATTTTATTCCTTTTATCGATTATTTTATGGATATTTAAACATCTTTTTAAACTCTAATTTAGTCTTCTTAAAGCTGAATTGAAAGTATCCATTTAATATGTTTCTCATGCAATTTTTCTTTTATGAGCTTTTATAAGGTTAGCTAACGTTGAATCCTAATTTTTATTTATTGATTTATGTTTGATTGAGCAAGGTTTATTTGTGAATTTTCTGCTGCGATGAATTGATTTTGGCAGTTATAAGTTTATGATTGCTAATTCTTTAACCGTAGCTATCCATTTACAGCTGAATCGAAAGGACGGTCTCCTATCCATTTAATATGTCCGCCATGCTCTTTTAATTGCAATGTTTCTTTTATGAGCACTTTTACACGTACTTTAGCTAACCCTGATTTTACAAATCCTAATTCTTTGGCTGCAGCGTGTGATACATCAATAATGCGTTTTTGCTTAGTAAACGGTCCGCGATCGTTTATTTTTACAATGACTTTTTTCCATGGTTTATCAACAAGTGATACCTCTGCTACGCAAGGTAACGGCAAATAAGGATGCGCTGCTGTGTAATGATTTGTATTGAATTTTTCTCCTGTAGCTGTTTTATTTCCTGTTGTGTAGAAGGAAGCTAAGCCTTCTTCGTCAAATACAAAATGCTTCTGCACGCAAACTTTGAATGTCCCGTGCGAGTTTTGTACTTTATAATACTGCGTGCTGCAACGACGTTCTGCGTCATCTCCGATACATCCAGTTATTAATAAAAACAAAAGTAATATTAACACTTTCCTAATTATATACTAAAAATGTATTTAACGCCATCTTTTTATATGTTTGTTACCTTGTTTTGGCCATAATAGACCTGTTAGAAGGTGCATGAAATTGGTTTTTTGCTTCAAAAATTGATGAAAATGCATGATTATTATGTTAAATTTTATTGTGTATGTGTTTAATGTGTGAGAATGAAAATTGAAAATAACTAAAGTTCAGTGTTTTTATTTTTTTGAGTTTTATATTTAGTATTTATATGAATAAATATAGTGAATTATGTTAAATTATCTATGGGCCTTATTATGTTTGATAATAAAATGTTCAAATAAACTGGATTAAAAACGCTAGTGCTTTATTTTGCAAATGTGTCAATTATCTAAAAATGCTAAAAGATGTTGTTGGAAAAGTTATTTTTCACAATAAATGTATATACTTCAAAAGAAGAGCTTTAAATAGTGATGGTAGTAATAGATTAAATCTAGCAAAAATATTGCAAAATAATAAGATGCATAATTGCATTTTAAATAAAATGATTAAATACAAATGGTAGTAGACCAATTATGCAAAAATATTCCAGAAAATAAACTAGATTGGCAACAAAATTTCAAAAAAATCGATAATATGTAGTATTTAGTTAGTCTTTGTTTATTTTGCTTAGTTAACTTCATCTACTTCAAAATCAATTTCATAATATCTGCCAGATGAATCTTCTATTGCGATGCTCAAAATTGCAAATGGATTGATACGATATTTCCAGATCATTGGTCTTTTTTCATAAGTTACTAGTAAAAAACAAGTGTTTTCATTGCAAACTTCGCATTTCTTTTTTAGAATATCTGGCCAAGTTTCAATTTTGTGCTGTAAAAATGAAGAAAATCCGACGCATGGATATGTCTTTACTTGATCATTTTCTTTTTTTGTTAGTTTTTTATCTTTGATTTCCCATGTTGAATTTGGGTATTCAAATTTCCAGGTGTTTTCGTCTAGATCCCATGAAAAAATGCCGGTTGTTTGTTCATGCTCTGATTCTATGACAAATGGTTGAAATCCTTTATTTTTTTGTTCTCGCCAGTATTTTACTAGCAGCAGTTCTTTTTTCTGCGGCAGTTCTTTTGATGTTTCTTGTTTAGGATCAGCATTGATGCAGATACAAAGACAAAACAGAAAAATTTCTCTCATCATGGTGTTATATTAGCATAAATGGTATATATTTACTATTTGTTATTTTTGATGGCAATATTTATTGGAATGCCCAGTTGTTTTATGTTGAGAATTGAATTAGCAATATAGGGTATATCGATTGTTCTCAGTGATCTATAAATGATATTGTTTTATAGTTCTATTTATTGCTTTTTAGTTTTTTTTATTTTTTTCATGCTCTTTGAGAAGCTTTCAATTTATGCTAAAAAATTTTAGCAATATCTTTTTGACTAAAGAATCTCTTTGACTAAAGAATATCTCTATTGCGACCGAATTTATCGCCGCGTGTGATAATGCCTTCTTTTTCCATGCGTTCTATGATTTTCGCAGCACGGTTGTATCCAATTGGGTAGTTGCGTTGCAAGAAGCTTGTTGAAACTTTCTTGGTTGATCTTATCAATTCTACAGCTTGCTGATAGTATGGCTCATTGAATGAATCAAAATTACCCATTGATTCACTCTCAGTTTCCGATTGTATTTCAATATACTGTGGTTTGCCTTGAGATTTCCAGAATTCTACAACAGCCATTACATCGCTTTCAGAAACGAAACTTCCGTGGATACGATTAAGTTTACCATTGGTTGCTAAATATAGCATATCACCTGCTCCCAAAAGTTGTTCGGCGCCTGACATATCGCCTAAAATCGTACGGCTATCAATTTTAGAGGCTAGTTTGAAACTGATGCGTGTTGGGAAGTTTGCTTTGATTGTACCTGTTATTACATCTACTGATGGTCTTTGAGTTGCGGTTATGATATGGATACCGGCAGCGCGTCCCATTTGAGCTAAGCGCTGGATGCAAATTTCAATTTCTTTACCAGCTACAAGCATTAAGTCAGCCATTTCGTCTACGACTACCACGATGAATGGAAGCTTTTCTTCCTGTGTACTGTTTTGTTCCACCTTCGCGTTGTAAGTTAGAATGTTCCGTACGCCAAGTTTGGACATGTTCCTGTAACGTTCTTCCATTTCACGTACAACCCATTTAAGTGAGCTAACAGCTTGCTTAGCTTCAGTTACAACTGGTAATAGTAAGTGAGGAATATCTTCATATGGAGTAAGTTCCAGCTTTTTAGGGTCAATCAAAATCATTTTTAATTCGCTTGGCAAGCGTTTGTAAAGCATGGATAAAAGCATTGTGTGAATGCCGACAGATTTGCCAGAACCTGTAGTGCCAGCAACCAATAAATGAGGCATTGTGCTAAGATCAAATACTTCATGATCTCCGTAAATGTTGCTTCCAAGATAAAGTGGCAGATTCCCTTCAAAATATTTGTATTTATCTGATTGTAAGCCTTCTTTGAAATAAACAGTTTGACGTTTTTGATTGGCTATTTCGATTCCAATAAGATTTTTACCAGGAATAGTTGCAATGCGAGTTGAGAATGTCTGCATTGAGCGCGCGATATCATCATCTAGGTTGATCAATCTTGCTGATTTAATACCTGCAGCTAATTCAACAGAGTATAAAGTTACAACTGGTCCAACTACCACTTCAATGATTTTTGCATCAATGCCAAAATCTTTAAGTGTTTGCATAAGTGTTTTTTTCTGCGCTTCTGTGTTAGTTGAAATTGCAATTTTTTCGCCAATTGTAAGCAAATTGAGCGAGGGAAGATTTTCTTTGATCTGTGAGATTTCTCTAATTTTTTTAGCTCTTGGAGCTGTTTTTTCTTTTTTGAACAAGATTACATTTGAGAGTGCAAAAATACAGATTGAAGCTGGAATCAAGAAAGTAATTGGTATAAAATATGCGCACAAAGACCCAATGGCGCCTGTTTTATCAATTAGTGATAATAACGTATCGCATGAGATAACCAATAATATTGTGGCAATAAATTTTCCATATTTTCCTTTATTGAAAAGTTTGAAAAGTGATGGAACGACAGGTAGTAGCATGAAGCCAAAGATCCAGTTGATAAATGTTATGGTGCGTGTTAATATGCTGGCTAATATGTTGCTTGGAAAAATGTTAACTGCATTACCTGTTGCGTTGTAAATTTCTGCATTAAAGACAAAAATGTTATGATACTTGCCAAAGATTAATAGATTAATTGCAAGCAAAATATATATTCCAAATTTTTTTATAAAATGTAAGCTTTTTGATAGGTTATAAACGTTTTTACTCAATAACCTTAAGAAATTTGAAACTATTTTCATGTACAATAATATTAATATTTTTCTTATCGTATTGCCAGCTTTTGGGGTAATTATTATATATCTCGATGAGCTTGATATTCGATATAGTAAAAAATTTGAGTTATTTGTTATTTCTTTCATTAGTTGTTAGTTAGAATATGTGTTGCAGGTTGTGTTTGGTGATTATTGCAAGAATGATTGATTTGGTATGATTGATTTGGTTATGATAAACAATTTTTAACAAAGTTATTTTTTGATCACAAATTATTTTTTTTCTGTTTTATATGTGATATTTATGAAGCTTTTTTGGGTACTGCTGTGATGTTGCCATCGTAGAATTTCAGTGTTAGTTCATTAGCACCAGCTGCTTCTTTTGCACTTGTGATTTTTTTATTTTCGCTATCACAGATTAGAATTTTTTCTTTCAATTCAACTTCTTTTTCTTCTAAAAACATTTTGTTTTGTGAGCATAAGTTGCGCGCATCTTGCAATCTCATTTTTGCAATTGTGTTTGTAATTACAGAATATTGCTCTATTTGTTGGATAAATTTTGTGAACAATTCTGTGCGTGATTCTACCGTGCCTAATTCTAGTTTTTTTCTTGCTATCATTTCTTGGATGTTGTTTGTGAATGTTAGTATTAGGTTGTCTATTTTTTGTCCGAAATTTCCAAGTGAGTTGCTATAAATATAATTGTAGTCTGAGTAGTTTTCCAGGAAAGAATGATGTTGTTTGAGTTTTTCAAATGCCATTGTAAATGAGTTGTTTATTGTTGTTGTTATGTTGCTTTGTATTGTGATTTTGTCTGGTACTGCAAGTTCGGCTGCTGCTGTTGGTGTTGGTGCTCGCAAATCTGCTGCGTAATCTACTAATGTTGTATCAGTTTCGTGTCCAATTGCGGATATTATCGGAACAGACATATTAGCTACACGACATACAATTGCTTCATGGTTGAATATCCATAAATCTTCAATGCTTCCACCTCCGCGTGCAAGAATTACAGTGTCAATATTTTCCATTTTATCCACTTTATCAAGTGCCGCCAGGATCGATGATTCGCTATCTGCGCCTTGTACAGAAATTGGGAAGAAATATATCTTGCAGCATGGGTAACGATTTGTAATTCTGTGCATTATATCGTGCAATACTGCACCTGTTGGTGAGGTTAAAATTGCTATGCTTTCAGGAAATTTTGGGATATGTTTTTTGCGAGAACTATCAAACAGTCCTTGAGCAGTTAGCTTTTTTTTCAATTCCTCAAGCTGGAAGAAAATATTCCCTTGTTTGTTTACTTCGCGCGCTTCTCTTACAATAATTTGATATGATGATCGGCCTGCGTATAAGGTGATGCGTCCGTAGCATTCTACAATCGCTCCTTCTTCAAGCGCTGCAGAAAGCGCTGTACCTTTCCAGCATATTGCGTTTATTACAAAATCTTCTTCTTTGAGCGAGAAATATTTGTGTCCTGAAGAGTGCAGTTTTACTGGGCCAAGCTCGCCGCGTACCCACACATATGGATACTTTTCTTCCAATAATGCCTTCATTTCCACGCTAAGTTGCTTTACGGTTTTCACTTCGTTGTTGATACCTTCTTGCACTGAAGTTACAGGCTTTTTATCCATTTCTCGTTTAGGCTTTTGGCATACTTCTTTAGATTCCTCAGGTTCTGTTGTATTAGGTACTGTGAACAAAAGACCAAGCTGTTTATCATCAAACATGTTAGTATCGTACAGCAAGCTTTGGAATTTTTGAAGATCTTTAAAGGCGCAGTGTGTCTATTTCAAAAGAGTTTCGATACGAGCTTGATATAACATAATTTTTCAGTTGGCTATATCAATAGGTTGAATTTGTTGCTCTTAAATCTTATGGAATAAACTAACTTATGCAAGAAACAAAGTGAATGCCTGCTTACAAGATTAGCAATTAGCATAAATGATCCAATTAAAGAACGCATTGTTTTTTATTTTTTAGTTTCGATATGATACAAAACGTATCTCTCTATTCTTCCTGGTACAGAGTATTAAGTGAAGGTTGCACTATAAATGAAATTGCAGAATTCGTTGTAAGTTCACACGATGATAGCCTATATAGATAGACCGAACAATTGGGTATATCGTTGAGCTTGCACAAATAAATTTGATCTTTGATGTATTATTGGTTATATATGGATACATAATATTTTTTTTAGTTTAAATTCGAAAATATTTAAAAATAATTATGCTATTCATCAGCCAAGCATGAATTTTGCAATCATGAAAAATGTTAGAGCCGAAAATCCATCCATTGTGCAAGTTAAAAAGGCTCCTGAGCTGAGTGCTGGATCAATGCCAAGTTTGTTAAATGCCATTGGAAATAGTGTTCCTGTAATTGCACTCAAAAGCATGCTAACAGTTAACGAAACAAGCATTACTATACTTAGTTTATAGTCCATTGCTTTTATTCCAAAAATTACTCCAAAGAAGATACCAAGGATTAACCCATTGATTAGAGAAACTAAAACTTCTTTCAAGATTGTACGCTTTATGTTAATTACGTTTAATTCACGGTTTACAAGCGCTCTTATAATAATGGTTACAACTTGCATGCTGGCTACTGAGCTTATGCTTGTAGTGATTGCCATAAGAGCTACTAATATAGGTTTTTGTGCAATCATGTTTCTAAACGAATCGATTAATATGGCAACTCCAACTGAGCCAAATATGCTGAATGTTAGCCATTTTAAACGTGCGCGCGTTGTCTCGAGCAGATTATCATAAAAGTCTGATTCTTCTAAACCACCTGAATGGAAGAATTCTTCTTGAGCATCATCATAAATCATATCTATGATATCAGTAATTTGCACTACACCAATAAGTTTGTCTTGCTTATCGACTACAGGAGCAGATTTCATGAAATATTTTTTGAAAGCGAAAACAATATCTTTATCTGTTTCATTAGCTTTGAAAACTACTTCAAGTTCTTCACAAATATCTTTCAAATACTTGCTGCCAGGCTCTCTTATCAAAGTGGCAATTGCTATTTTTGCAACTGGTTTGCGTGCTTTGTTTACTATAAAAATTTCGTCTAGATCTTTGGGTAAGTTGGTTGCTGTACTTAGGAATGTACGTACTTTAGAAACTGTCCATTCATATGGTACGGCAACAACTTGATGCTGCATTAATCTACCAGCTGTAGATTCTGGATATGCCAAACCTTCTTCCAAAAACACGCGCAACTCTGGGTTTAGAGCTCTTAACATTGCTCTGCGCTCTTCTTTATCTAGGTCTTCAAGAATTTTCAAAACATCTTGCTGATCTTCAATGCGTTCTAATTTTTGCGCGATTTCGTGTACTGCCCAAAGATCTAGGACAGTTTCAAGCACAGATTCATCAAGATAGCTTAAAATTTCTGGGTCAAAGTGTTGTCCTAGTACAGCAATTACTTCTTCTCTGGCGTTAGGTGAAAGAAACTGCAAAATAGAAGCGGCGTTAGCAGGGTGGAGTGTTTGAAATAACTCGATAATTTTTTTCTGATCATTATCCAACAACTCATAAACTACGTTAACCATCTGCTGTAATTTTTCAAAATTATCAGATTCAGCATGGGAAGGTAATGCTCTGGCAACAGATGCAATTTTTGTATTGATTTTATTCTTTTGTATCATATTCGCACCTCATTAGTTTGTGCGCATACCATATTCGATGTGAATGATTGAACAAAGAATCTGTTGCGGTTACTAAACCAATGAAGTTTGTGTTTTCTAAAGTGCTAATTAGATCTGTTGTTTGTAATTTAGCTAAGTTGTTAAAACCAATTTCAATATTGTTTTCTAATATGATTGTACATGATTTGATATCTTTTGCTTTTTCAATAATTTCTTCTTTTGATAGTACAAATAATTTTCTGTTTGATTTTTTTGTGATGTTGTGTGCTTCTAGAATTTTGATAAGTGCGTTGGCTTGTGCGTTTCCTAATTCCGGATGGCAGCATGTTTTATCAATCATAGAACCATAAACTAAATCATCTAAAAAGTCGTTGTAATTTTCTGGTAATTCTTTTTGTGCTACTCCATCTCTAATCGCAGCTTGTGCCACTGCTTTAGATGCTATATAAATAATTGATGGATCAAATGCATCTGGCATGATATTGTCTGGTCCAAAATTTTTATTAGCTTGAGCAGCTTCCATGAGTGCATTGCAGCATGCTAATTGCATTCCAAGTGTTATCGATTTTGCGCGAATATCAAGTGCTCCTCGGAACAAAAATGGAAAGCATAATACGTTGTTAACTTGGTTTACAAAGTCAGAACGACCAGATCCTACAATTGCATCGCTGCGAGCTTCTTTTGCAACAACTGGTGAAATTTCTGGTGTAGGGTTTGCCATTGCAAGAATCACAGGGTTAGCTGCCATTGGCATTATATCATCTGCTGTTAGTAAGTCTGCTCTTGAAAGACCTATAAATATATCTGCATTATTTAAAGCTTCTTGAATAGTAGCATCTGTTGGTTGGGCAAAACGTGCTTTGTTGCTATCTAGTTGTCTGCCTGCATGGATCAAGCCTTTGCTATCGAAAACGTAGAAGTTTTTGATATTTGCCCCAACTTCAACTAATAAATCTGCGCATGCTAATGCTGCTGCTCCTGCTCCGCTAAATACGATTTTACAATTTGCAATGTCTTTCTTGGTAATTTTAAGCGCGCTTTGAATTGCAGCTGCTACTACAACCGCTGTTCCGCTTTGGTCATCATGGAAAAACGGTATGCCAAGTTCGTTATGCACAGCTTTATCTATATCAAAGCACTCTGGAGCTGCTACATCTTCAAGATTAATACCGCCAATTGTTGGGCTGATTGCTTTTATAAATTCGATGATTTTGTTTGTATCATGTAAATCAATTTCGATATCAATTGCATCGATTCCAGCTAAGTATTTGAATAAAATAGCTTTGCCTTCCATTACTGGTTTTCCTGCAATTGCTCCGATATCTCCTAAGCCCAATACTGCCGTTCCATTGCTAATTACTGCAACTACATTGCCTTTAGAAGTTAGTTCGTATGCTTTGTTTTCATCTTCTGCTATTGCTGTGCATGCGTATGCTACACCAGGAGTGTATGAGAGTCCAAAATGTTCTCTTGTTGTAAGAGGTTTTAAAATGCGAGTTCCGAATTTGCCAGGATGCCCTAATGAATGATACTCTAGCGCCTTTTTCTTGAGTTGTTCTAGTGCAGATAGAATATTGTTATTAGCCATTTTTGCCTCCTTAGTTATGCATTTTATTTTTTTTCTTACGTTTTGTTTAATCTTAGTATATTAAGTAAAAAAACTCAAGAATATTAACTAATTACAAAGATGGTCTGTTAGTCGAGTAATTGTGTGACATATCGTCAAGCGCAGATTATGATTATAGTATTATTTTTTGTGGAGTATCAGGTTGAAATACTTCAATTATCGCAACTTCTGTATTTGAAATTTCATGTGTTGTGATGATATGTTTTGGAAAATGCTTTTTTGCAATTTGTGTCAATTCATTTATCAGGTTTTTAGGTGTTTCAATTAGCATTTGGTAAAATTTAATATTACACATGCTTTCTAACATTTGCTCATATGTTTTAATATCGCCAAATAGTCCTAGAGCAGGATCGTATTGCAATTCAGGTGTAGGAGTTTCATGTAAGTTAACATAAGGAGGATTAGCTACAACTAAATCGAAATGACCTTCTAATTCGTTTGCCCAGTTGTTTTGTTTGAACTCGATTTTTTTATCAAGTCCATAGATTGCTGCATTTTCTTTTGCAATTTTTAGTGCATCAGTGGATATATCTATTGCTATTCCAGTTGCTTTATCAAATTTATCCAGTAGTGTTATTATCAGACAACCTGTTCCAGTGCCAAGGTCTATTACGCTCCTAGCCTTTATTCTCACAAGATCGATGATCATTTCGGTTTCAGCTCGAGGGTCTAGCGTATGTTGATTAGTTACAAACATTTTGCTATAAAATTCTTTGCGTTGTATGATTTTTGATAATGGCATATGTTTTGTACGTTTTTCCAAAGCTGAATCAAGGCAGTATTGTGCGATATACGATAGCTGAGTATCAGATGTTACAATTTGTCCAAGTATCGTATTTGCTATGTAATGCGCTTCATGATAGGCGCGACTTTTTTCTATATTATGTTCTTTAGATAATTTAGTTGCAGCTTTATCAAGCCATGTTTTTATTACCATTTATGTATCACCAAAATATTACCAGAAAAAATTCTAAAAAGCTCATTCTTCAAGAAAATACCATACTAATGAATCGATAAATTGATCGAGTGTGTCAGCTTCCATAAATGATGAAACATCATGACAGCTGTTTTCTATACGATCATCTTTTACCCAATTTTGTAGAAAATGATAAGTGCGAATGCGTTCGTTGCGCTTGGCATTGCCTATAGCTTGTTTGCGTTTGCTATCTTGCGTGCTCATAGCTTCCTGTAGCTTTTTTTGATAAATACGTGCTTTCAGAATTTTGAGCGCCTTTTCTTTATTTTTGTGTTGCGATTTTTCATCTTGCTGGCTTACAACAAGGCCAGTTGGAATATGTGTAATTCTAACTGCGCTGTCTGTTGTGTTGACTGATTGTCCGCCAGGTCCACTTGATCTGAACACATCAATTTTCAAATCTTTTTCATGCAAGTTAACTTCGATATCTTCTGGTTCAATCAGTATTGCAATTGTTGCAGTCGAAGTGTGAATTCTTCCTTTTTTTTCTGTTTTCGGTACGCGCTTGACGCAGTGTACGCCAGCTTCTCCAGCAAGCATATATGAAACGTCTTTTCCAGTAATTTCAAACACGCCTTCTTTTAAACCACCAGTTTCAGAAAAGCTCATGGAGAATGTTTTGAAATTCCAGTTGCGTTTTTTGCACAATTTTGCGTACATGTTTGAAAGCTCCATGCCAAAGATTGCAGCTTCTTGACCGCCTTCGCCAGCTCGGATTTCCATTATGATGCTTTCGTTTTTATCAGGTAGCAACATGCTTGTAATTTCTGATTCTATAGCTTGTAATTTTTGTGTTAGACTTGATATTTCGTCTTGCCAAAGTTCTTTCATGTGGATATCTTTTTCTTGCGCTGCGCTTTCATTGGCAGACAAGATTTTTGCATGCAAATCATTTAGTTTTTTGCCTATATTAGCTTTGTGTTCGAGTTTGGCTTTTTCTTTATCGTATGCTTCATTGGCATTTCCAGTATAATTTTTGAATTGCTGGATCCACAAATTTGCTCTTTCGATTAATCTGTTTGAGGACATCTGAGTTAATAATATAAAATATTTTGAGTACGTGCCAGTGATCTATTCAAGTTTTCTGAATTTTCGTACAATAATATCTCATCAAAGGATGATTTTTGTTTTTTGATAAATATTGGGAATGTAGCTCAGTTGGTAGAGCGCCGGTCTCCAAAACCGAAGGTCGGGGGTTCGAGCCCCTCCGTTCCTGCCAAAATTTTCTAAGATTGATTGGGTTTATTTTTAATTTCTTGTTAGTTCCTAGAAAATATCTCCAGAAGGTTGTGTCGCATAAGGTTATGTCTCCTGTCTGGGTGATTCGATCTGGTTCCTTCCAAATTTTTAGTTTGTAGAAATTATGTCTCTAAAATTATGTCTTTAAAACAGAAAGTGCAAAGATATATCATGCAATTGAGATTTTATGAATTTGCGAAACCACATGAAGACTTAATTTCTATGAAATCTTGCTATATTGGGCATTGTCCTTTTATAGCACAAGAGTATATTGATATAGTATTTTTATAGCAAGATTATTTTAATGTGATTGGGCATTTTATGAAATTTTTATGTCTTGGAAAAAAACTTAAATTTGGAAAAGAAACTTAAATTTGATGAAAAGTTGTTAGGCTTTTATGTTTAAATTGCAATTTCAAAACTAGAGCGTTTATTGATATTGATTTAAATTTGAGTGGCGGTATGATTTAGTATTTTTCTTTATTAATATTTTGTCTGTATTACTTGTATGCAGAAAATTCAACAGTAATTGTTCTATATATTTTTCGTACAACTATTTAAAATAGTTGATTTCTAATAGATATCAATTGCGTGATTGTAGCTAGTGTTTATTGTAGCAGCAAATCTTCGAATGTACCCGTATTATATTGGAATCCTGGTTCTATCTCTAGATCTTTTGGCGTATCGTCTTCGTTTTTAATCGCCGGCATTTCCTCTAAGAAATATCTACAAGCTAACACTGCAAGACTATTCCCTGGTACGCATTTCATTGGGCTATAGTCATCTCGTCCAAACCAAGCTGCAAAAGTGTAATCTGGAGTTGCTCCCACAAATGTTAAATCGCGGTAGTCGTTTGATTTGCCTGTTTTTCCTCCAATTAGTTTGTTTGTAATTGTTTTAAAGCTTCTGCCTGTGCCAAATTTTACATATTGCATAAGGTTCCACATATACCATACTGTGCGGCTATCTAGAACCTTTTCAAAGCGCAAGGTGTTTTTGTATATAATTTCGTCTGTTGATGCATCGCGGATTTCTTCAATGCAGTATGCTTTGGCTTTGTATCCATTGTTGATTATTGGAACTACAGTCGTTGTTAGTTCTAATAAAGATGCGTTAAATCCTCCAAGTGCGATGCTAGGATTTTCTTTAATAGGTCTATCTATTCCAAGTTTTTGCACAAGAGCTATAGTGTTTTTTAATCCGCAAGCTAACAGTATCATAACAGCGCTTGAGTTCACAGATTGTGCGTATGCATCTTTAATTTTTATTTTTCCTCTTGATTTATGTAGGTAGTTGCTTGGAGCCCATGCACCTACTGTAAGTTTTTTGTCATCGACTGTGCTTTCTGGGTTTAATCCTCGTTTCATTGCTTCTAAATATATGTAAAATTTGAAAAAAGAACCAACTGAGCGTTGTGCCATGACTGCCCGATTAAATTGTGATTCTTGATAATTTATTCCTCCAACTAGTGCTCTTACAGCTCCGTGTTTATCCATTACAACCATTGCTCCTTGTTGTGCGTTCCATTGTTCTCCGTATTCTTCAAATGCTTTATGTACTGCGTTTATTGCATGATCTTGCGTCATTGGATCCAATGTTGTTTTTACAATTATATCCCTATGTTTTAGGTGTGCGGGAATTTGTGTAAGAGCCCAGTCTGCGAAATAGCCATAGTTGGTCATATTGCGTCGTGGTTCAAATTTAAATTTTTCGAAAGTTTTAAATTGCTCTTTTGTGATATGTTTGTTTTTTAACATGGCTTTGAGAACGCGTTTTGTGCGTTTGCTCCAAAAATCTTTATTGCCTGCAAATTTTGATGGAGCTTGAATTAGACCCACGAGCGCAGCAGCTTCATATAAATTGAGTTGATTTGGCAGTTTGTTAAAGTGCGTTATCGCGCCTGAATAAATTCCATAGCACGCTGAGCCAAAATAAATGCGGTTTAGATAGAAGGTTAGAATTTCATTTTTGTTGTATTTTTTTTCTATTTTGAGAGCTAGTAATACTTCCTTTATTTTACGCAATAAAGTTTTATCATAAATGCTAACTTTTTCTTCGTTTTGCAAGATGTTTTTTGCAAGTTGCTGCGTTATTGTGCTGCCGCCTGTTACAATTTTGTTAGAAACTATGTTTAATAAAAAACTTCTAATAATTGCAGGAAAATCTAAACCATGATGTCTATAAAATTTTTTATCTTCAACATCGATAATTGCTTGCGTAACATGAGCAGGCAGATCTTGTGCTTTGACAATATTTTCTTGCAAATCTCCATATTTTGCAATTAAATTATTCTTTCTATCGTACATTTTTATATATACGTTGCGCTTCATGCTTTGCGCCATTTCAATTGGCGGAAGGGTTGAGTCGATCATGCATCCAAGAAAAATGGTCATGAAAAAGAAGTCCAAAGCCAGATTGGCTAGGACCTTTAGATAAATAAGCATATATACTTATGATAAAAAATGCGCGTTATTAAGGCAATCGTAATTTATATAAGTCTTTTGTGTTTTAAAAAAAAACAAGCAGGTGATGATTACAATTTATCGGTTTTCTAAGGCAAAAGTTTATAAGTAAATAAAAGTAAAAGTCTGATTTTGTTTTATAGAGAGGTTACTTGTTTTCAACAAAGAATTGAATTGATTCGGGCGCGTTTTCAAGATCAAGATTCATGATACAAATCATCTTATTGGGAGTGATGTAGCTAGGGTCTAGCGCAATTTCGATAAGCAGCATATCGTTTGTTGTTTTGATATCTAGTTTGTCTGAATATTTTATGCTACTACGTTTTGCTCCGATAATTCTTTGATCTTGCATTGTAGTAAGCTTATCTTCTGTTGTGATTATTGCATTTGTGATCCATTTTAGAGTGCTATCAAGTGAGTTGTTTGCTTTTTTATATAATCCGATTGTTATTTTATTTTGAGTATAATTTTCTGGTAAAATAAACGCGAATATTCCATCTTTTTGAGTAAAATGTTCAGTTTTGTATGATTCTTTCACAAAGTCTAGTGCATTATTTATATAATCAACTAATGGACTTATTGAAGCTACGTGATCTAGATGATTGTATTCTGGTACTGTTGGTACATTTTTATTGTCTTTTAAAAATACAAGTGCATGAGCAAGTGATTTGATAAGATGATCGAATAATGCACATGGGCTTGCATTTGTTTTTACAATATTTTCAATTGGAAAAATTATGTTAGCAATGTTCATTATCAAGAATTTATTTTCAAATGATTCATCTTCTTTGTTGGATAAATATTTTATTTTGTCACGTGCAGCACGAATCAGTTGTTCAAGTTTGGAAAGAATAATTGGACTATTAGAAATTTGTTGAGTCGGTGCGCTATAAGTTGAAAGTTGATAATTTATGCCAGTAAATTTAACCTTTGCAAGCGGGATGGAAATGCTGCCAATTGCAGGATATTCTGCTAATGTAAGCGCGTAATTTGGTTTTAAGAAGTAAATTTTTGAAGTTATATCTTGGCTGTTGAAATCTTGTATTTCTGACTCCACTGATTCGTAACGCGGTTTCGAAACGCTTGATGTGTATGATAAATGGTTGTCAGGAAGTGTTAAAAATACAAATAATTCTTTGTTTTTGAATTCATCAGAATGTTCTTTTAAATTAATCATCATTTTGTTAGAAGATTCATCTGATCCATCTGCGCAGAACGAAATTGTGCTAAAATCTGGCATTGAACATTCAAGTTCTTTTATTGCAAATGTGCCTTGGGCTAAATAAACCTGGTCTATTACTAATTTTGTTACGCCCCAACTGTGCGTATTTATGCTTTTGAATAAATAGGCTATCGTATCGGATACATGCAACTGAGATTGTTGGAAGGTTGCAGGCTCAAGAGGCATGCCTTCGTACCACATTATTGGCAGTGCATAGCGCTTATCACTCATGCTAGAACTCCTTGATTATTAATGTTGTTGTTCATTGGTTGCCCCCTTGATCTAGCACTACTGTGCTTGTGCTGATGCTATCTTTGCTAATTCTAAATCTTCCATCATCAATTTGCAACCTAATATTATTAATGCCTTGTGGTAACACAATTCTATTTTGAGGATTGTCAATAAAGTGTAAATAAATGATTATTCCCCAGTAGTTTTTTTGTGTTGGGAATGAGTATGTTTCTGATTGACCTTTCGTGAAATCGAAGCTCCATATAGCAACATCATCTGGGTTGTCTAGTAAAATCTGTTGTTTTTTTGTTAGGAATAAAGATGCATCCATGCCTTTTAGTGTATCAAAAACTTGCTTTGAATATACTTGCACGAAATCAACTTGTAGAGCTAGTTTGCCATTTATGTTTCTGCCTGTTGTTATTGTAACTGTTTTGTGATCAGATTCTGGTGCCATTTTTTCTGTCATAGGAGCATCGCATCCAGATAAAAGAGTTGTGCATGTGATTGCAACTATCGATAGCAACGTATTTTTTATTATGCAAAATGATCTTAGTAATTTAGATAGCTTTGTTGATTTCCATTTTGTCATTATTGCTTTTTTCATATGCTTCTCTTGCTATTGTATTGTCCTTACGATGCTTGCTGTTAGTGAGGTTGAAAGTTCAATGGCATCAACTTCTGTTTGAGCTTGTGAGCGAGAGCCAAATGGACCAAGATATACTATGAATCCAAGTTCATGGTTTTTCATATTACCAGTTTTGCCAAGCCCTTTTACAATATCGATTAGTTTTTTTGCTTCTTCTTCAGTTTTGCACATGCCAAGTGATACGTAATATTTTTTTTCATTGTATATTTCATATGTATTTTCAGTTACATGTGCATTTGCGTTCGATGTTGCTATTGCTTGCTTAGTATCTTCTGGAGGTGTTGGAGAATCTCCTCCTTCACCGCCTTCTCCAGACGATTTTCCAGGATAATTCACATAGCTGCTGCCGGGTATCATGCTCATTCCGTTTTCTTCAGAAGCTGCAATGGCATCTTTGTTAAGCGAAATTGCAGATTTTTTCTTATCTATAACGTGTTCTTTCTTGAAATAAGCTAATGTATAGCCTATGCCAAAGATTCCTGCGCCCATCAAGATTGCCGCTATTAGAAATCCAAAAAATTGTTTTTTTGAAAGGCCTACAAACTCGGGCGCGCCTTCATTTTCTTCTTCTTCCACCCAGGCTCCTTTTGCTTTTCCTTCGTCTTGACCATCTTCATCTTTATAAAATATTTTGATGGACATTACGTGTTATGATAAAATAAAAAGGTAAACTAATTCTTGCTCTTGAATTAATTTGTTTTAATTGGCAAAATAACAAGTGTGACTAGGCAAAGGCTAGATTTGTTTGAAACTGCTAGACTATTTTTATGGTCTATCATTGCCCAAAAAAGACTTTCTGGCAATACGCAAAAGGCTTATGAACAAGATTTAAAAGTTTTTGTAGATTTTTATAATAAGTATACTGGAAAAACTTTACTTCAAGATTTTTATATTTTTTTGAAAAATCAAAATATTTCTGATTCAACAATAGCAAGAAGATTTAGTACAGTAATTCAATTTATGAAATATTGCTGCAGAGAAAAACGAACAGAGTTCAATCTTGATTTGTTTGATCTTTCCAATAAGCCAAATATTAAGTTGAAACAAACTTATTCCACTTTTTTGGAAACCGATCATTTAGATAAAATTCGTTCTGTCTTGGGTAGGACAAAATCAGACATCAGATTGCGCGCTATTATTGAAATTCTTTATTCAACAGGGTTGCGTATTAGTGAGTTGCTTGGTCTAAAGGGAAGTGATTTAACTCAAATAGAGTTGCATAAAAGATTGTTGATCACTGGCAAAGGTGGAAATCAACGCTATGTATTTTTCAATGATTTATCTATGCAAAAATTGTTTGAATATGTATCTATGTTTAACGTTGAGCATGATGGTTTTTTGTTTTATGGACGTTCATTCAATATTCCAATAACTCGTCAACGTGTTTTTCAGCTGCTCAAAAGTGTGGCTGATAAAGCTGGAGTTGATCGTGATGTTGTGTTCCCACATAGTTTCCGTCATCGTATGTTGACTGACTTAGTTAATGGAAATGCTGATTTGATTAGTGTCCAGAAAATTGCCGGACACAAGAAGTTAAATACTACAGCTAGCTATACTCATGTAGATCAGCGTCTGCATGAGGATCTTGCAAAATATCATCCACTTAGCAAGATTAGTAAAAAAAAATTATCGTAAAATTTCTACTCGCGTAGTTTTTAGTGCGCTCTATTTATATGTGCGATTATTATTGTTGCATGCTTGGATTTGTTTGAATTTATATTTTGTACCTGGGTAATAATTTGGTGCACTATTAATGGCTGCTACGTTATCGTTGCGTTGATTTGCTTGAATTAAAATATTGAACATGTTTAGAAGTTTTAATCTTATATATGTTTTTTGTTTATTTTGCTCTGCTAATTGGGTAGTTAAGCAAAAGTCTGAAAAAATTTTTGCAAAAATTGGAGACAAAGTTATCTTTTATTCTCAGTTAGATAAGGGTTTGGATAGATATTTCAGATGAAGAAAATCAATATATAAGATCAAAAGCAAAATATTTGCTCGTACGTAAACACTTTCTATCATGTTTAACTCATAAATTGCAATATTTTACGAAAAAAGAAAGAGCTTTTTATGAAATAAAGCATTGAAAATGCAAATTATAGCGATTTAGAGCTTTATTTTGATATTAATTTTAGCGTGCATGCATCTTCCTCAAATATTATGGTAATGCGCAATCTTGGCCAGTCTTTCTTTATGAAATTGAAGTTGTTTCTAATAAAGATAAGGTTTCTATAAATAAGGTTTCTATAAAAAATTTTGTTTTTACTAAAGCAAGGACCTGCTTTTGATAAGGCTTGTATGATTATGGAATTTATCCAGTCGAAAGAGGGAAAATTATTGGCACGAAAAATTATATAGAATCATTGCTTGGCATAGATGTAAGTGTTTTTTTTTGAACAATATGAAAGAAGGTGAGTTTTCAACAGTTGTTTTGATTAAAAGCAATTGTATACACTGTTTCATTAAGTTGGTAAAAAAACTGAATAGTAGATATGAGGATATAAAAGCATTATATAATCAGCGCATTATTGAAAGATCTTTGTTGAGTTTAGTTTGTATTTTGTCTGATAATGGAAAAATAATTTTTTATGATGAAAATGGAAATAAAGATATGAAGCAGGTTGATGCAATTCGTGCGTTTTTTGATAGATTTTTCGATATTGTAGAAAATACTGATTGTGATCTTAGTGCGCTGCTATGTTTCAAATGTAATTACAGTTTTTATTAATAATTTTTGATGTGCTTGATTATTCTCAGATAATGGTTTAAAAATAAGTAAGAAATAGAAATTTTCGGAGGAGTTTTATGAAGTATCTATTGTTTACTATGTGTTTTTGGTCTGTTTTTTGTGCCAATGTTGAAGCGGCTCCAGCTGCTGCTCCAGTTCCTGCGCAGAATGTTCCAGATCCTGTAGTGTTAAAAATGAGTGGTAAGGATATTAAGTTATCTCAAATTTTGCCTATGTTGATTGGTCTTGTTGGAGGAAACTTAAATTCTTTATCCAAAGAACAGCTAACGCGTGCTATTGATATGGCAAAAAAAATGTATGTTATGCAAGAAATTTTAAGTGCAGAAGCTGCTAAAAAAGGATATGATAAAGATCCAAAATTTGCAGCTTTATATGAGCGTGCAAAGTTAAACACATCTATTGATATATTGATGCGTGAAACTGGTAAAACTTTTTCAGATTCAGAGCTAAAGAAGGCGTATCCAAAAGCTTCTGCTGAAAGACAACTTATAGATTATAAATTCAGCTTAATTGTTGTAAATGATGAAGCTACTGCAAAATCAGTTGTGGCTGGTGTTTCAAGTGGAAGCAAGTTTGAGGATATAGCAAAAGCAAAGTCCACTCATCGTAGCGCTGATAGACAAGATAAGCCAGGTTTGGTTGAATTTGCTCGTGAAGACTATATAGCTCGTGAATTTGGCCAAGATTTTGTGCGTATTTTGAAGGGCATGAGTATCGGCGATTTGACTAAGGCTGCAGTTAGAATGCCTGATGGAAGATTTGCTATTGCAAGATTAGTTGCGAAAAGAAAGTCTGCTCCGCTGAGTTTTGAAGAATTGAAGCCTACGTTGATGATGCAGCTTACAAATGAAAAGTTCATAAAGCTTATTGAAGCTGCGATTAAAGCTGGCAAGGTACAATTCTTTGGCCTAGATGGCAAGCAAGAGCAAATTACCTCTATTATGCCAAAGCAAGTTAGGTGATTTATTTTCTAGTTGAACGCTCAAGAATTCTAATAGATAACTTTGCTATTTTTCTTGATATTTTTTAATGGTATTCTCAGTATAGATCTTTAAAGGTAGAATTATTCTATGAGCAACTCTAAAAACGATATTACAAAAAATATTTTT
This sequence comes from bacterium, assembly GCA_027371775.1. Lineage (GTDB taxonomy): Bacteria > Pseudomonadota > Alphaproteobacteria > CAJXXZ01 > DAHXLG01 > DAHXLG01. The sequence continues at coordinate 80,757 of DAHXLG010000001.1, forward strand.
AATCAATCTGTAAAGGATAGTGCATGCAATATAATATGGTCAGCTAATTCGATTGTGATTGATGGTAAGGTTATAAAGCATCCTGATATTACAGGTATTAGTTTTGATACACGTACACTGAAAGCAGGCGATATGTTTTTTGCTTTAAAAGGCGAACGTGATGGGCACAACTTTGTTAAGCAGGCTATCGAAAAAGGAGCAAGTTGTGCGGTTGTAGAGCACGAAGTTTGTGAGAATAATATTGTTGTAAATTCTGTCTTAAATACTCTTGTGCAAATTGCGCAACAAAGAAGGGCGATGTTTAAAGGAGTTGTCATTGGAATCACTGGAAGTGTTGGTAAAACTACTAGTAAACAGATGCTAGCTCGTTCACTTCAATTGGCCGGTAAGAAGATTTTTGCTACCGAAAAAAGTTATAATAACTTGCTTGGTTTAGCATATTCGTTGGCTCAGCTACCTCTTGATGCTGAGTTTGCGATCCTTGAGCTTGGTACTTCGAATCCTGGTGAAATTGAGCAGCTATCAAAGTTATGTTGCATAGATTATTCTCTTGTTACAGCAGTAGCTCCAGCGCACATCATTTCATTTGGTACGCTAAAAAATATTGCTATAGAAAAAGGACAAATCTTAAAATTTGCTTCAAAAGGATGTGTTTTTGATTGTAATGCATGGTATTCAAATTTGTTTAAAAATATTGCGCAAGAAAATGATATTCCATTTAGGTGTTTTGAATCTTGTGATGATGCAATGACTTCGTTGCATAGCGCATGGCGTGTGTTGCTTGAATGGCTTGATGTGACTGTGCAATTTGATGATTTGTTGCTTAATAATATCGCAGGAAGACGCGATGTGTTTAAAGCAAGTTTAAACGGAAAGCAAGTGCAAATAATTGATAGTGCTTACAATGCAAATTTGAGTTCTATGATCGAGAGTTTAAAATTTTTACATAAATTTGATGGTCCAAAAACTGCGATTTTGGGTGATATGTTGTGTATTGGTGATAGAAGCAGGCGTTATCATGAGATGCTTGCTTGCTATTTAAATGATATCGAGCTTTTGTGTGTTGGTGATCATATGAGGTTGTTAAGTGAAAAGAAGAATGGAGTATGGTTTGAAAATATTCCGTCTTTATTAGAGCATTTGAAAACTTTGCAGTTAGATGGAACTATATTGATTAAGGGTAGCAGTGATGGACACAAAAGTTCTAATGATTTGGCTTGTGTTGTGGAATTTTTTAAGTCGTTGAGCGCTTAGTTTTAGAAGTTCACTAGGCTATATTGAAAGAGTAAATAATGTAAGCGTTATTTTTCTAAGTAAGTTTCGTTTATATAGATTATTAATGCATCATTTTTCCTTGTTAAACAAGAGTTTATATGTAATAATTAGATTAGTTTTTTCTTGGAGGGTGTCATTCTAAACTTTTGGCCAGGCGATTTGATTGGAAAAATGGTTATCATTTCGCTCGTTATTGCTTCTGTTTATATTTGGAGTTTTATTATCAAAAAGTTTATTACATTTTTAGTTATTACACGTGCAATTAGTGCGTTTAAAGATTATGTGTTAAATATGCCTAAGCTTAAGCGTTTAATGGTGGAGGATAATTCTGTACATTTTCAAATTTATGATGCTCTGCTTAATTTATATAGCAATCCATATTTTGAGGATAATAAGTTTGCTAAGCAAGAGGCGATTATCAATGAATCAATTGCCGTAGCTGAATATGAGATGGAAAAAGGGTTAAATTATTTGTCTATTATTGGTTCGATTACTCCTTTTGTTGGTTTGTTTGGTACTGTTTGGGGAATTATGAACAGTTTTCAATCTATTGCTAGCTGTAATTCTACAAGTATTGCTATTGTTGCTCCTGGTATATCTGAAGCTCTTTTTGCTACTGCCGTTGGTTTGTTTGTAGCAATCCCAGCTACTATTGCAACGCATCTGTTTTATGCGCGTATTGAAAGTGTTTCAAAAGATGCACGTATTTTCGCTATGCATGTTATTCATAAGCTAGAAGAGAGAAATCGTCATGATAAGCAATAGACGCAATAAGCTTTCAGAAATTAATGTTACTCCACTTGTTGATGTGATGCTTGTGCTACTGGTCATTTTCATGGCTGTTTCGCCTAGTATGCATAGCGATGTGGATGTCAAGGTTCCTGTTGTGCGCTATGTTAAAACTGCTCCTAATGTTGATAAAAAGAATCTTTTAAAGATTGTGATTTCCGAAAAAAAGTTGTTTGTAAATGAAAAAGAGATTATTGATTCCACTTTGATCAATGAGTTAAATAAATATGAGAAGAACCTTGTTGTGTTTGTAAAAGCTGATGAAAAATTATCATATAAGCGAGTTTTTGAAATTTTAGATTTGGTTAAAGGTTCTGGTTTTTGTAATATTGCTCTAGTTGGTCTTGTAAAATAATTATATTTCAAATATTATTTAGATTTTTAGATTTATGATCCATTGTAAAGATTATATTAGCTTTATAGGAAAGCTTGCGTGTTGTGCAGTAAAAGTAAGCTGCAAAATTTTTCAAGAAAGTAGTATTTCTAAAAATTAGCATAAGTTTCAGATATTGCTAGTTTGCATGATATTTTTCTTTTGATTGTTTATAAGAATATTTTGTATCAAGTTAAATGAGTTTTCTTATCAGAAAACACGTTGGCTAATCTTAATTTCGCGAAATAAATAAGCTATTGATGTTCGAAACATTTTCTGCAATATATCATAAGCTCAGGTGAGTGAATTAAACGAAATAAGGAAAGTGTTAGCAATTAGAGCTTTTGTTGGTTTTATATGAGTATCGGTCTGTTTTATTTTTCTGTGTTTAATAGTAAGAGCTCTAGAAAGTCAGGTTATAGTTGGATATTAAATAATAAAAAGCTGAGAATAAGAATTATATTAGAGCGCGAGAACCAAGTAAGAAGACCAGAAATTGTGAGGTTGTAGTTGGATATTAAATAATAAAAAGCTGAGAATGATGCGCTTGCAATTAGACCATTCAATAAAAAGCGGTGGAGTTGAATTTGATGTGTTTTAGTTGAGTAGTCTAAATTTTCTAATATTATTTGTATGATTTTGAATTGAAGAAAGTGTAGTTTGAAATAGCCTTAGTATTTTTTGCTCCATCTTTTATATCAAATTTTAATTGAGTTTTCTGTTTTCTTCATTGCTTCTTGAAAAATAATTCAACATTTTTTCGATCTCATAGCTATGGCAATTGATTGATAATCTTCTACTTGCTTAGCAATTTTTCTTTTAAGCTGTTTGGTGCTTAACGCTCATATGCTTTTGTTAAGGCATCCTTTTAGTTTAATGATAGTGTTAAAGTGATATATATCTTTTTGTTCACTTCATTTTTTTTCGCGGTTTTGTAAAGCTTTTTCTAGCCATTGGGTGGAGATTTTGCCTTCTTGGAACTCTAGTTGGTCTAATATCCAAAGTTGCAATGGGATAGATGTTTTTATTCCAGAAATTGTTGTTTCTTCAAGCGCCTGTCTGTGCATTTTGATACATTCAGAACGTGTTTTTTCAAAAGAGTCAGAGCCTTCTTTGTTTGGTACGAATGAAATGATTTTCGTAGCTAAGCTATCATACCATGGTGGGATGAACCAGCCTGGATATAAAGCTCCGTCTACGCGTACGTTTGGTCCGCCTGGCGCAAGAAATTGCTCTATCATGCCAGGGTTTGGAGTGAATTCAAATGGGTCTTCAGCTGTGATACGTGCTTCCATTGCATGTCCGCGAATTTTGATATCGCTTTGTTTTGGAAGAGGTTGCCCTTGTGCTACTCGAATTTGTAATTCAATTAGATCAAGACCCGTGATTGCTTCCGTTACAGGGTGTTCAACTTGAATACGCGTGTTCATTTCAATGAAGTAAAGTTTGCCACGACATTCTAGAAACTCTACTGTGCCAGCGCTACGATATTTCAGCTTGCCAAGCACTGCGCAAATTTTTTTGCTAATATCAGTTTCTATTGTTTTATCAATCCTTGCTGGACCTTCTTCCATAACCTTTTGGTGTCTGCGTTGAACAGAGCAATCACGCGTACCTAGGCAAATCACATTTCCTTTGCCATCACCAATAATTTGAAATTCAATGTGACGTGGGTTTTCAAAATATGATTCTATAAAAACCCCTTTTTTGCGAGAAATTGCAAATGCTTCGTTTTGTGCAGCAATAAACATTTCCTTAATTTCTTCTTTGTTGCGTACTATTCTTTGTCCCCTACCGCCTCCGCATTCTGTTGCTTTAAACAAAATTGGAAGCTCCATATTTTTTGCAATTTCGTATGCTTCATCTGGATCTTCAATTGCATCTTCGCTTCCTGGTACAACAGGTACGCCAGCTTCTTGCATGAATTTCTTTGCAATCATTTTGTTGCCCATTTGCTCTATTTGTTCACTTGTTGGACCTAGAAATGTTATGTTGTGGTGTTCAACTATATCCGCAAATTTTGCATCTTCTGATAGGAATCCATAGCCTGGATGGATTGCGTCTGCTCTAGTTAGATCTGCAGCAGAAATTATATTTTGGATGTTGTTATAGCTGCTGCTTGCATTAGCTGGTCCTACGCATACGCTTTCATCAGCAAAACTTACGTGCATTGCTTTTGTATCGGCTTCTGAGTGTATTGCTACGCTCTTGATGCCTAATCTTTTTAATGTCCTTAATATTCTAACTGCTATTTCACCGCGGTTTGCAATTAGGACTTTGTTGATTTTTTTCATATGCGCTTCCTTTCTATGTGTTATACTATTATAGTTCTTAATAATGCCTTATTTGTACCAATAAATGATCCAATTTCTAGTCCAGGCAACATATTAAAAAACATTTTTTGTTTCGCAAAAAAATTTAAATCTTTTCCCTTTGAAAGAGTTTTAATAATTTGATTTTTGTGAACTGATCCTTTTGCACAAAATATTATTATTGCATGTGCTTGCTTAAAATAGTACTTCGAACTTCTTGGCTTGAACATTTGCCTAGTTTTTACACTTGCTTTATATGTTTTTGCTTGTGAAGCTAATTTTTTTTGCAATAAGCAATCTTGTTTTTGTATTGTCTTTATAAGCTTGTCTACGTTTTGAGTTGTTTTATGTGTGCTTTTATATGTTTCATCTGAAAAAAGCATAAGAGTTCCTAAAGATGCAAGAAAAATTTTTGCAGAGTAATTTTTCATAATTGTTTGGGCTCTTATTCATCCGATAATGATAGAAGTTTTTGTCCATATTCAACGGGCTTTCCATCTTCTACAAAAATTTCTTTTACTATGCCAGATTTATCTGCTTTTACGTTGTTCATAACTTTCATAGCTTCGATGATGAAGATAACTTGTCCTTCTTTTATTTTGTCGCCTACTTTAACAAATGGTTCTGCGCCTGGTTTTGGAGATGCGTATACTTTTCCAACAACAGGAGCGGTTATCACTTTATCATTAGAAGTTGCTTGAGTTGCAACTGAAGATGGAGCCATTTTAGCAGCTTGCTCATGGGAATTGTTTAAAGGAGCGGTGTGCAAAGTAGCAGGTTGCTGATAAGTTGGCATTGTAATAGAGTTGATTTGTTTTGAAAAACGGATTGAGATTTCTCCGCATGTGTATTCAACTTCTGTAAGACTTGAGTTGTTTACGATATCCGCTAGGTACTTTACCGCCTTTTGGTTAAAAACAAAGTTGTATTGTTCACCATTTTTTAACTTCTTTTCCATATTAATATTGTATATACGATTTCTAGGATAGTAAAGGATGTAGCTTAGGCTGCATTTGATTCTAAAATGTATATAAGACCTACGAGAGCAGCAGTTTCTGCTCTCAAAACATTTTGTGATAAACAAACGGCGGTGAAATGATTGATTAGTTTTTTGTTTTCATTTTCATCAAAGCCCCCCTCAGGGCCGATCATTATGCCAACATTTGTTTTTGCACTGTGCGATAATTTAAAACTCTTTGTAGAATCATTAGTTGGATTTGCAAAATCCAGCGAGGTTGCTCCTTGTACAAAGTTAATATGACCAAAAAACCAATTTTCTTCACAGTGTTCTTCAATAAATTTATTTAGTGTAATAGATTCATGAATTTTAGGGATAGTAACTCGACCACATTGGCGGGCTGCTTCTATAGCTATTTTGCGTGCGCGACTAAGGTTTCTAATATGATTTTGTGTAAACTTCGTTTTCAATAGAAAAATTTCGCTCACGCCAAGTTCAGTAGCTTTTTCAATTAACCATTCAAATCTAGCCTGCTTTATTTCCGCAATTGCTAATTTTAGAGTAGGTTCTAAAACGTTTTCGCGCGTATATTCAATTATTTCAATATTTTTCCCATCAAATATACCAATTGCCTCGTTTGTTCCATCAAATACAATTGTTTTATCTCCAGCCCTATAGCGTAGTACGTTTTTTATGTAATTCATGTTTTCTTTGCTTGGTGTGTGCTTGCCTATTGAGATTTTGTCTATAAATAAACGTTTCATGGTATAAACTCCAACTATTCTATTTTTACTTATATATGGTATCGCTTGAGATTGTTTTTGGCTACAATATATTATGTCTTTACGTATTGTTCGAGTGCAAAGTGATTTGAAACGAGCTCTTGCATCTGTTTTTGTCCGCAATAATTTGCAGTATATTGCAATTCGTAATATTTATATGAGTAAGGATCTTAGAGGCGCGAAAATTGTAGTAGCTTCATTAGATCCAGTAATTAGCAACGAGGTTATGATCAAAATGTTGGCCAATCGTATTGGTTTTATCAAGCGTGAGCTGCGTCAATTTATTAACTTGAAGTATTTTCCTGATATAAAGTTTGTTCTAGATACTCAGCAATCTACAATGCTGGCCCTTGAAAAACTTATGAAAGAGGTTGAGCAGGCTGATGCTGCAAATGCTCGCTTTTCCAATCATGAAGAAGATGTAGTTTCTCTAACCGATTTTCGAAAAGTTGATTCTAAATTGGATGATCCATTGGAGTCTGATAACAGTTCTTCTTTCAAAGAATAAGATATGAAATAAATATTGTTGTTGCCATTTTATATGGCAATTTTGGTAATTTTCCAGACAGGGACTTTTCAATTTTCAAAAATTTCATATTAGTTTTGTTGTGTATGTTTAACAAGGTGCATAAGAATTGGTTTTTGAAGTTGTTTTTTGTAAGTGGTAAGACCAGTTTTTATGTTGATGTTTAGTAATGGACTGAAAACTGCTTTCTATATGCCAATAAGCTTATGACAGTATAAGATAGATGTAATTTGTTTTGCGTGTTTTGAATATATCCGTATTCAACTATTTCCTAGCATTGGCTAAGTGAACCAATCATGCACATGATCCTAAGATACGAAGTAATAATCAATAGCGTTATACGATTTTTCGTTACTTGGGGTACTTATTATGGGCCTTTCTTTGATATGAGTTACATTGTTATAGTATCATATGAAGTAATAATAGCGTTTGCGATTGGCGTTATGTATGAGACTTATTTGCTATGTTGTTGGTAGTACAAGCAATATGAAGAAAACAAATTGAAGAAAACAAATTTGTGGATTTAAAAAACGAAATCTTCGATGTTGTGAAAGCCTTTTTCGCTTAGTTTGATCAGCAATATCAACTCTTTTCTTTGAGCATGAGCATTTTTTAGTAAGTCTATTAGTATTCCTTTGCGTTTTTGCATGAAAAATGTGTGGTTTTTAAAGTTTTGTAAAATCGATAGACGTACATAAGTAGGAGCTTCTACAATGTTCTGTACTCGCGCTCCTTTTGTTATAATAGTTATTTCAGGATGATTTGGTCCATGTGGGGCTAATTTATTGAAATCACTTTCAATTTGCTCTAGTTCGATAATTGCGTCTACAACTAATGCTGGTTTTGTGAATGTTTGTATATCCGCTTGATGCTGGATCCACGATACAAAATTAGGCCATTGCTCTTTTGTGCATGTCAGACCGCCTGCGCATTGGTGTCCGCCGCCTGCTAGAACTATTTCGTCAAGAGATGCTTTTTGAATGAGGTTGCCAATGTGTAAAAGCTGGCTGCGTGCAGATGCTTTTACTTGATTGCATTCGATTGCTCCAATAATTGTCGGCTTGCCAAATTTTTCTTGTATCATGGCAGCAACAATTCCTATAATTCCAGAATGCCAGTTTTCATTTGCTAGGCAAATTATTGGTAGTGTTGGGTCAAGTTCGCTTGCCATTTTTTCCGCTTCTTCGAATGCATATTGCTGAATTATTTTTCGCTCTTTGTTTAATTTTTCTAATTGATTTGCAAGTTCTATTGCCCGTTCTTGACTACGTGTGTTTAGTAGCTCGAATGCTATTTGTGCATCGCCCATTCTGCCCGCTGCATTTAATCTTGGACCTATATAAAAACCAATGTCTGATGTTGTTAATGGTAGTCTAATTTGCGATTTTTGCATCAGAATTTGAATGCCAGCTCGTTTTTGTGATTCCAATATTTTTAACCCTTGAGCTATTAGTGCGCGGTTGAGTTGTGTCATTGGCATTATATCGCAAACGGTTGCTAGAGCTACTAAGTCTAATAATCCTTTTAGTATATCTTGCCTTTTTGGATGATCTTGCAACAATTGATGTGCTACGAAAAATGATACTCCAGTAGCGCACAAGCCAAGAAATTCTCCTTGTTCAAGTTGATTTATATCTTTTCTATGCGGGTTGATTACGATTTTTTTTGCAATAACTTCATTAAGTTTTGCAATGTGATGATCAATGATAATTGTTTCTAAATCAGCGAATTCTTGCGTTGCTTGATCAATAAAATCATGTGCGCTGCTTCCGCAATCTACCATGATTATTAAATCTACTTTGTTTTCTTTGAAAAATTTGATTGTTTCGCTACTAGGTCCATAGCCTGCTTTTCTGTTTGGCAGCCAGATGTGTGTTTTGATTCCAAGTTCATCAAAAATATCTTTCCATAAAACGCTTGCACTGATTCCATCAACATCATAATCACCTATAATTCCAATTGTTTGTTTTTTTTCTACTGCATGTTTCAAAAATTTTATTGCGCGTTCTAAATCTGGAAGAATTTTTGGGTCTTGCCAAGTGTGTTTAAGTGATGGATTCAAAAACCGTTCGATGCTATCAAGATCGATTTCTCTAGCTGCTAAAACGCATGCGCACAAATATGAAAGATTATAGTTGTTTCGTATGCTCTCAATTAGTTCATAAGGTTTTTGCTTGATTATCCATTGATTATTGAGCGCTGATGTTTCACACAATATATTTATCTCGCTTCTTATGTTTAATTCCATGCTTATAGTATGACATGCTCAATAGTTTTAATGCTATAAAGAAGTATGGAAATTGAATTGTGCATTAGATTAGTAATGTTGGGTTTAGTCCTTGCTTAGTTCAAAAAATGGCATTGTTGCGGCTTTTTACAATATGTTTTAATAGTTTTTTTTGCAAAGCTGAAAAATAGATTACATGAGCAAAAAATATTCGAAATTTCGTACCTTCGGAGAGACTTGAACTCTCACACCCTTCAAGATAACAGATTTTGAGTCTGCTGCGTCTACCATTCCGCCACGAAGGCAATGCATGTATTCTACATCTATTTTTCTCAGTTTGCAACATGAGTATTTGCAATTGTGCTTTTGTGCTCAGTTTGCAACATGAGTTTTAGTTTCTATTTGCAATTGTGCTTTTTTGTTCAAGTAATTTGTGAACGCTTCGTTTCAAAAAGAAGGCAGTTCCGGCCATGAGGTGATTAGATTAACGATTCTTTATATTAATAAGCTGAAAAAATTTTTTGATTATGAATTTTTAAATGCATTTTTTAATCTTGTTTTGCTGTGTTTTGTGGTTTGAGTAATTTTTAAACTTCTGTATAATCTGATACCCGTTGTACACGCTCTAGCTAAAAAATCGTTGTAAATTAGTTGATAAAAAGAATTTTGAAGATTAATGGCTTGAAAAATTTTTTATCAGTTGCTATGTTGACAAAATAAATTAGTTAAGAAAAATTTATTGAATTCAGCTGCTTGATATATTTAGTTCTTTTAGTACTAATTCTTTAATTTTGTCTGTTTTTTCATTTAGCTCGCTTTTGCTTAAAGAGTTTTCTAGCATGAATTTAAACCTCAATCCAAAGTTGCGTGTTTTTGATAAATCGCTAGATGGGTATATATCAAATATGCTAAAATCATATCCATTTTTATTTAAAAAGTCTATTAATATGTTTGTGTAAATATTTTCTTGAAGCGTGAATGAAATATCTTTGTATACAGGTGCTTGTGTTGATGGTTTTGCATAATGTTTTTTATCTAAGCTAGAAATTGTATTTGGATAAATTTCTAATGCATAAAATTCTGTTTTTGAATCAATTAGGTGTTTAGTTAGGCTTTGTTTTATACGTCCGCATATTGCAACTGTTTTATCGTTGTGAACGAATGTTGCTCCGCTATCTTGCCATTTGGCTGATATTGTGTTTTTTCCATATGGTATTGTCTTGTTTGGTACTTCTAGATTATTGCTTTCAAGTGCATGATAGAAAATGCGCAATAATTCATCTGGATTTTTGCTTATGGCTGTTAGTATTGTGTGTTGTCCAGCATCGTCATAAATTAGACCAATTTCGAAAAATGATGTGTATTGGTGTGCGTTATTGATATGCCAGTTTGCTATTTTCAATAGCTGTGGAATCATTGATGCGCGTAATACAGAGTAATTCAAATTGCTACTGTTTGTTACCTTTGTTTTTGATGGTTTGTTGATTACAAATTCTAGATTTTCTTCATTTGTGAGAGTGAAATTATATGTTTGCATAAATCCGTTTTCAATTGCGCTGTTGGTTAAAGAATTGATTATGCTATCCGTTTTATTCGTATTTGGTATTATTGCTGGCAGATTTATTGAGTCTATATCTTCGTAATCTCCAATTGCGTATTCTTCTACTATGCAATTTGGTGAGTGTATATCAAAAAACTTGTACGATGGCACGGTTATTTCTAAGCTTTCTGAGATTTTGAATCCTCGAGGCTCTAGTTTTGCCTTTAGCTGTTCAAGTGTTATTTCTTTTCCAAGAATTTTTTTGATGAATGATAAATCGAATTGTATTTTGTTTATTTTGTCAAAGGCATGACTTTCTGCTTTTTGTGCCCAAGTTCCTAATAGATAGCAATATCTATTTATTGTTGCTTCTAGGTTTTCTGGGTCAATTCCGTATTCAAACTTTTTTGCTGCGGATGTTGTGATTTTGTTTTTTCTTCTTTGCATTGAATCGATTTTGAATACTCCTGTTTCGAGTAAAATTTTTGATGTCGTTGGTTCTGTTTTGGAATTCATTCCTCCAACAACTCCTGGCCATGAAACTATTTTACAATTATCTTCGATTACTAGTGTACCTTTTTCTAATGTGATTTTTTCACCAGTAAGCGCTTCGTACTCTGATGCGTTTTTTGTGTTGGTTATTTTGATCGGTCCATCAAGTTTTGTTGCATCAAAAGCATGCATTGGGTTGCCAAGTTCATGTGCTACATAGTTTGTAAGATCAACGATATCAATTCCAGTTGGTTTGTGTCCAGTTAGTATAAGACGATTTGCTATTAATGCAGTGGTTGGTTTTGCGCTATATTCAACTAATGCTACTGTAAGTGCTGTGCAATCTTTGCTTTCGATTGAAGCAAGTTCGCTTGTCTTAGAATATGTTTGCTCTTCTAATTTAAGAGGCTTTAATTTTCCAATCCCATGATGCGAAAGTGCTCGTGCTATTCCACGAATTGAAAGTACATCACCTCTGTTTGGAGTAACTTCAATTTCAATGATTGCACTTGATTCAAATACTTGCGCGATTGTTTTTCCAAAGTCTTGAGAGTGGCATTTGATAACGCCAGAGCCATCAAGTGGTAAGCACAAATCATTTGCTGAGCAAAGCATGCCAGGGCTTTCGATTCCTCGTATTTTTGCTACTTTTAGTTTGATTCCAAGACCAGGTGCTATAACTCCATAGCTTGCGTACGGTACGTGCATACCAACTTCGAGAGTTCCATCTGCGCAGACTAATTTGCGTGTTTTCCCATTAGCTAATTCAATATCATATAGATTTAATTTATCAGCATTTGGGTGCTTTTCTTTTGATGTGATGCGTACGATTGTAACTTCGCTCCAGGCTGGAAATGCTTTGTATACATTTTCGCATGGTAGTCCCATGCGTTCGAGCGTGTTAATTATCTCGTCAACGCTTGCGTTTGTTTCAATGTGTTCTTTTAGCCAATCAATCGTAAGTTTCATGTATCGATTTTATTGGAAAATTGCATATCGAGCAACGTAATGTGTTTAAGTTTAGTTTTCATGTTTGTGTGATCTTGTTGATTATAAATGATGTTTTGTTTGCTTGTACGAGTGTAAATGGTGTACGATTGGAAAATGGAGGAATTAATGTGTTATGTTTTATTAGTTCTTGTTTTGTTTGTGTTGGCAGGATGTCAGCCTGAGTCAGTTGAGCATGAAACGCATCCTGCTGGTTTGAAATTAGGTCTCAGGCAGTTGAGTAAAAATCCAGAGCATGTTGAGAGCAATCATTCGTTGCATCGTCATTTTATGTCTGCTGGTGTTGGTTCGGTTTATGGATTGTTTTTTCTAAAAGATATTAGTTCTGAAGATAAGATTATTCTAGAAGATAATGTTCAAGCTGCATTGGATAGAGGGGAAAACATTCAATGGCAGGGAGTAACTGTAGCCGGGTCTATTGAAATTGGCAAAAAGTATTTGATGAACGGATTTATGTGTCGTGAGTTTTCGCAGACATTTACATTTGCAGACAAAGTGTATGTGGTTACGAACAAAGCATGTAAAATTTATTTGAACAAAGATGGATCTGGTTTTTGGGTGCTTGAGGATACGGTTGAAAACTACATGAACGCTCAGTTGTAGAGCGAAGTTGGTTTAAGGCAGTAGATTTTTTTAGTGATATCATGTAATAATGAGCATAAGGAAAGATGGCCGAGTGGCTTAAGGCGCACGCCTGGAAAGCGTGTATACGGCAACGTATCGTGGGTTCGAATCCCTCTCTTTCCGCGTCAGTAATTTTTTCAAGCACAGTTATTGCAGCCAGTAAGCGGAAAGAGAGGGCTATCGTAGAGCACGCGTTGACGAAGTCATGGATTTTTTAGAGTTGATGAAGTCATGGATTTTTTAGAAATGAATAAAAAATACAAGCGGCGCAGACGATAATCCCAAAGCTTCAGTAATTTTTTTCAAGCACAATTGTTGTAAATAGGAAAAAAGTAGCGTTAGCGATTGATCAAGAGAGGTGCTTTGTGATAAATAAAAGTTCGTATCGTATGATAAGGCAGGCCAGACCAAGGTGGCAAGTGCTGGCTTTTTGCCCAGTTGAAATATACTAGTATTCATTTTGCCTAATGTTAATAAATAGGGCTTTACGTATTTGCTATTTAACATATATGCCTATAAGTAATAATCGAGAAGTTCTTGATGCGTTTTAACCATGTTCTTTATTGAGGTTGCAACAATATTATTTTTTCTTGATTCAATGTTTTTTTAAAGCAAATTGCATCTTCATTTAATCATGTTGTTCTTTTTGATTAAGTTCCTTTTCATATTAATAGAAAATAAGTAATTGTTTGCTAAATTTTAACCAATAGAATTAAGTGAAAATTAAGAGGGGTTATGAGCTTAGGGAAAAAAGATATTTCATATTTGCTAAATTATGATTCTACATATTGCTCTAGACGCGTTGATAAAATGTATGAGCCTACTTGGTTAATTTATGCTGAGACTAGTGTTGGCAGCCCTTTTACTTCTGGTAGTGTTGTAGGCAAAGAGACGTATGGTCTTCTAAATTTTTATCGCGAAGATTTGAAAATTGTTAATAAGCAAATTAGCGGTGAGAAAGGTATTTATGCTGCTAACTTGATTGTGAATATTCCAAGAAACGGAATTAGTGTACAATTTTTCACTCATTTTTGTGCAAAGGATGTTCTTAACAAGGTTGAGCTGCTGGAAGTGATGGATGCAACTACTAATCCAGTTGAAAGACAGAAAATGACTTATAGTACTTGTAAAATTGAGCAGTATACAAACTTGATGGATAGCGTCGAGCTATCGATTAACTACTTAGCTAGAGCAGATAAATATATTGCTTATAAAGATGGTTCTAAAACAGGTAATGTTGTAAGCAGCTTTTCTGGTTGAATTATTTTGTATTTTTTTTAAATCTCTCATAGATCCTTGTGTATATTGCATTTTGCATGTATAATATTCACAGCGAAAGGTGTATTATGTTAGGTTTATGGGGCGCTACGGCGTTGGTGACTGGTGGCATGGTTGGTGCCGGAATTCTTGTTCTTCCTTCCATTATGAGTGTTTTTGGTGCTTGGAGTATTGCAGGTTGGGTTTTGGCCTCTCTTATTGCTTATTCTATTGCTACTATTTTTGGTCGTTTGAGCAAGGAATTTAAAGGTGGAGCTGGTCCAGTTCACTATATTGCAGATACTTTCGGTCCAAATTATGGCTATTTTGTTGCTTTCGGATATTTTCTAGCAATGTGTTTTTCAGGGTCTGCAATTGCCATGACTTTGGGTGATTATGCTCTGCCTTTGATTGGATGCACTGATTGTATTCCATCATGGGTTATCGGATATGCTGTAGCTATTGTTTTGTTCTTGTTGAATATGGCAAGTTCTGGTTCTGCAAATGCATTGTTGGTTATATTTACTGCTTTTAAAATATTGTTTTTTATAGGTATTGCAGCAGTTGGTTTTGGAAATATTTCTTCATATCATCCAAATTTTGGCCCTGTGACTGATATTCTAAAATCAGGCTCTATGGCCATGTTTGCTTTCTTGGGTGTTGAATTTGCTGCTGCCGCTAGCTCTTCAATTAAGGATCCGGAAAAGAATGTGATGAAGGCTACTAAGCTTGGTCTTTTGTTTGCTACTATTGCATTCATTGGTGTGCATTGTGCTGTAATGTTTACATTGCCAGATTCTGTAGCAAGCAGTACTCCTGTTTATGATACAGCTGTGATTTTGTTTGGCAATTATGTTTGGTTGGCTATGGTTTTTGGATTGGTTGCTGTAATTAGCTGTTTGAGTACTCTTAATGGTATTATAGTAGTTCAAGGAAGCAACTTGAAAAATGTAGCTGATAGATCATGGTTAAGCAAATCTTTGGGTGTGAAAACAGTTCAAGGTTTTCCATGGAAAGGTGGTTTAGTTTTTTGTGCGTTGAGCTTGGTTGTTTTGAATGTGTTTGATAAGCCTACTATGCTTACAATGGCTAATTCGCTTGTTGCTATTATGTATATTGCAAGTTGTCTTGTTGATATCAAGAAAAAAGGTTTGGATATTTATAATGTTCTAGCATTTATAAGCGGGTTATTGATTTTATATAATGTTAATTTGTATATCTTCACTTTGATGATTGCAATTTATGCATTAGGTTTTGTAGTTAAATTTATTAATGGAAAGGTGATAAAATGAAAATTTGTGCAGTTTCTGGTAAGACATTTTTGTCTGGAAATAATGTGAGCCATGCGGAGAATAAAACTCGCAGAAGGTTCGAAGCGAACTTGCAAAAGAAGCGTCTGTTCAGCAGCGTTTTGGGTTTTTGTACTTTGGATATTACTCCAAAAGGTTTGAAAATAATTGAGTCTAAAGGTGGGTTGGATGCATTTTTGTCAAGCTGTGGTCCTTTATATGGTGATGGAGAAGTTCTAAGAAAGCGTTTCTTGAAAGCGCAGCAAAAAAGAAGTGCCTCTATTTCTTCTGTTGCATAATTTTGGATATTAATTTAAGTGCTCAATTTTATTCAAAAATGGGGTTATGTTGGGTTGTTTATTGGTTCTCTTATTGAAGGGGAATCAGTTGTTCTAGCAATTAGTTCCATGGCATATTTTGGTAAGTTTTATTTGCCAAAGGTGATGTTGATTGCTTTTGTTGGAACTGTTTTAGCTGATCAGATTTCGTTTTATATTGGTAAGCTTTTTGGAAAAGGTGTTTTAGAAAAATCACCTAGATTGTCTAAGCATTCCAAAAAAGTTTTTATGCTTTTAGAAAAATATGATGTGCCTTTTATTTTGGGTTTTAGATTCATTTATGGTATTAGGATTGTGAGTCCTTTTTTGATTGGTCTTTCACAGATTTCAATTTTGAAATTTACTTTGTTGAATATTTTGTCTGGAATTATTTGGAGTGTTTTAAGTTGTATTTTAGGCTATTATATCGGTGCGTTCAGTAATGTGATTGGCAAAGATTATGGATCTATTGCGTTGTTGTTTAATTTGATAATTACTGTGATTATTATTATTGCATTTCATTATATATCAAAATATTTATCTTGCAACAACGAAAAAGAATAGTTTTTTTCCGTTGGGTGCATTGTAATTACCTGCCTTAAATACAAAAATAAGGGTATAACTTAAGTATCAAATGAGATTGCAATTTGTTTAAGTTAACGAGTGCTGATTAGGAAATATACTTTGTTTATTTTATCTTGGTTTAGCAAATAGATCAGATTCCTGCTTTTGGTAAAAATGAATAATTTCTTGTACAAATATTTTAATGATTGGTTTGGCAGAGTTTTGACAAAGCTTTAAACAATCCAAAGTAAATTTTTATTATTTTTTGTGAAAATTGAAAAATATCCAGAGTAACTATATTTTGCCAGTAATGTTTTGATGCAATTTCGATAGATTAAATATGCAATAGTTGTGTGAAGTTTTAAAATATTCAAAATTAGGCTTATTCAAAAGATTCTAAAAAAAAATTCTATTTATTAATCAAAGAAATCATTATATTTTCACTTACCAAGCTCAAAATGTTTCCTAATAATTAGTTAAGTATGTTCATACTCTTGTTTTACGTGTGTTTTTTAAAAGTATAATAGTTGATTTTATTTACTAAGCAAAATAGTATTTGCCTAAGTTGTTTTTGTAAGTTTTTAAGTATTTATATATCCAATTTTGTAGTTAATTAGGTGCCTTTTCTTCATAAAACTTAACTCGATTTTGCAAAAATGCTGTGTTATTATCCAATTAGGAATATAATTGTTTTTATTCGCCAAGTTTAAGCTGCTTTTTGATAGTTGCTATGTCACTTTTCAAATTCAACTATCTTCTTTTAGCGGTTTTTTTGCGTAAATGATTATGATCTTTGTAGTCTGTTTTTTATTGACCAAGTTTAAGCTGCTTTTCGATAGTTGCTATGTCACTTTCAAATTCAGATTCTTCTTTTAGCAGTTTTTTTGCTTGGTTTTCTGCGTAAATGATGCTGCTATGATCTTTGTTCCCAAGTAGTTTGGCAATTTGTATGTATGAAATTCCTGTGTGCTTTCTAATTAGAAATACTGCTTTCTGGCGCGCTCTTGCTATTTTGCTTGTACGTGTTGCGCTTTGGATTTCTTCCAATGTGATTTCTGAATATTTGCATACGTAGTTGAGAATATTGCTAGGACTCTTTGGTTTGTTACTATCAGAAATGTTTTGTAACATCTTTTCAGTAAGTTCGATTGTGATTGGAGTGTTTGTCCATTCTGCATATTTTGTAACTCGCATAAATGCTCCTTCTAATTCGCGTATGCTTGTGTTTACTTTTTCTGCTATGTACGATAATACGTGCTCATCAACTTCAATTTTCATCAATTGTGCTTTCGTTTTTAAGATGCCAAGTTTGAGCTCATACGTTGCTGGATGAATATCCACAACTAAACCCCATCCAAGACGAGATTTTAATCTAGCCTCAACACCAGGTAAAGATGCAGGTGCTTTGTCTGCAGAAATCACAAGTTGTTTCTTGTTTTCTAACAATGTGTTGAACGTGTGAAAGAATTCTTCTTGAGTTGCTTCTTTACTACCAAGAAATTGAAAATCATCAATTAATAGCAAATCGACTGAGCGGAATTGGTCTTTAAAATCAAGTACAGTTTTTTGCTGAATTGCTTTTATAAATGTATTCATGAATTGTTCGGCAGATAGATAAATGATTTTTTGTTTTGGAAAATGCTTCTCTCGGTGGTTTGCGATTGCGTGCATTAGGTGTGTTTTGCCAAGTCCAACATCTGCATATAAAAACAATGGATTGAATGCGATTTCTTTGCTTTTGGCTATGCGCAGTGCTGCTTCATATGCCATTTCATTTGATTTCCCTACTACGAAATTATCAAATGTGAAATTTTCGTTGAACTTGCTTGTTTTTGTAATAACTGGAGTTGTACTTGCTGTTTCTTTGCTTGTATAAGTTAGTCCATCATCTTTAGCAATTTCAATTTTTAATGTGATGCCTATTTTGCTAGCTGCTGTGCTGATGTTTTTTGCGTACTTATTTTTTACCCATTCGCAAATGAATTGGTTTGGAAATGCTAGAATATAACCATCATTGTATGCAATGCTTGCGCCTGAAAACCAATCTCTTAATGTTTCTTCTCCAATTTCATTTTTTAGCTCATCAATTAGGCTTTTTAATATTTCTTGGTGCCCAACTGGATTCATTTGTTATAACCCTTACTTGGATTTTGCAATTTTGCTAGCCATTCTAGAGACTAATCTTGCAGCTTTCTTCCAATGAATTACTCCTTTTTTTGCAGCTTTTGCAAGTAGTGATTGGCACGTGCTTAGCGCTTTAAATGAGTCTTCGGACTTTGCGATTGAAGCTTTTTCGAATTTCTTGCGCTCTGTTTTGATTCGACTAATTTGCGCTTTATTCTTCGCTTTTCTAACTTCATTCTGTCTGTTAGCTTTTTTTGCAGCTTTGGTGTTAGCCATTTTATTCCTTTCCTAGCTCTTGCTCTGATTATCCCATTATTTTATATTTTTTTTGTTTAAATATCAACCTCAGTGCTTATTGCATATAGTATTTGTCAATCTATTGTTAAATTAATAAATATCTTAAAATGTACTGTATGTATAGGAAATGCGTAGCAATTGTTGTGATGGATCCGTCTACAAATCTTTGTTTGGTTGGTAAAAGAGCTAGGACTAAGGATGGTTGGCAATTTCCTCAAGGCGGAGTGGATCATGGAGAAACTCATGAGCAAGCTGCTAAACGTGAGCTGTTTGAAGAAATGGGAATTCGTGGATGTATGGTCGAACACTACAAAAGAAAGTGTTTAGATGTTTCTGTTTCTACATGTTGTTTTGCAGATATTAACCAAGCTCTTAGTGAGCATGAATTTTCTCAAAAAAGCTATATGCCAAGTGTTCAGTTTGCTAGGAAAGCTGGGCCGTTTAAGTATGACTATCCATCTTATGTAAAACGTCAGGAAAAGGGACAAGAACAGATTTGGTTTTTAGCTTATAAAAATGAGTGTGTGAAAGATCTCAATGTTGTGTTAAATGATGAATTCTCTGATTATGAGTGGATGCATCCAGCTGGCATTATGAATTATATTGTAGATTTTAAAAAAGAGGTTTATTATAAAGGTCTTTCGCAGCTAGGTTTGCTTTGCAAATAAAAATATCAATTAATGTTTGTTTTTATTTCTTGCTTTTGGCGAAGTTGTATTCTATTATTTATGTAATTTTATTATTCCAATATAATAGAAGTTCTAGAGAGATATTATATGAAAGAATTATTTTGTGCTGTCGTTTGTTCATTACATATATATGAGTGCACTGCGAAAGTTTCAAATTTACAAAAATTTTCAAATGTGAAAATTGAAATTGATGGTTCGGCTGATATTCAAGTTGGTGTTGATAAGAGTTTGATCGATCAATACAAGTTAGATCTTGAGGCTAAGACTGGTGAGTTTGAAAAGAATGTTTATGTCAAAGATAATGTGTTGCATATTGTTTGTACAAAAAAGAGTCCAAAACTTGGCTTGATGTTTTCTTTGGTTTTGCCTGATGGAATTGAAAGTGTTTTCATGAAGGCGAATAAGGCAAAGATTGTTGTGGCTGCTTATCAAGGATCTCTTGCTATTGATATGTATAAAATGGATCTTACTGTAGATAGCGTTCTAAAAAATTTAGTTATTAATGCTGATAGTTTGAGAGTTAAATTGAACAATATGGCATATGATACTAAAATTACTGCAAAAAAACTTTCCTTTGATGCAGTGGTCACAAAATGTGTGAAGCAAAAACTTGGTATTGATGTTAACATGTGTAAGTGTAATATTGTTGTAAAAAAAGATGCTAAGGTGAATTATAAAACAAGTGGCTGGATGACGTGTTCTTCTGATTTTACAAGTGTTGATGAAAATGAGGCGGATGTGTTTTTGAATATCGCAACTCGTTTTGGTAAAACGAAGCTTAAGAAGGGGGAATGAGATGAGGAAATTTATATCATGTAATATAACTAAAACTTTATCAGTCTTCGTGGTTACGTTGTTTTGCGGTGCTCATAATTTCAATCAAAATATTGCTGGGAAGAAATTTTCAATAGTGCGAGTTAAATTTGATGGCGATGTGAAGATGGGAATTCAACATGGAAAAACTGATGTGAAATTGGATACTGTTGGTGACTGTGAAAAAGAAGTTATTGTTAAAGAAGGTGTTTTATTTATCTCTTGCAAAAGATTAAAAAAGCATAGTCCTTTGGAAGTTGATTGTAATATGAGCTTGCCTTCTGATGTAAAGCTTGTTGTTGTTAATGCTGGAGCTGTAGATTGTGTTGTTTCCTCTTATTCTGGTGCTTTGGAATGTAATATAGGTTCGTTCACGTTGTTTGTGGATAGCAATTTGAGTAGGCTTATAATAAATGCTGGTACTTTAAATGCTAAATTGAGAAATATAAATTACGATACAAAAATAAATGCTGGTACTTTAAATTTAGATGGCAGCGTTGTTGCTGCTTCTAAGAAAAATAGGGCCATGCCTTTTGAAATTAGAATTAAATCTGGTACTTCTGATTCTGTGTTTATTTTGCCTGATGGTTTTAAAGTATCTTATAGTTTAAATGGGTTTATAAAATGTTATAGTGATTACCCAAATTATTCGAACACGTTAGAGCATGTTGACTGCAAGATTTTTGTGAGTTCAGCGATGGGTAGTCTTAAGTTCCAGAATGTTCAGGAAAAAGCAGAAGGAAAATAATTGATTCATTTGTGAGCATTATCTCTTTTATTTTATTTGGATTATTAAACAATATATGTTTGGTTGGTGTTGCAATTGACTAACAATACAAAGATCTATAATTTTATATTGATTGCGAATTTTTTTATGAGCAGATCTTGTTAATTAATTGAAATGTTCAGTTTTGTTTTTGTATACCAATAATTGCTGAAGTCGCGTCATTTGAGACTTTGCTAGTCTAATAGATCAGTTTATTAATTTCTATTTTGTAAGATTTTATGCTGCAGTTTCATCTAAAAATATGATAGAAGATTAGAGTTTGTGAATGTTTGATTTGTATATGCCGAGAATTATGTTTTGTTATATAGTATTAGTTCTTTATATAAATGAAAGTGCGCAAGGTAATAGTTTATGAGTTTGTTATGAAGGGTGCCTAGATTAGCGATAGTATCCAATGCGCTCAATTTCCATTTCTAGCCACACATTTTGCTTGAAAAAAATATCGGCTTGCAGTTGTAGTGCAAAATATTCTAAATCAAACGCCGTTGCGTTGTTTTTGTTTATAATAAAGTTTGCGTGAATTTCTGATACGCATACAGTTTGAGATGCGTTGATTGCTGCATTTGCATCAACAGTTGCGTTTCTAATTAATTGCCATGCTTTTTGCGCGCTTGATGGGTTTTTGAAGAAGCATCCTGCCATTTTGCCCTTAGTCGGTTGCGTTGCTTTTCTGTGCGCAATTAGTTTGTGCAGTTCTTGTGTGATTGTTTCTCGCTTTTCTTGTTTTGTATTTATGCACGCTCTTATTACTATCCAATCTTGCGCAATTGCCGAATGGCGATATGTGAAATTACACTCTGTGTTGGTTAGTCTGTGAATTTTTCCATTTGAATCCATTATTTCTACCCAATTGACGATATCTTTCATTTCTTTACCATGGGCACCTGCGTTCATTGTGATGAGTCCACCTAGGTTGCCTGGAATTGTTGCCATAAAAGAGATTCCACCTAGATCTTGTTCTAGTGCTTTGTTTACTATAAATGATCCAGGTAGACCTGCTTCTGCAATTATTTGCGTGCCTTCGATTGTTAGTTTTCTAAAACCTTTCATTAATCTTATAAATGCACCGTCGTAACAAAGTCCGTTGCAATCTCCATCTCTTATTAGTACGTTTGATGCAGCTCCAAACGTTTTATATGCTATGTTTTGTGGACGGTTTTTTAAAAACATAGCAAGATCTTCTATGCTATCTGGATAAAATGTGATTAACGGTTTTCCGCCTGTGCCTAACCATGTCCATTCACTGGCTTTTTGATCTTTTTCGATGCGTCCTGTAACTTTTAAAGATTCCGCTGTTAAGTTCGTTTTTATCATTTTATTCCTTGATTATCCAAATTGGGTTTTTAAGAGGTGTTTCTCCTGCTATGACTCTTTGATATTTGCCAGATTTGTGTAGCAAAATTATATAGTCGTTTTCTCCTTTTTCACGTACGGATACTGCAATCCAATTACCGCATGGTGACCAGCTTGGTTTGCTTATGAAATATTTTGAGAGTAGCGTGCGCTCTGTCTTGGTCACTAGATCTATTATTACTAAATGGAATTGTCCGTTTTGACTTTTTATTGCCGCAATTTTTTGGTCTTCGAATAGACATGGGTCATAATATGCTCCGCTAGAAGATGATAATTGTGTGTTGTTTGATGAAAAAATAGCAGGAGCGCCTTGTGAGTTTGAACAAAATATTGTCATCTTATTGTTTACGTTAATTGATGTGGCAATCTTGTTTGGGAATTTTGCAATTTTTTTTGTGTTTGGATCTTTTTCAAATTGCGCGAAATCTGCAAATTGTTTGTATTCGCCAAGGTGTGGAAGTGAGTAAATCCCTGTTGTGCCTTTTGATGATGCTGATATATATAATTTCCCATTGAATAATGCTGGCGCGAAAACGGATCCATTTGTTATGCCAAGGATTCTGTAAAAATGCTTTGTGTGCCAATCATATGAAAATATCCCAAATCCCCGTTTTTTTGTGCAAAATTTTGTTATGTAAATGCATGCGTTTGCTTTTATTATGCTGTTTAAGTACGCAATTGGTGGACTGATGCATGTTGTTTTTGTGTTGCCGTATTTAGCTTGTACTAATGTTGAAAGATCGTTGCCAATATCGCTGATTGCTATGATTGCTGTGTTGAAGATTCCAGGTTCGTTTATCCAGTGTTTATAAACTTGGTTTGCTATTTCATTTAATGTGTACTCTTGAGAAATATCGCCTGTTATTGTAATTGATTTTAATAGCTTTTTTTGCAAAACATCGTATATTTCAACGTTGATTTTTTCTTCGATTAAAGAAATTTTGATGAACATATCAATTCCAGCCGCTTGCATTTTTGCAGCCGATATTTCGGATACGATATGCTTGAATCTACGCGTGAATTCTAGTTTCTTTTTGATTTTGTTAGCTAGAGTTTCGTTGTTGCTTGTGATTGCGAATGTTGTGGTTTTTGTCTTGCCTGAGCTAATTTCAATGGCAATTTTGTTTGAGCTAAAAAGTGAGCTTGATACTTGTTCTCGTTTCGATTTATCTTCAATTTTTTCCGATGCATGGCATAGTCCTAACTGTGATATTTGAAATCCAAATAATATTAAGATGTGAGATAAGTTCAATGCTATACTCCTTGTTATCAATTCTATTATATAATATACTTCGTTTGGAAGGTTCTTGTATTCTTTCAAAAAAGTGTTTATTATTCATCTAGTGAATAAT
This sequence comes from bacterium, assembly GCA_027371775.1. Classification (GTDB taxonomy): domain Bacteria; phylum Pseudomonadota; class Alphaproteobacteria; order CAJXXZ01; family DAHXLG01; genus DAHXLG01. Next base: position 104,505 of record DAHXLG010000001.1, read on the forward strand.
TTACTTAATCCAGTTTTTAGACAAATTGCTTTTAAAGGTTCAAACAAGACTTTGTATCGTGCTGATGCTACAGGGGAATTTGTACTTTCGTTTGAAGGTGAGGATAGTAAGTTGTGCATGATTAGAAATCGTATTTCACAAATTATTTTCGAATTATTATCAGATTGCGGCGTTGCAAATCACTATATTAAACCACATGGCATGAAAGAACAGAAGGTTGTTGCTCTTGAAATGCTGCCTTTTTTTGTCAATGTTGTCGGATCTACAACTGATGCGGTTGCCAAGCGTTTAATGTGTGCGCCTGGTATGAAGCTTAAAAATTACTTGGTTGAATTGATTTTGAAGCAGAATGATAATCCTGTTGTTTCTAAAGAACATATTGTTAGTTTTGATTGGATAAAAGCAGGAGAGTGGGAAAAGATTGAGTTGAGCGCTAGAAGGTCTATGGATATTATCTATAGTTTTTTTAAAGCTTTTGGATTTACGGTTTCTGCTGTTTGTCTTGAATTTGGACGTATGTATAAAGATGGCCTGGCTCACGATATATTGTTAGCAGATGAGATGAGTTTGCAAAATATTCAGCTTTCTATCGATGATATGGTCGGCATGACAGAAATTGATACTTATGTTGAAGTTGCTAAGAGATTAGGCATTTTGAAATATGAGTAATTACTTATATTGTTTTAATTATAAATACAAAATATTTATTTGGAGGATAAATTGATCGAAGTAAAGTACAACGGAAAAGTACAAACTTTTTCAGGTAATACAATTGCACAAATATTAAAGCAAAAATTAGACGCAAAAAATTGTATCGGGTTTTATGATAAGGAAAATAATGTTCTTTATGATTTGCATACGCATATTCAAGGTCCTGTATCTCTTGAGGTTGTTGAAGTTTCAAATTCAAAGCAGGCAAGTTATATGTTGCGCGCAAGTATGGCTCTAGTACTTGCAAATTGCGTTGATGGTCAGATTGTAGAGATTATGACAGATGATGGCCCAATAGATGGTTCGTTTACAGCAAAATTTATTACAAATGAGCCCATTTCTGAAAATGACTTTGAGTTTTTTGAAAAGAAAATGAACGAAATAATAGATTCTGGTATCGAGTTCGAAAAGATTGTCATATCACATGAAGATTCTATGGAAAAATTAAAAAAAATGAAGATCGAAGCTTGTTTGTGGAATTTTGATGAGCATGCTCCCAATAGTTGGTATTGTCTTGGTAATGCAAGTTTGCCTTCGCAATCTGGTTTTTTGACTAATTCAAATCAATGTTCAAAGCATTTTAAGATTCAGAAGGTGGCTCAAGAAGAGTTTGTTACATGTGATGGAAGCAAAATAAAAGTCCAGAAGATCACCGTTGCTGCCTTTTTTGAGCAGGCTAATTTGGTTGCGTATCTTGAAGCGCTTGAGTTGCTTAAGAAAAATGATCATCGCTTGATTGGTCAAAATATGGAGCTGTTTTATATGATTCCAGAGGCGGCTGGTAGCGTGTTTTGGTTGCCACGAGGCTGGAAGCTTTTCAAATCTTTGGAAAACTTTATTCGTAAGTTTTCTTATGCTGATTATCAGGAAGTACGTACTCCTTTTGTTATGTCCTCTGTGTTCTGGGAAAAGTCTGGTCATATGCAAGCTTATGGCAAAAATATGATGCACATAAACATGGGTGATGATGAGCATGAGTGCGCTGCTTTAAAGCCTATGAATTGTCCTGGACACATTGAAATATTTAAGCAAAAAATTAGAAGTTATCGCGATTTGCCTTTTAGAATTGCTGAGCTTGGTTCTTGTCATAGATACGAACCTTCTGGTGCTTTGCATGGTCTTTTGCGAGTGCGTTCGTTTACTATGGATGATGGACATATTTTCTGTACTCGTGAGCAAATTCAATCTGAAATTGAGAAATTTGTTCCACGCGCTTTGGAAATGTACAAACACTTTGGCTTTGTTGATGTAACCATTAAAATCGCTACAAGGCCAGAAGGTTTTTTGGGTGAGTCTGCTAATTGGGACTATGCTCAAGAGGTTATGCAAGAGGCTATGCATCAGCTTAAGTTGCCTTTTGAAATTGCTCATGGTGAGGGGGCTTTTTATGGTCCTAAAGTTGAAATGCATATTAAGGATTCGTTGGGTCGTTCATGGCAGTTGGGTACTATACAGCTAGATTTTGTGTTGCCTGAGCGCTTTGATATTTCTTATGTTGATGATAATGGAACTAAGCAGCGTCCTTGCATGTTGCATCGTGCGATGTTGGGTAGTATGGAACGTTTTATTGCTGTTTTGCTTGAACATACTTCTGGTAATATACCAATTAATTTGGCTCCTACACAGATTGCAGTTTGCTCGGTTGTAAGCGAGTGTAATGAATATGCTCAGCTTGTACATGATAAACTACTCGAGATTGGTATTAATTCTCAATTGGATATTAGATCAGAAACTTTGGGAGCTAAGATACGTCAGCATAAGATATTGAAGGTGCCTATGATTGCCGTTATTGGAAAAAATGAAGTTAGTGATAAATCATTAACGGTTGAATTCATGGGAAATAAGCATATTTATCAGTTGGATAAAATAACTGAAATTTTAGGATTGATAGGATAACCCAATGAGTAAATTTAATAATTTAAAGCAAAATAGAATTAATGATCAGATTACTGCGAAAAAAGTTTTTTTGATCGATGAGGATGGTACAAAGCTAGGTGTTGTTTCAATATATGATGCAATGGATAAAGCTAGGGAGCATAATATGGATCTTGTGGAAGTTGCACGTAATGAGTTTCCTCCTGTTTGCAAAATTATGGATTATGGTAAGCATTGCTTCTTGCTGAAGAAAAATCAGGTTAAGGCTAGGAAGGAAAATAAATTTAAGGAAAAGAAGGAAATTCAGGTGCGTCCTAATATCGAAGAACATGATTTTCAAGTTAAGCTTCGTCATTTGATCGATTTTTTGAAAACTGGTTTCAAAGTAAGTATTGTTCTTAAGTTTAAAGGACGCCAAATTGTGCATCCAAGTATTGGTATGAATTTGTTACAACGTTTTGCTGATCATGCTAAAGAAGTTGGTAAGGTGGAGGTGCATCCTGTAATTGAAGGCAAGAGAGCTAATATGATTATGGCTCCAATTGCTGTACATGCAAAAAATGAAAAAACTGAAATAGAGAGTAGAAATGATGATCACAGTTCAGACAACGCCTAATCCTAATGCTTTAAAGTTTATTGTAGGCGAGCGTTGGATTGGTTTTGTATGGGAATGTAATAACGAAAGAGATGCTGCAAAGTCTCAACTGGCAAAAGTTTTGTGGGCTATTGATGGTGTTGTTTATCTTATGTTTGGATCTGATTTTGTTTCTATAAGTAAGAAGCAAAATGTTTCTTGGGAAAAGTTGCAGCCTGAAATTATTGATGCGATTGATGAGTTTTTACAAAAAGATATTGGTTTGTTTGAAGATAATATAAAAATACCATTGGATGGTCAGAGTAAAAAATCCAAGTTGGATATCGAATTAAGCGAGAGTAATATTGAATATACTGAGCTTGAAATTAAAATTATTCATGTGCTTGATGAAAAGGTGCGTCCGGTTTTAGAATCTCATGGTGGTATGGTTAAGTTTGTTAGTTTTCATGATGGTGTTGTTGTGCTTGATTTGCAAGGCGCTTGTAAGGGATGTCCTAGTTCTATGTACACGTTGAAAAATGGTATTGAGAATTTGTTGAAATATTATTTTCCAGAAGTTAAAGAGGTGGCAAGCTGTGAGTAAAATCGTTTTGAAAGAAATAGCGCGCGTGCTTCGTACGCATGGTTTAGATGGAGCTGTTGTTGTACAGGTTTTAGATGGAGTTTTTTATGATGCGTTGCCGATGCTGAAAGCTTCGTTTGAACAAAAGAAACCTGTGGTTATTGATCGCAAGGAGTTTATCATCCAACGTTTGTTTGGTGTTGTGAAAAATGTTTGTCGTATAAAATTTGATGTGGTTGATATGGATGCTGCTAAATTGCTATGCGGCAAGTGGATTGAAGCTGAGTATACTGGCTTTGATTACGATTCATTGATTAGCTTGCCAATTAAGTATGAAGACAAAACAATTGCTAAAATTACTGCAATTCATAATTTTGGTGCGGGTCTTGTTTGCGATACAACTAAGGATATGTACTTGATTGATGATCTTGATTTGAAAGATGCTCGTAAAGGTGTTGTCTATCTCAAGGATGCTGCTGCTGATATTAAATAATCTAAAGGGTTTTCTAGTTTTAGTTCTTATATCATTATTTGATATGATTCTAATTTGATTGTCGAAAATATGTTATGGAAACATTCTTAATTTCAAGTATAGTGTTGTGAATATTATCCAGAAAGTTTTCTTTATATGTAGTAATTTATGTTTTGAGTATGGCCTTATATAAAACTTCAAAACGAAGTTTCGGCAAGCTTATTTTATTGCGTCAGTAAGCCTTATGTCATTTGTTCAATAATAGAGCTTATGATATCAGATATTTTGCTCAATAATAGAGCTTATGATGATTCGTTTTGCTATTATAGAATCTAATACTAAGTAATTTGTATAAGTTCTTATTTGAATAATAAGATCCATCAATATTTATTAGAACTCATATTCGTTTTAGATGCGAAGCTGCTTTCATATAGTATCTTGAAGTGCCATTTTTATGAATAATTTGCTTGGATATCTTTGGCATAATTACTCTAAATCGTTTAGTGTGCTCTGTTTCAACATCAGTTAGCATGTTCTGAAAATTTTTGCATTTAGACTTATTTTGTGATTAATGAATGTTTATTTTGTAGCTATTCTATGTTTTGTAGGTCACATGCGTTTAGACCTTCTTCAATTGCTTTAATTAATTCTTTTTTGTTACATCCAACTTTGATTCCAACGCTAATGGCCGCCTGAAAGGCAATTGCATCAGATGAGCCGTGTGCTTTGACTATGCATCCATTAATGCCAGCGAATATGGCTCCGTTGTATTGTTTTGGGTCTACTATTGAGCGTTTTAGATCCTTACGCAACAGTAAAGCAATTGTTTTTGTAAAGATGTTGCCCGTAAGCGCGTTTTTCAATCGGTTTCTAAAAAATACTGCAATGCCTTCAGCAAATTTTAAAATGCAGTTGCCAACAAAACCATCCGCAACAATAACGTCACAATCTCCTCGCATTATATAATTACATTCGATAAATGATCCAGTGGCCTCTTGTTGAATTTTGGAAAAAATATCTAGCGCTTTCTTAATATTTTCTGGTCCTTTTCCTAGCTCACTGCCAACGTTGACGAAACCTACTTTTGGTATCTTGTTGCCAAGCCAGAATTTCGAAAGGGCTGCTCCCATTACTGCAAATTTTGCTAGGTCTATTGCATCGCATGTAAGGTTTGCTCCAAGGTCTAGCATTACAGATGATCCTTTAGTCGTTGGAATAATAGCTGCAAGTGCTGGACGATTTAAATTTGCAATTGTGCCCAATATTCTTCTTGCCATCAACATATAATAACCGCTTGGTCCTGCTGATAATACAAAATCAGCATTTCCATCTCTTACTTGCTCAATAGCAATGTATAGTGAAGATTGTTCAAGTTCTGCATTAGAAAATCTTACTCCTTCTTCTAGTACAATTTTTGCCTCAATGAATGAATAATTTGCAATTTTATATTCTGCAATCAAGTTTTTGACAGATTCCGTTCCAGTAAATACGAAATGCACGTTGTTAAAATTACTTGCAGCTTTTAAAATTGAATTTGGAGCGTTCTCTCCACCCATTAAATCAATGCTAGCGCGCAACATTTAAATCATCCCTATATTCACAAAATATGTGGTCTAAAATCATAATATTCTTTCATGACCTAGATTTATTCAGCGCTCTTTTCTTTAGGCGCTATAATGCACTTGCCGTTGTAGTAACCGCAATTTGGGCACATGTGATGCGGCAATCTGCTAGATTGACAATTTTCACATTTTACAACATTAGGCAGAATCACTTTAGATTGTGCTCTGCGTCTTCTTCTTCTCTCAAGCGATCTCTTCTTCTTGGGCGTAGCCATAGTTCACTTCCTTATATATCCAGAAATATAACATATTGCTATAATTAATGCAATAAATGGACTGGTATGGAACTAATAGAAATTAATCATAATCAATCATCTCAACAAGCAAAAAATTTGATAAACAAATTAAGTGCAAGCGAAATTATATTCCCAGTTTCGTATTTGTTTTTCTTAAATGCTCAGGGAAGATACGTGGCTGATGTATTTTTAATTGAACAAGATGCTCTGTTTTTTGCTGCACCAAAAATAATCTTAGAAAGATTAGTTTTGCATATAAAAAAATTTGATTTGAGAAATGAGCTCATCTTCAAAAGTCTTAATGTTTCTATTGCGTATACGTTAGAAAAAACCTCTCTCAAGGATCCTCGTAATATCGGATATTTCACGTATGAAAAAGGAATAGACAAAATAGAATATACTAATCTATTGATCGAAAATGAAATCGCAGAATTTGAAGATTTTGAACCAGAACGCAGTATAATATTAGAGTTTGGTAAAGTGGCAAAATTTATTAGTCACACAAAAGGATGTTATCCAGGCCAAGAGCTCATGCATCGTACTCATGCAATGGGACAAATTCGCAAAACCGTAAAAAAAGTTGCTGATCATGATACTATTGTTAGAGTGCTCAAGTCAAGTTCTTCAGGAATTTTAGCATTAGTGGCTCTAGAATAAACTTTACAAGTTTTCTGTTTTTAACTTTGATATTGTTTTTTTTATTCTGCTTCTTTTGAAATAGTTTGATTTATAAAAATCATGAGAGATTCTGATTTTCCATTTTTTTGTATGATTAATTAGAGTTTGATTCTTTTTTATAAATTATTTATATGATCTTATGAAGTATATTGTTATTGTTCTTATTGTTCAGCTTTGAAATTTTTATGCTTTGAAAAGACCTTCTGTTGTAATGTTTTCTATTAATATTTGCTTTGTTGTTTTTTTCATTTGAGTTTTTTTGGTTAATTCGAAACTCTGGCATCTTCATAATCACAAGGATCAACAATTCTAGATCCAAAGCTCACTTGCTCATAATCTATGAGATGCGCACTCTTCTTTTTAAAGAATTCAACTAAACAGAATTCGCTTCGTGTCTTGTTATGGTATATCAATATAGCCTCTTTTATTCCAATTTTGTGATATGTTCTATTGCATAAGAAGATTTCTTGTGTTTTAATATATTTGAGCCCACTTGGTGGAATGGTAGACACAGCAGACTTAAAATCTGCAGGCGAAAGCCGTGCTGGTTCGAGTCCGGTAGTGGGTATGTTATATAGCTTGGGGAACAGTTAATGAGAGTTTATTTGATTTTTCTATTTTTGTTGCTTGCTGGTTGCCAGGAGGATGGTAATTTACAGCATGCGCCTAAGGAGGCGGAAGTTAGCGTTTCTGAAATGCTGCTGGTTGAAAAATCTCCTGAAGAGTCGTCTGTTCATAAAGAATTTTTGAAAAACTTTACTTCTGATCGCATCTCTTTTGGTTTTGATAGGCAGGATTTATCATCTCATGCTCAAGAATATTTATCTAAAGTGGCTGATTATCTTGCGATTAATCTAGATCTTAGGGTTGAAGTGCAGGGTAATTGCGATAAAAGAGGTTCTGTTGATTATAACAATGCTCTAGGTGAAAGACGCGCGAATGCTGTAGTTGAATTCTTGAAAAAGAAGGGTGTGGCGCCTCATAGATTATCCGCAGTTAGCTTTGGATCTAGAGTTATTGTTCCTGGTGATGATGAAGATGCTTATGAACAAAATAGAGTTTCGATTCTCGTTATTAAATAATTTGGAATGTTGGTTATGCGTAAATATTTATTATTGTTGACTGTTTTTTTTCTTGCTCCCGCTTTTGCGAAAAATGAGCAGAGTGTGAAAATTGATAAGGCTATTAAAATGATTCAAGAAGCAATGATTTTGCTTAAGGAAGTTTCTACTACAATTGATGAGCAGGAAGTTCTTGATCCCTCTAATTTCCAAAGGGCTTTGGATAGTATCAAAGAAGGAAAATATGAACAAGCGAAGCAGACTCTTATTGTGTTTAGTAAGGGAAATGATGAAAAGGCTTTGCAAGCTCTGTATTGGTTAGGCGTATGTTTCTTGGAAGAAAAGAATTATGAAAAAGCTATGGTTACTTTTGTTAGTTTCTTGAATAAAATTGAAGATGCTGAACTTACTGGCATGAATAGCGATATGAAAAAATCTGCAAGTAAGTATCTTGTTCGTTGTTTTGAACGTCTTTATAGGCCAATTGATGCTTGTGCTGTTGTTTCTAAGATTGAGAAGGAATATCCAAATGAGGTTGAGTACGTTAAGAATGCTCGCGAATATCTCAAGTGCGAAAAGCTTGGAAGAAATAGTAGGAAATAAAATATAGTCTTCTAATTCCTATTTATGCTTGTGCTGTTGTTTCTAAGATTGAGAAGGAATATCCAAATGAGGTTGAGTACGTTAATAATGCTCGCTAATATATCAAGTTGCTAAAAGCTGGAAAGAATAGTAGGAAATAAAATTTCATATCTTGTAATTCGTATCTTATCGACTTCTATATTGCTTCATATTTTGCGAGAAAAATTCTTATTAGTATAGCATGATTTTGATGTTTTGAAATTTTGTAAAAATGTTTTCAAGAAATTTAATATATATCATTTAAATATGTCATTTAATAGCAGACTGGAGTATGAACAGGTTTTGTTTGAGGTCTTGCTATTTTTTGTTAATGTGTGGGCTGGAATACTTTTATTTATTTCTTGTAATATATGCTTTGTGAATGTGTTTGCTTTGTGAATGTGTTTTTCAAAAATTACTATCTAAATTGTTGTAAAAATTTCGTGCAATGTTTATAACGTGTTTTGCATGAATGGCATTAAAATTAGTTCTTTCAAGAATATTTGATCGATCAATGGTTTTTTCAAGTTGAAAAAGTTTTTTATAAAGTGGCGTTTTGAGAAGAATTTTTAAAGTATGCGTATTATTTATTTTGATTAGTTAGTTTTGCTATGTTTTGTTTTGACTTTTAGTGTGCTAAAGTTGATTTAGGAGTGTTTTATGTATAAGTTTTGTTTTTTATTTTGTGCGTTGTGGACTTTGTCTTCTAGTGCGATTACAAAGGAAGAGTTTGTTGTTTTGGAAAGAGAGATGCGCAATAATTTATCCTATATAAACAATGGTTTTTTGAATAATGAACATACGCTTGCTTTGCAAAAATTGCATGGTTTATCTTGTGAGTTATCTGATATTGCTAAAGTTGTTTTATCCGAAATTTGCTTGGTTTATTCTCAATTGAATGATTCTGTTAGATCGGTTTTTCTTGCTGAAATTCAAATTTGCTATCTATCTGATATATTTGATTTTTCAGGATCTTATTATGATTTTCAAGATAGGACACAAAATATCCATTGCGATATTATGTCTGCACAAAAAGAATTTTTGAATTTGTTATCGGCTATCGAGTCAAATTTTTTGCCAATAGAAGAAGCTGTGATTAGCCATGAAATTAACCTTGAAAATTCTAGAAAATTAGCAAAAGATTTAAGTGAGGTGTTGTGCCAAGTGAGAGTTAACCATGATGATGCTAAAAAAATTAAAGCACTAGGTATAGAAACTGGAGATAATGACTTAGATATGAAGGATTTTGAGTTAATGGCTTCTCGTATTCATCAATATTTTTTTGATCTAGCATAGTTTGCGGCTTGTTGCATACTTTTTCGTCTTGATTTTATTTATTTAGATTACCTTGTTTTTTATCATCGTAGGGTTTTTGATTTAGCTTTATAGATGATCAATAGCTCAGCTTGGCGGTAAGTTGTAAGCAGAGTATAGAGTATTATTGAGAATTAGATTGTTCTATCGTTGATAGCTCTCAAGCATGATTAGTAGTGAATGGAATAGTTTTCTACGATATGATAGGATTTTAAATAGTAGATTACAAGTGAGCAAGGTTGTTCGCATTGTATTTTAATAAATGAAGTTGTAATAAGTGGTTTGAAGTTTTGAATCTCTTAAACTCGTTTTTTTATGTAAGACGATGCTAAATTAGATGAAGCAAAGCTGGCAAGATGAGCAATAGTTGCAAAGTATTGCATAATTACTTTATTCATCTTTTAGCATTTAATTTGTCTTTTTCACTCAGCATAGGTTTATCGAGCACTCTTAACTATTCTAGTATTTTCTGCCATAGTATTACTGAATGCCTAAACGGAAATTAGTGAGAATGGTTTGAAATTTTTGCAAAACATCTAATGAAACTAGCGCAAGCGGGATGTAAGTGATCTTCTGTTGGTTTGAAGTAGCTCAGTCGAAGTTTTTCTATCAACTCATAGTTGTGAAACATTCAGCAGCTTTGTGTTATCGCTGATTTGCCTATGGAAGAGTATGTTATCGCCTATATATGAATAGGATAAGACTTGAATTGCAGTAGGGTTTAAAAGGGCTGTTCATAAAGTATCCGGTACGAGACTGGGTAAGTACTGCTGTGTATTAATTCATAGATAGGCACTCGGGATTGATTGCTGCAGAGTTTTAAAATCAAGAGGTTGTTTATAAGCATAATGTTTGTACCGCATCGTTATAGGTACGATACGATAGGAAGTCCGATTGATTGCGGCAGTTTTAAAATCAAGAGGCTGTTATAAGTATCGCTACGAGAGCGATACGATGGCACCCGGGATTGTGATTGCGGTAGTTTTAAATCAAGAGGTTGTTCATAAACATCGTATCGGTAACGAGACCCATAGGACTGCTGATAGTATTATAAGATCTTTTATTGGTACGAGCGATAGGACGACGATTGCAGCAGCGTGTAAAATGGTTGTTCATAAGTATCGTATCGGTACGAGACGATAGGACGGCCCCTATGGGGGCAAGGGCCGTCCTCAAAATACGACTAGACGACCAGACGACCAAGACCTACCTAGACTAATTTTGTAAGTTTTTTAGATTTTGAGGCAAAATAATTGCAGGCGGTCAAGGTTTGTAGATATTTGGTAATAAGATATTTGGTAATAATTTCTAAATTCATTATTTTCATAGCTTTTTTCTATAACTTACTTTATTGCTATAAGTTCCAATATTGGTTATACGAATAATAATATTGTTTCTCGTTTGTCAAATTATTGTTATGTATAGTGGTGTGTGATGGTGTTATTTATAACGTAAAATATTATATAATACCCAGTATTATTGATAAAATTAGTTTTAAGAGATTCTTCTATATTAAATTAGAAAATCGGCAGAATTTGTTACTAACTCTTGGCTTTAGTTTTAAAAAAAGCTGTTTAATCATGTGCAAAAAAGCTATCTTTGCTTGCATTTATTTTACTGCTTTGATTTGTTGATTATTTTACTGTGTATATCCATTAATTCTTCTGTTGAGTGTTGTATGTACATTTTTGTTGTCTCTAAATTTGCGTGGCCTAGTAGTGATTGGATTGTTCTTAGGTTGCATCCTGATTTTAATAGATGTGTTGCACATGCGTGTCTTAGACTGTGTGGAGTGAGTTTTGGTAGATTGTGTTTTTGAATCAGTTGTCTGAAAAATCTTTCTGCTGTACATGCATGCCATTTTTTTAACCTAGAGCTTATGAATATTTTGTCGCTTGTAATCTCAGGATGCGCTTTGTTTAATGCTGCTTTGTATTCTAATAAGATTGTTTTTGCACTTTCTAGTAATGGTACATATCTTATTTTGTTTCCTTTTCCTCTTATTTGTGCCCAATTGGCTGATAGGTTTATATCTTGCCAGCTTAGGTTTATTGCTTCATTTATTCTTATTCCTGCTGAATATAATAGCACTATTAGCGCACGATTTCTATAATCTTCCCATGTTTCTGGATTTTCTTGTGTGTCTATCAATTTCTCTATTGTTTCAAATTCTATGTTTGGTAATATTTTATGCTTGCTTTTTGGATATATTGTTTTTTCAAATATTGTCTCGATTTTTTGTGTGCGTTTGTATTCAGACCATTTTTTCCAAGTTGCTATCATTCTTTCTTGCGTCTTGAAGCTTTTTTCTTGTGCGTATTTTGATAATAATGATAGATATCTACTGTTGCTTAAATTGATTAGATTTTCTAAAGAAATTTTATTTCCTTTTGCGTTTGCAAAAAAAATTAAAGCTTGTTTTATATCGTTTAAATAGCTTGTGATT
>DAHXLG010000020.1 GCA_027371775.1 bacterium
CCATCTTCCAAAGAGCCGAATTCAACTCACCTTGCGAACCGGTTGAAACAATCATCAACTGGTCTGTAGGGCAATCATTTGCCTCTTCCTCAGTAATCACGATATCATCATTCAAATACTTCAAATCTACGGCAACTTCAACAGCTTTTTTCAATGATGTTCCTAAAATCAGAACTTTTCTTCCAGCTGCTTTTGCAGCTTCCAAACAGCTATAAACACGAGCAATGTTGGAAGCAAAGCATGTTAATACAAAACGTCCTTTTTTGGTATTTTTCACAAGCTCTTTTAGAGAAACGGCAACCTCACCTTCCGAATGTGCGGTTTCTTCCAAATGAATGTTTGTAGAATCAGATATCAGAGCATTTATACCCTTTGCTCCAAATTCACGAATTGCTTCTTCATCAACCACAGGGCCTACTATTGGATCTGGATCAATCTTCCAATCACCAGTATGTAATATACGTACTCCATCAACTTCAATTGCTAACATCGCACTATCTGGAATTGAGTGAGTTACTGCAATCCACTTGATCATAAACGGACCAATTTGACGAATCTCTCCACATTTTACTGTTTCTAAATTATAATCTTTAATCTTGTTGTATTCCATTTTCTTTTTGATCAAACCAACTGTAAATGGAGTTGCATACATAGGCGCATCAATAATATTGTGCAAATAAGGAATCGCTCCAATATGATCTTCGTGGCCATGAGTAAGCACGATTGCATCAATTGTAATGCCCTCCTCTTCAAGTGATCCAATATCAGGCATCACAACGCTCACGCCTGGCATGCTTTCGAATGAAACTCCACAATCAACTAAAATTGTGAACTTGTGGCCATGTTTGTTTTCATAAATATACAATGTCATGTTCATGCCAATTTCTTCAGCACCAGAAAGAGCAACCATTTTTACCTTACCCTCAGCTGGAGTAATTGAACATTTCCTCACATTAACTTCTAGCTTATTTAAAGCAAATTCATTTCTAGAATCAGATTTACCATCTGATTGCTTTTTATCACCTGATTTTGCCTCATTTGTAAATTCACGCTTTGCACCTAACTTATGAGCGCTTTTTGCTCCCAATTTTGATCCATTTTTCCATTCATTCTTGCCTTCATTTTTAGATCCATTCTCATATTCTTTATGAGATTTATTCTCATCTTTCTTGACAAAATTAGACTTGCTACTATGATTAGCCTGAGAATGCTTTGTATTCTTATGATTAATTTCCTTTGAACTATCATTATGAGGATTTTTTGCAATATCCTTACCATCTGCTCTCTTGTTTTCTTTATTCTTAATATCCGTCATCGGACTTTCTCCTTCTCAAAACTATTTATGACTTGTTGCTTAACAAAAAATTTAAACGATACCTTCAACATCCAAATTTTCAGCTTGAGCAACTAGCACAAAAGCTTTCTCTATGTTCTTCCATATTTTGGTATTATCTCCAGATTTCTTTGATTCTAAGCGAGCAAGCAGCATAGAAGCTAAGGCAGGGTAATTTTGCTTAAACTTATTTAAATATTCAAGCGCAATCGCCCATAACTCAGATTCCATCGCATATGTTGCAACCAAAACATGACTGATGGGATGATTTTCATTCAACTTGCATAGCTCTCTTGCATACTGGAACTTGTGAATTGGTATAGTATCGAACTCATCTAATTCGGTATACATTTTGCCTAATTTAATTGATGGAACTTGTACCCAAGCATCCTCAATGCATCTACGCGCCTTTTGAAACTCCTTGCGTCCTTTGTAATATTTTGCAAGATCAAACACCGCAATTGATTTATCAAGCCTATTTGCTTTCCTATAAAGCTTTATTTTTTCCGCTTTGGTTTCTGCAAGATCAGCTTCTTTAGCAAAAATCTTTGCCTTTAAAACTTTCCATTCACCAGCTTGTAATCTAGCGCTTTTTGCAAATTGCTTTAATATGTTATCTGCAGCAACAGGCTCATTGTTATTCAAATAATGCGCAATTAAAACGCGAAAAGCCCAAGGAGCTTTATATTCTGTTATAATATTTATTAAATCAGATTTTGAATGAACTACCGAATATGATTCACACTGTCTTCCTAAATTAACGTAATACTCATTGATTAATGAGCATGCTGGCAGTTTTTGCAAACACTCAACTGCAACTTCTTTAGAAAATTTCCCATTCATTATTCCAATTAATGAAAACAACTTATCATCTGATAAATGCTTGCTTGCATCTTGCCATAATCTGCGAGCATACTCGGTATCACCCGTGATATATGCCAATAATGACTCTGCACACTTATCTTTTGCTCTCTCTATTTTAGTCTTGCTGTTAAAAATGGAATAAGTTAACTTTTGAAAAAACCAAAAGCTTTTAACCAAAATATAAACAGACAAAATATAGCCTAGAACTACCAAAGATAACGGCAAAACAATATGCTTACCAATACATGTTATATCAACTGAAGTGTTCCAAAAAAGAACAACAAAAAGAACTGTCAAGACATGAATAATCATTCCCTAAAAGAATACCTCAAAATCAATAAAAATAGAAGATGGTGACTTAAGCAAAAAGTATAGATAAACCACTTTGTGCATTCAAATGATAGAAAAATTATTGCCTATTTGTGCCTTAGTCACTAAAAATTCACTAACAAAGTGGAGGTAAATCAATTCATTGTAATGGTAGAGAAACTATTGTCTTTTTGTGCAAATTACCACCAACGATCAAAACCAACTACTGCTTGCTAAAGAACATGCAATTCAATACAAACTCATTTCAATTTTCTGCTAAAAGTTAATACTAACCGTTTTACCACACATTGAAAACAAAACTGCATTTATAATTTTTTCATAAATATAATACAGCATTTTTGGCGAATATTTAGCTCTAAGAAAAACATAAAATCAAAAGACAGGATAATAAAAACAAAAATCTTTCAAGAAAAACGTGCCCAGAGCCGGGATCGAACCAGCGACACATGGATCTTCAGTCCATTGCTCTACCAACTGAGCTACCTGGGCGCAAAATTAGTTTAGCAAAAAATTGAATTTCACGTAAGAGTCTTTAAAAAACCAAAAATTCGACAAATTCAAACCAATTGCACATAGCAACATACATATTTATAAACTTAATAATACGCATGGAATAAATGCATGGAATAAATACTACTCCAGAAGCCGAAATGCTCAAATCAATCCATATTGATCAAAAAGCAACTAATAATTTAATCACGCAACAATCTCGAATGCGCATATTAATCAAATTCTAAGCATCTATTTTGAAAAATCTGCCAATCGGAATATATATTAAAAACAAAACGCGCCAGTTATCAGCGCAAAATTATTCAATAATTAATTAATTAATTTGATATAGAATTAGAAAAGTAGACCGTCTGCAAATAAACATGACACAAATCGAAAAAGTGGATTAGTTATTTGCAATATAAACAAATTCACAAAATCCGATTTAAACAAGCATCGCAAATAATAAATTATACAGATTTTTGGATTTCGCCGCACATAAAAATTATAAATCTGGCAAATTCTATATTTATTCGTCTGTACGACGACATGAAACGCAAAAGGTTTTTTTACAATATTTGCTTTTCAACATCTGCAAAATATATACTACATAAGCTTCTCTCGATTATCTGTGCACCCTAGTGCACAATGCCCTGCTTACTTCATGCAATATATCATAAATCTAAAAAAACAAAAGCAAATTTACACTATAAATTTGATATACTATTTGGCTTTTTGCTCAACATTTCATCCAAATTCTGAGAAATTGCCCGATCAAACATCAACTGACCAACACAGGCAATCATAACTCCATTATCTGTACACAATTCCACTGGCGGATAATGCACTTGAGCGTTACATGCCAAACTTACTTCGTCCAATTTTGCTCGAATTGTTTTGTTAGCCGCAACTCCACCCGAAACAACCCAGTGAGCTAGATCATATCCACTATCCTGCAATTGATTATGCACCTGCTGCATTTTCTGAGCTAATAAAAATGCTACATGATCTTGAAAATCTCTACAAAATTGTGCCTTATCTTCAATAGCCGCATCATTCGTAATCTGCTCGATTGCTGCCGTTTTTAAGCCAGAAAATGAAAATTCTTGTCTATTCTTCATCACAAATGGAAACTTATATTTTCTTTTATCCTGCATAAACATATCACATCCTTCATCCAGCAAACTCTGACGCGAATACGAAGACTCACTTACAATAGACGCCAATTGCTCTATATGAGGTCCGCCTGGATAATCTAAACCGATATTTCTTGCAACTTTATCAAACACCTCGCCAACTGCATCATCTAAAGTTGTTGCAAGAATTTTGTATTGACCAACATTTTCTACTAAAATAATCATCGTATGCCCACCAGATACTAGCAAACACAAATATGGAAAACAAATTTTTTTGCCAACATTACAAGCAGCATTCCTATCTAACCAATATGGAAGCAAGATGTGTCCGACTAAATGATTTATCCCAATACTTGGAACACCTAATGTGTAAGCTAAGCTTTTTGCAAAATTTGCGCCAACAAAAAGACTTCCAATCAAACCTGGCTGACTAGTATATGCAATTAAATCAATTGAAAAATCTTGGATAATAGAATGTGAATGCTCAAATAACGCCACATGATGCGCACGCGCGGCATATTCTGGAATAACTCCTTTTTTATGCTCTTGCTTTAAAACTGTGTTTGCAACAATCTCATCACCCAAAATTAAGGCAATGCCCGTATCATCGCAACTTGATTCTATGCCTAATATATATTTATTATCACAACTTGTTTTTTTATATTTTTCACTCAAAACACGCTCCATTTTTATTTCACGATATCTAATTGCTACCTAATGGCACTTAAATTTTGATCTGCAAATTCCCAATTTAATTGATTAATAATTTGCTCTAAATAATCAACACGCTTATTACGATAATCAATATAGTAAGCATGCTCCCACACATCTATTACGATCAATGGAACAAAACGGCTTGCTGTAACTGGAGTCTCTGCATTCATTGTTTGCAAAATTCGCAACTTCTGTGTATCCATATCAAATACAAGCCAAACCCAGCCACTTCCAAACAACTGAGTGCCATTGTCATAAAAACACTTCTTGAACTCTTCAAATGACCCCCATTGGCTTTCAATCAACTCAATCAACTTAGAAGGTACACTTTTTTCCTCGTGGCTAATACTTTCCCAAAAAAATGCATGATTCCAGTGCTGCGCGGCATTATTGAACACTCGTTTGTGCAATGTTAAAGCTAAGTCTGAACGTACAACATCAATAGGATTATGATCATCTATTTCAAGTTTAGATGAAATGGTTTCACTAACACTACGCTCAAAAGCCTCAATAGCATGCTGATAAGATTTCCTTATTATGTATATCAAAGACAAATCATGAACAGTTTGAATGTTTTTTCCAGACCATGCTGCAGCCGAAATCGCAAGATCATGTTCACTAATGCCATACTCTCTGGCCAAATCCAAATCAAAAAACTTAGCTAAATTATCAACATATGATTTATGATGCCTCTGGTAATGATAAGCAAATGACTCTGCAGAAAGTTTTGGCTGAAACTTTTGCTCATCGAATGGCAACTCTCCTAATTGAAATAATACAGACATATCGCAATCTCCTCTCGCCCCAAAATTGATTATTTAAGGCTTTAAATATATTACGAAATATCAGGAAATTTAGCTACTAAAGACAAATATTCTACAAAAAATAACAGATATCAAAATAATACATACTTTTTTAATAAAAAAATCTCACTATCATAAAAGTTTCTGCATCTATCGCAACAATTTTCATATTGCAATCTTATTAAATCCCGCCTTAATTTGTCTTATTATCAAAAGATCTGATTCATAATCGAAAAGAAATGACCATGTAAAATTACATGATCTTGTATGAAATACCAACTGTTAAGAATCCAATGCCGTTTCTTGAGATAGGAGGAACCTTAATTTCGAAGTTGCTGTTATCAACTTTTCTATCAGAGCTCACAACGATTTTCGCAGGAGCTTTATCTTCCTGCTCAACCTCAGCTGACCTGCCAAAAATGTAGATCAAAGCAAGTGTCGCAGATAATCTTTCTGAGAATTTATAAACACCAGCAATACGGAAACCAAATGACGGAACATATTTTGTATTAAATATATTATCTTTTTGTTTTTCTTCACTCAACAACGCAAAGATCTTCTTAGCATCTTCTGCCATTCCACTCTGTGTAATTGTGCCTGCAGATGAAACAGATGCGACACTTTTAACTACACTATCTGAACCTTGGGCCACACCTACAGGAACATTAGATGCAACAGATTGGGCCGCTTCTTGAGAAGCATCACCATTTCCTTGAACAGGAACATCAGATGCAACAGATTGGACCGCTTCTCGATTATTTGGAGCCTCTGAAGGTTGGACAGGTACAACACCATCTTGATCTTGGCCCGGTTCTTGAGCTGAACCTTGGGCCGCTTCTTGAGAAGCATCATCATTTCCTTGAACAGGAACATCAGATGCAACAGATTGGACCGCTTCTTGATTATTTGGAACCTCTGAAGGTTGGCCAGGTACAACACCATCTCGATCTTGGCCCGGTTCTTGAGCTGAACCTTGCTCCACC
The DNA here is from genome assembly GCA_027371775.1 of bacterium. Lineage (GTDB taxonomy): Bacteria > Pseudomonadota > Alphaproteobacteria > CAJXXZ01 > DAHXLG01 > DAHXLG01. The sequence continues at coordinate 6,653 of DAHXLG010000020.1, forward strand.
GCCCTTACAGATCCTTGGACTTTCAACGAATCGAAAGCAGGAACAGAAGGAATATGATGACCTGCTACTTGCGCATTATTCAATGATTTTACAGTAATATCTGATAAACCTTCAAAATCAATTCCCTTAGGATGAGCTACAACTGAGATCGTTTCTGAGTAAATTGGCAAGATGACTCCACCTTCTAACGCAAAATTACCAATGTTGTACCTAATGGTAAAACCTGGAGCAAACATTGTGGACATAGAACGTGTTACTGTTGTGTAATTTGTCTTTTCCTTAATGCTACCCATTGGCTTTGCAATCGCAAAATCTAAGCTGAAACCAATGTTATCAAATTGAAATAAACCAAGCTGCATCAAAACACCAGCCAAGCCGTATACGCCTTCTGCCTTAGAGGCGCATTCTTTAAGCTTTGTGCTCGAAGATGTATCGATAAACAAAGGGCTCTTGCCATCCTTTGAATGCAACAATGCACCATAATTACGAGCATACATGAACGCATTTTTCAAAGCCTCTTTTGGATTTGATTTTCCATCCAAGCCTATTTTTTTTAACTCTTTTTGTGCATCTTTATCGCTCAATGCATCAATTCTCTTATCTTCTGCATCTTTCATCTTAGTTCTGTGAATTTCAGCTAAGAATACATATGGACGAACCATTTTTGTTTGTCCAAAAGTTGTACCTGCTCCACCAAAACCACCTATAGAAAATGTCATGCCTGCGTCGGCTTCATGAGCCACAGCTAAAGATAGTAAAAATAATAATTTCTTCATACGGAACATATTATAGCAAAAAACATCTAGATGCAATCTTAACAATGTGTTAAAATTCGGTTAAGAGCACACTTTTATGTACTATTGCTCACCTTTTACAAAAACAGTCAAACATCTTGCTTCTTGCCTTTATTTTCCTGTCTTGCACGAGCTATTGCAAACTCCATTTCCTCAATATTTTTCGTATAAACTCCGCCTGCAGCTAAAAATGCTGAATCACCAATCGAAATTGGGGCTATCAAAGATGAGTTTGCCCCGACCATCACATTTTTACCAATTTCAGTCTCACTCTTGTTCTTTCCATCATAATTGCAAACAACAACACCAGCGCCAACATTACTGTTTTCACCAATTTTCGCATTACCTATATATGCTAAATGCTTGATTTTAGCTCCTTGCGCAACATCTGATTTGCTTACTTCAACAAACGCGCCAACTTGAGATCCATGGGCAATCGAACCAGATTTTATATGCGCAAACGGACCAACGGCTCCAGAAACAACGCAATCAGAAAACACTGAAAATGTTTTAATATACGCACCTGATTTTAGAACAACGCCTGGTCCAAAATAACAATTTGGCTCAACAACCACACCTTGTTCGATTTTTGTATCGTAAGAAAAATATACTTTTGAAATATCGTAGAACACAGCGCCAGATTCAACAGCTCGATTTCTCCAATTGATTTGAGCCAATTGCAACAGCTGGTTCAATTCATCAACAGTATTAAAACCTAATACGCAATTATAAAGCAAGCTAGAAATCCCAACCTGCAGACCAGCTTGGTTAGCCAGTTGAACAATATCAGTTAAATATATTTCGCCAGAAGAATTCTTTTTCAAATCTTTTATCAAATGTAATGCATTTTTTCTAATCAATATCACACCTGTGTTTGCAAATTGAGTTTTTTCCTCATGGAATCTATGCTCAACAATCGCCTTCACATGATCGCCTTCCATAATTATGCGTCCATATTGCTCGGCACCCTCTGGCATCCTCATAACGCCAATTACGATATCACCAGGAGTATTCGTGACTTTTTGCATAGCAGCTTCATCTAACAAAGGCAAATCACCTGGTATGACCAATAGATCATCTTCTTCCATATTGCTAACATACTGCTGCACAGCTGCGCCAGTTCCGTAATTATTCATATCTTGAACAATTTTTCTATTATGTTTTATTGCTTTATCAACATTTTCATTTACCATAATATATGTCTGCCCAACGTTATTTGCACGAGCAATTAACATATCTACAACACGTACTCCCCAAAATTTTGTTAGAACTTTAGAACAAGCTCCGTTAAATCTGCTGCTACGCCCTGCAGCCAAAATCAAGATTTTCATAAAAATATTATATATGATAGATTTATTATAGAACATATGAATCCATATAAGAATCAAACATACAGATCTACAACGTTTATGGACGCAATCTTGCCAACAATGAAGAAACTAAGCAATAAACACAAAAATCCAGTTAATTTCCTGAAAGCAGTTTGGGGAGACGTTGCTCCACAATGGGCTGTTTTAGCACAACCATACATGATTCGTAAAAATACATTAATTATGAAAACTATCTCTAATCACGCAATTACACTTCAATACCGCGAACAAGAGCTTTTGAAATTAGTGCAAACTGTTTTGGGCGAAAACGTAAATGGAACACCAATAGAGCGCATTAAAATTACATCCGCTAATTAATCGCATTGTAAAAAAATTCTAAACTTACTAAAAATTTTTGAAACACAACCATTATTAATCAAGCTAATTAGAAATAATAAATATATATCAACACACAACATTCTTGAACAAAATCAGAAAACAATTATCAAATTAGAAAACTGCATTTGTCTTTACTCCAACAATCGTTTCAAACTAGATTCAAAATCACTTAAACAGCAATCCATTTTTTGGAAAAACGTTATTTTATTAGCTCTCTAGTTTCAAGAAAATCAAAGTTTAATTGATTCTATGCTTTAAAAAATGCTACTATTACATTATATAAGAAAAGGGAGAAATGCATGGGCACAACACTACTAACTTGTCCAAAATGCGCAAGTCAATATTCAGTTTCAAATCATTTGCTTACATCTGGCAGAATCGTACGTTGCACAGTTTGCTCAAACACTTGGAAATACGATGCAAAAAAAGAGAATGATAAACTATCAACAATCGCAACCGCTCCTCCACCATCTGATGAGGAAGAAGAACAACCAACCACAGCTCGCAGACCTTTCATCCCGCATTTACCATTGGAAGCTTTGGAAAAGCCTAAAAGACCAGCTACACCAACAACCCACGCTAAACCAGGATTTCCGGGAAATTCAAATGGATCAGGAGGAAGCGGATTTCCTAACCCGAATTCAAATGATGATATTGAAATTGCAAAAAAACCAAAATCAAAATTATCACGCATATTTTTAAGCTCATTCTCTTGGTTCTTAATTATTTCAATTTCTGCAAACATAATTTTCTGGATCTTTTACTTTACAAATTTTTCTATCGATTTAAATAAAATATTTTAATATGAAAAGCTAAAATTACATATTGCAAAATTTTGTTCTGCTTTTCAATGTGCTGTAATCTTAATTCTACCAAAATCGTAATAACCTCCAAAATTTATTAATTTATATGGAAAATCATCAAACAACTTAAACAAATAAAACTACAGTGTTTACAACAATTTATATAAGATAAAATATTCAATCAAGAAATAACTTTTTAAGATTCCAAGAGTACTCTAAAATACATCTCAATTATTAAAACTATATAGGATAATCTATAAAGCCCAGCATTTTATAACATTACAAAAACAGCTATAATTGCAATGATATAATGATTTAACATTCGAACCTAAATTCTCAGAACAAATGTTTTATCGATATTTCTTAAGGAATCTAGTTGAGCAAAAGACTAACAAATAAAATACCAGATTAGTTTCATTTACAAGAATCAAAGCACCATATATCTTCATGATTAAAGCAAACATGAGCATTTAAAAGAACAATCATATAAACTTCATACAAGGTCTATTAATTTTTCGAAAAATTTCTGAGATAATGCTATTAGTGAAACTGCTAATTGATACACATAATTCAAAAATGTTTGGAGTTGGAATACTTTATGATAATACCCAATATAACTATATCAATGGCAATGATGCATGCGCACAATTACTACCAGCTTTTGATAAATTATGCAAAACTAACCATTTCAATCTCGACCAAATAATAATAATTAAAGGACCAGGATCTTTAACAGGATTACGCATAGGGGCATCCACAGCATTAGGCATAGCACTAGGCATAGAAATGAAACATAAAAAGAAAGTAGAAATTCTAGCATTATCAGTTTGGGATATTTTGTTAAACGAATATCCAAATTCAGATATTGTTTTCTACACGGGCACAAAAAAATGGATACACAAAACACATGAAAGCGAAACAATTATAGAAGATACTAACATAACTCTAACACATTCCTGGATCAGCAATAACGCACAAAAATTAACTTTAGACGCAGAAAAAAATATACAATATCCGAACATGATTGAGCTAATGCCAAAATATGTAGCACATGCTAGCAAAGATATCCAACTGCTTTATCCTGTAACTATGTTTAACACATAAGTGCTTAAAAAAGTGGATAAAAAATATTTTTATTTTGAAATTGTTTATAGCAAACAAAGTATTCTGATATAGCTTTTGAGCATCGATTAGAAATCCTGCAAATGATAAACATACTTGTAAGCAAAACCTCTTTAAAAACAGCATTAAATATTCAGCAACTCTTTATAATTCAGCACAACTATTAATGCCACAAAATCGGTATAATCTAACAGACCATTTCAAGAGCCTTTCGATCAGCCCTCATAATATGCACAATATTTTCTCTGATTTTTTCAATCGACCAGCTCCACCACTTAAGCTCAAGCAAAAACTTAATCGTATCATCATCAAACCTTTTGCGAATAACATTTGCACGATTCCCTCCAACAATCGCATACGGCAGCACATCTTTTGTGACAACAGCACGAGTACCAATTACCGCACCATCACCAATATTGATACCTGGCATAATTGTAGCACCATAACCAATCCATACATCGTTTCCAATCACAGTATCCCCTTTATTTGAAGGCGTAAATTCAGAAAACGGAATATCATTCCAAATTTGCTCAAACAACACGAATGGGAATGATGAATAGCCTCCTAAATAATGATATGCTCCATTCATAATAAATTTAACATCTGTAGCAATCTGCGTAAAATTACCAATGCGCAATTTATCACCAATAAAATCAAAATGATATAGCACGTTTTTTTCAAAACTTTTTTGCAAATCACATTCATCGCTTTCATAATGCGCAGGATCATCATAATATGTATAATCACCTACAATAATATTTGGGTTTTTAATAATGTTTTTTAAATAACAAGTACGCTTTATCCCATCAATTACAAACAAATCATCTTTATTTGGATGCTTAATTTTATTCGGATTTTTATTTGAATCCATAAACCTATCTCCTTAACTTAAAATAGTATATCTTACAACTTTCCAAGAACTTCTTATTCTTTTCAATATTTTTTATTAATTAATTTTGCTAAATGCAAAGTTTATAATTTATTACCATCAAACACCTAACCTCTATTTTATAATCATATCAGATAACTTATGAAAATACTCTGCTTCCAAACCTTGTTTATAATCAGCTAAATAACTATCCTCATTCAATTGATGAAAATGATGAAAAATAGGGAGCTGCATTAATTTCGGAACATCCATAATATCTTTGCGCTCAGACCAACTTGTAATCCACTCTTCTTTATATCCGCAACTCTTGCAAATCGAATACGCCATGTTCTCAACCAATCCAATAACAGATAAATTCAAAGCACGAAGCACTACATACATTCGCATCACATCCGCATAAACAACCTTGCTTGGCATCCCAACCAACAAAATTTGCGCATCAGGAGCAACCTTAGCACAAGCCATATGCACATCCGTAGTTCCTGGAGGAAAATCAATTACCAAATAATCACATTCCCAATTACCTTGTTCCAAAAACTGACTAAAAGCAGCTGAAAGCATAGGCCCCTTCCAAATTGGCGATTGGTTCTCTTTTAAAAACAAACCCATCGAAAGCAACTGAAAACCTTGCTTTGTTTCAATCGGCTCAATCAAACGTCCATCTTTAGAAATAGGATTTTCTTTTTCATCTAAAAAAACTGGAATTGATGGAGCATAAATATCTGCATCTAAAATGCCAACTTTATATCCCATTTCCTTGAGAGAAAACGCAATGTGCAAAGCTACTGTCGATTTTCCAACTCCACCCTTACCAGAACTTACGCCAATTATTTTCTTGAATCGCTTTTTAGTTTCTTCTTTTACAAAAAAAGTGATGCGAACATCAAAATCTGGCAACAGATTTTTAAGCAGCGTTTCTTGTGTTTGAGCGTTTTGAGAAGGAAGCAGCTGAACCTGCAGCTTCACTATATTACCAGATATATTAATTTTAGTAACAACAAACTCTTTTAACTTGGATAAAATCTTTTCTTGCAGCATTTAAACTACGGTATCTTTTTTATATATATTTTTCAATCTTACTATATATAAAAGCTTGCAAAATTTGACAAATGATAATATTTATCAATATTTACTAATAAAATTGGAAGATGCGTATTTACCAAATTGTCATATCTTTTTTGCAAAATAAGTATTAGGAAAATGAAAATGAAAGAAAAGAACGAATTTTGTGTGCTATCAAAAAATCTAATAGCACAAATTGAATCAAAACTACAAAAATGGCAAGAAAGCATTGAATCAGCAAATGAAGCTCAAATCACAATGGAAAGTTCATCAGAATTTTTTGACCAAGCAAATAGAGAGGTTCTAGTTGGATTAGAAATTGAACGAGCCAATCGCAATCAAAAAATACTCGCAGAAATACGCACAGCGCTAGAAAAAATCAAGCAAGGCACCTATGGAATCTGTGAAGAAAGCGGAGAAGTAATAGAAGAAAATCGCTTGCTTGCAAATCCATTAGCACGCTTTTCTTTAGAAGCACAGCAAGAAATGGAACACGAAATGAAAATGCGCAGAAGAAATTAAATATACAGAAGGCACCTCTTACTTGCTCCATTAATTTTTATCGCACAGGAAATCATAAGTGGAACGCGAAATGAAAATGCCCAGAAGAAATTAAATATACAGAAGGCACCTCTTACTTGCTCCATTAATTTTTATCGCACAGGAAATCATAAGTGGAA
>DAHXLG010000021.1 GCA_027371775.1 bacterium
CCAAACTGTTTCTGTCTGAGGCTCCACACCTGCAACTGCGTCAAAAACGGCCACTGCACCGTCTAACACTCTCAATGAACGCTCAACTTCAATTGTGAAGTCCACGTGGCCTGGCGTATCGATAATGTTAATTCTAAAATCATTATCTTTGAATTCTGCCGCTACTCTATTACTTTTCCAGAAACATGTTGTAGCAGCTGACGTAATTGTAATACCTCGCTCTTGCTCTTGGACCATCCAATCCATAGTTGCAGTACCTTCATGTACCTCACCAATTTTACGGTTCTTACCAGTATAATACAAAATTCTTTCTGTAGTTGTTGTTTTACCAGCATCAATATGAGCCATGATACCAATGTTTCTATATCTGTTTACTTTAACTTGCATAATAAATCACCCTATCTTACCAACGGAAATGGATGAATGCTTTGTTTGCTTCAGCCATTGCGTGTACTTTCTTGCGCTCTTCGATTGCATCACCAACACCTTTTGCACTGTCCATAATAGCTTTTGCCAAGCTATCTTGCGCTGTACGAGAGATTCTCTTGCGAACAGACTTTACAATCCAACGCATTCCCAAAGATTCTGAACGATCTAAACGCACTTCCATAGGAACTGGATATGTCGCACCACCAACTCTTCTAGAGCGAACTTGAATTAAAGGACGAACATTTTCAAGAGCCTCACGAAATACTTCTAAACACGGACGGCCCATATCTGCTTCGATTTTATCAAATGCTTTATAAACAATGCCACGCGCGATTTCAACTTTACCTTTGCGCATAATGCAATTTATCAAACGTGTTACGTATTGATCTGAAAACTTAATATCTGGCTTCACTGGCCTTTTTGTTGCTGATCTTCTTCTAGACATATCTTGTTATTTACCTTTCATTGAACACATTGGTTCTATTCTTACTATTTTTATCTGCAATAATTTTATCTGCAATAAACATAGCTCGATTCACTCTTATTTACCTTTTTTTGCACCATATCTTGAACGAGCTTGCTTACGTCCTTCTACACCCTTGGTATCATACTTGTTACGAATAATCGCGTAACCTACACCAATCAAGTCTGGAACAGCTGCTTTGCGTACCAACACAACAGAGTGTGGCTGCAAGTTATGACCTTCACCAGGAATTAATGCAGTAACTTCATATCCACTTGAAAGCATAACCTTAGCTACTTTTCTTTGAGCGGAATTTGGCTTACATGGGGTCTGAATTTTCACATCCTTACAAACACCTCTTCTTTGTGGTGATCCTGCTAATGCTAGTGTATCTTTGCGCTTTACACGCTTTTTCCTAGCTCCTCTAACTAGCTGTCCTATAGTTGACATATTTCTCCTTTTTATGTCAGAATCGCACAAACTAAGCAATTAGTCAAGGATGGAATTGGAATAATAACAGAAAGGCGCCTTGTTCAAAACTTACATGATAGTATTATTTTGCATTGAGTTTTGCCTTTAAAAAAAATATGAAAATATTTATCATTTTCCAACTCTATAAAACCTGTTTAGATCATAAACGCTAAACTTAAACAAAAAGACTGATCTAAAGATTTGTGAACTTGAAATTTTCAGTTGCAACTTCAAAAACAATAAACACTGCAATCTAAATTTTTGGTTTAAATAACCTTGCAATTATTTGTTAGCCAGATGAATTGGCGAGCAAAAAATTGTTCATACTTAAGCTAATTTCGAATAACTAGTATCTTCCTTCTTATCCTTATTATTCATTCTAACATCCAAAATTTTGTTTATCACACCAGTTTCATTCTCACAAAATTGCTTAGATAGCTCAAGATACTCATCTATTATTATTTTACCCTGAGCCAAACCAAGATCGAACTCAGCCAATGCCGCGCGTAAAACAGCTTGAGCACAACGGCTAATTGGCGCCTTTTTCTCATATTCAGCAAAAGAAAATGCTGACCATTTGCTCAGAGCATAATTGACCACTTGCTTGAAAAATGCACGATCAAACTTAATCTCAGAAAGCATATGCTCATGCTTTAGAGCATTTTCTGCAAAATCAGGATCAAACTCACACAAATTGTTATAAAGCGCTTGTATTATAACTCTACGAGTATAAAACTCTTCTTGATATCGTCTGCTCATCTAGTTATATGATACATAACTTGCACATTGTAATCTAGCTATAAAGAAGCGATATCAAGCGAATAGTTAACAAAGCACTTAACAATTGATTAAAAAGTAGTAAGATAGATTGACACTAAAAAATTTTAGAGTTTTATTGGAGAAATTATGAGTGCTTATTTAAACCAGGTAATTTTGATTGGCAGAGTTGGCAAAAAGCCAGAAATAGCAAAAACACATGATGAAAAGAAAATAGCAAAATTTTCACTAGCCACTTCAGAACATTGGATAGACAAAGGAACGCAAGAGCGCAAAGAAAAAACAGAATGGCATCGCATAGTAGTTTACAGTAGCAAAATAGCTGAAGTTATTGAGAACTTTGTAGATGAAGGTGCGTTAGTATGCGTAGAAGGCAAACTCAAATATGAAAAATGGATGGATCCACAAGGCGTAGAAAGAAAACTCACAACAATCGTAGTAGATTTAAATGGAAAGTTTATGATGCTTGAACGCAAAAAGACAGCCCAGCAAGTAGATTCACCAGACAAGCTACAAATTGAAGAAAATGAAGATGATATCCCATTCTAATCAGTTTGAATATTATTGGTCTTATTAGAAAGCATGAAGAAGTGGTTTAACTGATAAGTTATAACCTTGCTCTTTTCGATGTTCCTTTAGCAAAAATACTGTTTGAGTGGAATAATGTTTAAAAATAATGCAATAAGCAAAAACAATACTAAAATAGATTCTTTTCTGCATTTTTCTGTAGCTTGCAAACAAAGAAACATATATATCAAAAAAAATATAATGCTAAATCATGCAGCTCTAATACAAATAACTTACAAAACTAACATCATCTATTAGGCAAACACATAACAACACAATCTGTTTTCATAGAAGTATTTGCATACGTCAACAATTAAAAAAACAAATAAAATATTGATCTTATGAAACAGACTAAAGCAAATTCAAAACATAATGCTCCCACTCAGCCAACACACCTTGCTCTATAGAAATACGAGCAATGATATTCAAAAACTTATCGTATAACCCATCAAAATGCATGTTCTCAGGTAGCTGAGCAGCCAAATTAAAAACACACATCAATTTTGTTAAATTTTCTTTATTATGCCAAAACAATGTTGGCATATAATTTTCTGCACTATCTATTTCAAAACGAAAAGGAGGTGTAAAGTGTGCCACTATTTGCTGACCTATAGAATAATGCGCTTCATAAGATTGCACATAACCTTTGATGTAACGATTATCATCACACAAAACTCCAATTGCAACTATACGCTCACTAACTTGCTTATAGAAAACAATTATCCCGTGAATCATATCTTATTCTATTACGATTTGGGAAATTTTTATATACTATAGCAATGCAATATTTTCCAACAAATTTGTGTCGCAAAATTAAACTTCCTATTGTAAAGCATTCAGACCAAGCGAATATACAATGTTATCTTGTACTCGCTCGCATCACAAATCTAGAGCCAATTAAAGAGAAACTCAAATATATAAAGGGCATTATTTCCACGCGCGAAAATTTAGAAAAACTTAAATCTGATTTATATTTATTTCCCAAGAAAAATGATAATGATTCATTTAATGATCTTGATATGGTTGAATGTGAAAATCCAACATTATTTTGGTCTTTTTTATGCGCAAAAAATTTTCCAAAATTACCAGAAAATAAAATTTGCGTAACTGGTACAAATGGCAAAACTTCAACCACATGGTTTATATATCAAATTTTGCTTGGCATGAACATGCCAGTGTTATTAATCAACAGCATAGGAATATTTGATAACTCTGGCAGAATATCAGATACTAAAAATACTACACCTGATGCCCAAGTGATTCATCAACATGCGCACAATTTCGCTCAAAAACATCCTAATGGTTTTTTGATACTTGAGACATCAAGCATAGCAATAGACCAAAATCGAATTGCTCATATTTTTCCACAAGTTTCTATATGTACAAATTTCTCACATGAACACCTAGATTATCACAAGACAATGGAAGAATATTACAATGCAAAAATGAAATTAGGAAAAGTATCAAATAATTATTTCGTCCATAATTCTATCAAACAAAATGCATTTCAAACATATGGTCATGAACTTACAAAAGTTGAGCAAAAAGAAAAATTAGAAATGCAATTTTTATTCGACAAAAATTATTCTGTTTCAAGCAATTTGTTTGGCATATTTCAAGCACAAAACATACTAAGCGCAATAACTGCTCTAAAACAGTTTATACTAACTAACAAAATCAGTTCAATGCAGAATATAATGGATCAGATATCAAAGCTCACAACACCAGTTGGACGCATGCAAAAAATACAAAAAAATGGATTAACAATTCTAATAGACAATGCTCATAAACCAGATGCATTACAAAGCGCACTTAAAGCTGTTAGAGAAACTTTCTGCAATGCAAGAATCTTTGTTGTTGCTGGATGCGGAGGAGATCGCGATAAACAAAAACGTCCAAGCATGGGAAGAATCATGCAGGAATTTGCAGATATTGCAATTATTACTTCAGATAATCCCAGAAGCGAAGATGCTAGCCAAATCGCAAACGAAATGTTATCAGATTTAAATTCACAAAAAGCTATAATTATTCTAAATCGCAAAGAAGCTATAGCTCATGCAATAAAACTTATGCAGCCAAATGATGTATTGTTAATCGCTGGCAAAGGAGACGAAAATTATCAGATATTTGCAGATAAAACAATAGAATTTAATGACTATATTGTAGCGCAAGAAATATTAGATAAAGCCTCAACTCAATTAACACATCCTGCAAAATAAAGCAATATTTAGTATAATAAGTTAAAATTAAGCGTTGTATCTAAATTCTAAATATTAGAATCAAACTAACAGTATTTTGATAAAATAATATATAAAACCTCTTTATCATTAATATCATTGTTGCAAAAACTAAATACACACTCCATATATTAATGAATGACTAGATGCTAATGCAATCGCTCCACCAGATCCACCTTCACCAACAATCACACTAAGCAAGGCACTTTAAGAAGAAAATTTGCACTAATACAATCAGCCATGCATAATCTTAAACGAAAAAATTTCTTTTATAAAAAAAATAAGATTCTATAAAAACTTGAAAAACATGCTACAAAATTGCACATTTATTTGTTAATAAACTCTTAAAACACGTTAAATTGAAAGATTATTCCTCTAGAATCAAGAATAATCATTATCCAAGCTCGATCATTGCACCGTTAATGGCTACCGTTAAAGAGGCGGTTATACTAAAAGCTGCTCCAGCTGTCATTTCAATTCCTGCGCCTGTTATGCTAATATCACCTGCTTCTATTGTAATGCTACCTGCTGTAATATTCAACTCTGCTCCTGCAGTAATGTTCATAGCTAAAGCTGATTCAATTGAAACTGCAGCTAAACCTGAAAGAGAATATTCGCCTTCAATTTCACTGTTATATGCACCAGCTACGTTGAAGTTACACTCACCAGAAACATCAATATCACAAGCGCCGCCTACAGTTAGAGAATAGCTACCAATCACACTTACAGAACATGAGCCACCTACACTTGTTGAAAAAATTCCACCAACCTTCATATTGGCTATTCCTGCAACTGTAGTAGTCCAGACACCTGCTGCTGTAGTTACTGCACCAAGCGGAACTGCCATTGTAAGATCACCTGAATCTACAACAAGACCCATAACACCTGTAGCAATATGCATGATTTTCACGCCCATTCCAATCGTACACAAATCTAAAGCAGAATCCATCAACGCTGTGCTTACCAAAGCTGATGCTGCAATTGTAGCAATTTGCGTTGGATTAAAAATTGAGCCAAAAATTTCGTAACGATTGCCGCTTGTAATTAATGTACGCCATTCATCGCCTGTCATAGTAGTTGTGTAATTACCCATAATAGTTCTTGAATAATTATTGAACACCATAAGTTCTGCATTGTGCTGAGCACGCAATGAAACTAATTCATCTAACTCAGTATCCACCATCTTAAATTCATTATATCGCTCACCACTTTTTCCTAATTCACCAACTGTCTGAGTACGCATGATAGTAGTGCAATTATGATCTGGCAAACTGAGTGGATAACCATTTGTACCATTATAAACAGCACCCAATACTATAGGACAATCAGAATCACCGTTTAAAAAACCAACAACGACCTCTTGTCCAACTCTAGGTAAAGAAACATTACCCCAGCCATTACCAGCAGCCCCCCAATGCATAACACGCGCCCAAGCAGAAGGATTTGAAACATTCGTAAAATTAGTTGAATTATTTTTATCTTGTGACCAAATAAATTTAACCTTCACTCTGCCAAAATTATCCACATTTATTTGCGTGTTATCTTTCGTTCCTATTACAATCGCAGTTTGATGACCATACACAATTGGCTTTTGCTTTGTTTTAACAGGCACATAATCAGGATCATATTCAACTCCTTCAATAAAGTTTACAAACTCCCATCCATTTTCTTTTCTATCCAAAATCATATGAGTTTTTTCAATAAAATACTCACTATTTATGAAATCTGCGGCATTATCACTTGTAGAAAGTATACCGCCAGCTGTCACCATAAACGATGTAGTTTTCGCCTTGAAACGTACATTACGTGTTGATTCACGATCAGATAGCAACTTGGCATGCTCGTTTGCACTCTGAGAATTATCATCGTTAGTTGGATAAACTGTTTTTGTATTCGTTACCCATGAATCTGTTGTAGATGAACCTTGGGTTAACGTATCTGGAGTTTTGAAGTTGTAATCATTTAAAATATATCCTCCACCTATTGTATCTGTCGCTGATGTAAAATCTATAATCTGCTCAAAATCAGAGTTACCAATTCTAACACCAGTAAAACTTAGCTCGTATGTTGGCGCATCTTGTATGTTTTCAGAAAGCATATAATCAGGCAAATCAAATGTGTAATCGACTCCTGCTGAGATATCATCGGCTGTGTAATCATCTGAATCAAAACGTGCAGTCACTCCAACCTCTTGCATCAAACGAATTATGTAATCAAGAGTCGATTCGTTATATTGAGTATTCGTTTCACAAACAACGTTATCATCAACTAAATTAGATTGATATGTAATCGAAGCATTGTTCAAATAGTTAGTTATAATCTGCCGTTTGGTTTGTCCCTCAGAAATTTGAAATAAAACCTCCTTACGCAAGTTTTCTAATGGATGCGCTAACCAAATACGGTATATATATTGCATTTGAGTATTCCCAAAATTAGAACCTGATAACTGACTACCACCTTCATATTTGAACTTCCATAAATTGCCAACAAAAACACGCACAGCTTTGTCTCTGCTACCCAAACCTATACATAATTTATCACCCAAATCATCGTCATCAAGTGGACCGTTCAATACAATCACTGCCTCAATTTTATATGGCTCAAAAAGCTCATCTTGAATATCAAAATATAGTACTGGCACATAGTCATCCCATAAAGTTTCAGCCATGCAATAAGCTAAATATTCTCCATCTAAATAATATTGCCAATCTATGTACATTCCATTTCCCTTTATTTTGATCGTTCACTATGTATTCTACATGTACTAACATTAGCTGACCATAGGATAATCAATAAAAACTATATTTCTAATTTTCTTATTAAAATGAACACATGCAAAGCAGAGCAAAGGAATTTATTGAGTTTAATTAAACAGAATTTAAATTTTTTTGTATTAGTAATAGATAAATCAATAATGCCAGAAATAGCAGATGAATAATCTTTATAACCTATTTCAAAAAACAAAGTTAAAAAATAAATTCATTACTTTTTTCACACAAAACAACTATCGTTTCACGATTTAAAGCCCAGATTTAAGCCCAATTGAAGAACTATAAAACATCAAACTGTTCAAGAAAGCAATATCAACAGGAATATCAAATAATCACGATATATACAAAGCTCTTAATGTGATAGATAATTTTGGCAATAGATGATAATAAAAACCGAACAATCTCAATATTTATTACAACAAACAGAATCAAACATAAGCTAACCATTTTTTTACTCAAACTTGGCTATAATAATATTTAAGTCAGTTTGTTTTTTTTCAGTTAACATCTTTGTTACAATAAGTTAGCGCTTATAAGATAACATACAAGTATGAAGCACTCAAAACTTGCTATTCAAAAAGAACTCGCAGCAGACATTATTGATCTAGCCTTTTATCGAACATACAAGGTTGTCATGCTACTCTAACAATTTTTCCAACACTCACTAATTCAAGAATTTTCATAATTAAATATGAAGATTTTTATCATATAAATATTACTTATTTCATTTCTTGCAAGCTCGAATAGGCTTGCTATTCTTACAAATCAAATAATAAACTATAGAAATAAAACACAAATAGAGAGGTATAAATGATAAAAAACAAGAAAAAGGATAGCATTACCAAAAATTCTTCACTACTTAGCCGATGGTTATATATAAAAAAATTTATCAATAGCTTTACAACAATGGGCTCGGTTACACCATCATCTAAAAGAGCATGCAAAATTTTAGCTAATCAAATTAAATCAAATGGAGGATATATTTTAGAGCTTGGTCCTGGTTCTGGCACCGTAACTAAAGCAATTTTAGATAGCGGCGTTTCTTACGAAAAATTCATTGCAGTAGAAATTGATGAACATTTTTATCATTTCATGAAAAATAAATTTCCAAAGTTAAACATCATTCACGCAAGTGCTACTGATTTGCAAAAAATTTTACCAAAAGATGCAATTGGTAATGTTTCCACAATAATTTCAACAATTCCGATGCTCAACCTTAAAGAAGACTTAATTAAAGAAATTATCGATGCTTCATTTAGCGTTATGAAAAAAGATGGCAATTTTGTGCAAATTTGCTACAAACATACTTCTCCAATCAATTCAAAAAAGTTTGGTCTAAAACAATACAAATGCGCAACTGTTTTGTGGAATATTCCTCCAATGACAGTATTTGAATATCAAAAAGAAAATAAGGAAAGTTATTAATCTAGGCAAACACAATTTCTATAAACTTTCTTAAACAGTGCAAAATTATTGTACCATTATTGTACCATTATTGTACCATTTAAGATTGCTCAGAAAACGTATTATCCTTTATCCTTTTAATACTTCATTTGAGATATCGATTTAAAAATAGAGAGCTTATAACTCATTTACCTTGCAACACGTGCAATCTCAACTAGAATCACCAAAGCAGACGATCAAAAAACATATTTTGATGCTTTTTATTGCATATTTAATCTAACAACAGTTGTAAAAATAAAATAAATCTGATTATTTTAGTTTTTTTATAAGAACTACCTTCATCGACAATTTGTCATTATCTAGCAAATATCTTAAAAAATAGAATGTTTCTCTTTTGGAAGAAACGTTGATCAATTAAGGTCTTCTTAGTAGTTGATATAGCATGTATCTTAAGAAACATAATCTGCATTGAGAAACTTTTAAGCATATTCAAAATAATTTACTAACAAGTAAAAAAACACATGTGCATCCACACACAAGCACTTAATTAGCTATACAAGCTTATTTAAATCTTGTATATTCAAATTTCCAAAACTTGCAAGCTCCATTTCTAATTCCATGAGCTTGTTTCTTTGATCTCTTAATTGCGCCGCCTTTTCAAATTCCATATTTGCAGCGCACTGCTTCATTTCTACTTCTAGCTTCTTGATCAACTTCACACGCTCTCTATCCTTCATAGTCAACCAACTTCTATCAAATTTAGGATCCTTTTTATCCTTAATGAATGGAATAAAAGCTTGACTGATTGCCTTTTGAATTCTTTGTGGAGTTATTTTATGTTCTTTGTTATATTCCAATTGAATAATGCGTCTTCTATCTGTTTCAGCTAGAGCATCCTTCATTGCATCAGTAATGCCATCAGCATACAACACTACTCTTCCTTTATCATGACGAGCCGCTCTTCCAATCATCTGAATCAAGGCACTACTTGTACGTAAAAAACCAGCATGATCAGCTTCGAAAATACAAATAAGCGCACATTCAGGCACATCAATACCTTCACGCAGTAAGTTGACTCCAATAATAATATCCAACTGGCCTTTTCTAAACTGATATAATTTTTCGATACGTTCAAGCGTAGTAAGATCACCATGTAAATAAGCAACCTTCATTCCCTTGTTATCTAAATATTCACTCAAATGTTCTGCTGTCTTTTTCGTAAGTGTCAGCATCAGTGCTCTATCTCCACGCGAAATAACCGCATTAGCCTCTTTGATTGCATCTTCAACCTGATTATGTGTAGGCTTAACTTCACATACAGGGTCAACTAATCCAGTTGGACGAATAATCTGCTCAACAATATTACCATGCTGCAATTCAAACGAACCTGGCGTTGCAGAAACAAAAATCGTGGAAGAACGGGCAGCATCCCATTCATCAAATTTCATAGGACGATTATCTAAAGCAGATGGCAAACGAAATCCATGCTCAATCAAAATATTCTTGCGCGAAGCATCGCCAGCAGCCATACCAGCAATTTGAGGCACTGTAATATGACTTTCATCAACAATCAACAAAAAATCACGTTTTCCATCACATTTATTGGCTAAATACTCAAACAAAGTTGGCGGATGCTCTCCTTTTTTTCTTCCTGTGAAAAATCTTGAATAATTCTCAATACCAGCACATGTATAATTAGCCTTCAATTGAGCTAAATCATATTTCACTCGCTCTTCCAAACGCTGAGCTTCCGCAATTTTACCTTTTTGCAATAGCTGTGGAATATATTCATCTAACTCTTCTTGAATTCCTTTGATTGCATGACTTAAGCTATATTCTGGAGTTATATGATGCGAATTTGGAAAAATACGCACTTCCTGATGCTCTAGAAAAATTTCGCGTGTAAGAGGATCCATTTCTGTAATTGCTACTACTACACCTTTATCAATTGTAAATCGCCAGACACGGTCTTGAATATGCGCTGGACCAACCCAAATTGTCTGTCCACGAACCAAAATTTTACCTCTACCAATATCCGCACTAGTTTCGTATGTCAACTCAGATAGCTTGCGTGTAAAATCTGCCGAACTAATTTTATCTCCGACTGCTACACGCAAAGTCATCTCACTATAAGCTTCGTATGAACCAATACCAAAAATACATGAAACGCTGGCTACAATAATCACATCATCGCGTTCAATCAGGCTGCGCGTAGCCTTGTGTCGCATTTGATCGATAATTTCATTTACGCTAGATTCTTTTTCAAGATACAACCCCTTTTGCGGAATATAAGCTTCCGGACGATAGTAATCATAATAAGAAACAAAATATTCAACAGCGTTTTCTGGAAAAAATTCCTTGAACTCTTCATATAATTGTGCTGACAAAATTTTATTAGGAGCAATCACAAGCGTTGGCATATTAAGATCTTTAATAACGTTTGCCATTGTGAATGTTTTTCCCGATCCTGTTACACCAAGCAGTGTCTGATTACGCTCACCTTTTTTCACTCCGTCAATCAACTTGGCAGCGGCATCTATCTGACTGCCAGCTAATTGAAAATTTGAAACTAATTTAAACATATGGTTTTAGTATAAGTGTAATAGAAGGCATATTCTAGATACTAGTTATTTCATAACATTAAAATTCCATATTAACACCAAGAATCTCAGCCCATATATTTCATTATTACAGAATAAAAAATCTAAATTACCATACAGCAAATAACATTTAAAAGATATCAAGCTACTACCAATAAGAGTCCCTTGTACGAATAAACTACAAGCACTTAAAATAGAAAAATAGAAAATATCAACAATATCTACTATTGAACCAAATAGTAGAGAGCACATTATTTCTTTCAAGTTCACAAAACTTAATATTAAAATCTTCAAACGAAATCTCATCAACCTTTTTTATGAGAACCTTATGAGAACCAATCTGCTATCTTGACTTATATAATACTCTGTATTAAATATCACTTGCTACAAAGATGCCACAAAGATCCAAGCCCACGACAAAGCCGCATATACATAGTTATAATATATTGAAAACTTCATAGCTTAATAAAAAAATTAGCATTGACGAATTTTTTGCTGATCTAGCATACAAATGTATGTCTAATCTTTTACTAACATGAATGATTGGTTTACTAGAAAAATAAATTTATAGAAAACCTAAATTCAGTTGAAATTTTCAGATCAACAGAAACCTGATTTTGCTAGTTTTCATTAGTTTTTCTAAAATAGTTTCAAACTATTTTTAAATCTGCTAAATATTAACTCTCGTTTTTATCAAATTCTGTATCGTGTTTAGCACTAAGATTTTCAATTTTTGTGTAAATAGTACATCTTTTATTACAACGCGTTACCAAACATTCTCAAACAGCAATTTCTAATCAAAGATCACTAAATTCTTACCAGAAAGTTTTGCATGTTTAATGAGCATATTCCGCATCTCAATTTTAGGTTTTACAACGCCAATTGCACTAGCAGAAAACCATACAGGGCAATCATACCAAGAATCACCAATATACATGAAGTCTTTTGTTATTTTCTCAATCGCACGTAGCTTGTGTGCACCAATACAATTTATCTTACCATCGGATGCAATAATTATATCAAACAATTGATTAACCTCATTTGCATTGAAATCTTGCGCAATAGAATAATCTGCCCCGGTTGCTAGAATCAACTTTTTACCAATTTTTTTCATCCCAATTAAATAATTTATTAAATCAGTATTTAACCTTTGTTTCTTTTCTTCATTTATATTATCAAACTTTTTAATATATGCCTTTACTTTAGCTTCTGACCCAAACAAATAAACAAAAACAGCTTTTAATCCAACAAAAGGATTTTTTTTTATAATATTTTTAAACATAAGCAAACTGGAATCTTTAGCAATTAATGTGCCATCTAAATCTACTACAATCATTTCTGGAACTTTTAACATATTACCCACTCAATCATATTTTAATCCAAATCTATTTCGCAAGATATTTTTCAAGATATTTCGCAAGAGCATATTTAAATCTT
>DAHXLG010000022.1 GCA_027371775.1 bacterium
ATATAAATTTTGATTTGTCAAATGGCATTTGAATAGTTTAAATTAATTGCGTACTAATATTCTTTTAAAAATATTTTAATAAATTTTGTTTTTTCGTTTATACAATAATTTTTTGGTTTAATTATTTTGTTGATTTTTCATCAGAGCTTACGCTTTTTTCAGAAGATTTGAAGTTTTTCTCGTTTTCTTTAATAGAATCAGTACCTGCAACATATCCAATGCTATTAATTATTTCTGAGAACAAGTGTAGTTCCATATCTGGCTCTTGTGTACGTGTTTCGTTTGCATCGTAATCTTTGAAACTAAATATTTCAAATTTTTCTACTACATTGTTTTTGAATTCAATGCGAATTATTTTTGATTCAATTTCTTTCATTGAGCCAAATGAAGTCTTTTTTATTTGAGAGTACATATAGTAAAAAATGTTTTCATTGTTTGTAATTTTTAATGGAGCACCAAATAGATCTAGCACTTCATCTTTTTTAAGATTTTTTACTAGTTTTTTTTCTTCTATTTTATAGTGTCCGTGGTTTTCGTAAGCAACGCATCCTGTTAAAAGAAAGGTAGTTATAATTGTGAAACTAATGTGCTTTTTAATCATGGTAAAATTGTACAGGAGTTAAGCTTGTCGAGCAAGGTATGCCGAGTTTAATAGGTAGTTTTCCGTGCTAGTTTTCTAAAAGAGTTAGCTTTTTATAGAATATTTATTTGTACAAGAGGCTTTTACAGGTATACTCATTTTAAAAGGTTTTGCGTGCTAGTTTTCTCAAAGAATTCGTTTTTATATCCAAATGTTTCATAAAATACATGTTTAGTGCTTCAATATTCATTTATATATAAAGATATGCAAATTTATAAAGTGTAAGCAAAAAATTTATTATAGTTTATCAACGAGTTCTTTTAGAGTTTTTGTTTGTTTTTGTAGGTTTTGTTGTCTTTCTTTCCACTCATTTAAAACTTCGTCAGGCACATTATTTGCTTTTTGTATACGTTTACACAAAGTTGTATATTCATTTTCCGATTCTTTTAGTTCTTTTTCAATTGAATTTTTTGCTATTTTTGCGCATTCTTTATTGATAAAAATTTTCGTTCCATAAATATTGAATGAAAAATCAAGGTTTTCGTTTAAAGCAAGCTTGCTATAGAATTTTATGAACTCTGTTGCTTCTTTCTTAATTTCAATGTTAAATTCTTTGCACTCGCCTACAAATGCTAATTTTCTAAGTAGCCTTGTGATTTCAATTATCTGATCAAAATTATTTGTTTCATGAATTTGATAGGCAGCATGTTCGTAATTCATTATTGAATTTTCACAATTTGATTTTTGAGTATTGGATTTTTGAATATCTTGGAAGCATTCTTCAGAGGTCCAAGGAATTATTGGATGAGCAATTTTTAATATGCTACATAGAAATTCGATAGCGCGTGGGCTAGGAGCTAACTTACATCCTTCGATATACCAAGCACAAAAATTATTCCAGAACAAATCATATAACTTTTTACATGCTTCATGAAATGCGCATTCATCAATTGATTTTGCAATTTTTTGCTTGGCATCGCTAATTTTCGATTCCATCCAAGAATCAAGCATTGTGCTAGCTTTATACTCTTTACTCATAAATGTTGTTACAAATTTCGTTGCATTTCTTATTTTGGTTGAAAATGCACGACCATCTTCTATATCTTTTGTTTCAATTATTATATCCTTACCCCATGATGCTTTTTTTAAAAGAGCAAAGCGCAGCGCGTCGTTTCCATATTCTTCTTTTATATCTAGTGGGTTTAGTACATTGCCTTTGGTTTTAGACATTTTTTGTCTTTGCTTATCGCGCACAATTGCGTTGAAGTAAACGCGCTTAAATGGCATTTGATTCTTGAAATAAAGCGTGAACATGATCATACGAGCTACCCAGAAGAATAAAATATCTTTTCCAGTTACAAGCATATCTGTTTTTGAAAAATGCTTAGTTGCCTCAGATTGAATGGCTGTTTCTTGCTTGGAAGATTCTTGTGTGGCTATTGGCCAAAGTGCGGATGAAAACCAAGTATCCAAAACATCAGTTTCTTGAGTAAGCTCGTTTGTTCCAGCTAGCGCGATTGCTTCTTCTTCATCGTGTGCACAAATTGTTTGACCATCTTTTGTATACCAAATTGGCAGACGATGTCCCCACCATATCTGACGCGATATACACCATGGTTGAATATTGTTCATCCAATGTTCGAATGTGTTTTTTATGTTGTCTGGAATAAATTCAACTTCGCTGCTTTGCTCAAGTGCTTGTTTTGCCATTTTGCTTACATCTAGAAACCATTGTTGCGTCATAATTGTTTCAATTGGTTTTGGTGATTCATTTGCTGGTGTTTTCTCAGGGTAATATACAATACCTTCCCAATCACGTGTTTCAACTAAGTGGCCAGATTCTGCTAAATCTGCAATTACCATTTCTCTTGCCTTGGTTGTTGTTTTTCCAACATATTTTTCTGGAAGATATGTTGAATCACCAAACATACATCCATTTTTATCAATTATTTGTACGAATTCTAATTTGTGTCGCATTCCAGTTGCATTATCGGCTGCATCATGTGCTGGAGTTATCTTGAGCGCTCCAGTACCTTTTTCCATGCTACATGCAGTATCTAGGATTAATGGAATTTCTTTGTTAATCAAAGGAATTACAAAAGTTTTGCCATGTAGATGTTTAAAACGCTTATCATCAGGGTGTACGCATACAGCAGCATCAGCAAACATAGTTTCTGGTCTAGTTGTTCCAATTTCAAGTTTATGACCCGTTTGAGCGTAATCTGATGCGTAGTACGTTATTATATACATCGATCTTTTTTCTGTTTTTTCAATAACTTCAAGATCAGAAAGAGCCGTTTGGAAATTTACATCCCAGTTTGTGATTCGCTCGCTTTTTTTAATAAGACCTTCGTTAAATAATTTTATGAATGCTTTGATTACATGTTTTTGATATTCTTCATCCATTGTAAAACGCTTGTTTTCCCAATCAAAGAAAAATCCAAAGCTAAGCGCCTGTTCGCTTATTAAATTTTCTGCTTTATTTTTCCATTCCCAAATTTTTTTTGTGAATTCTGTGCGGCCAATTTCATGACGACTAATTCCCTCTTTTGCAAGCTCGCGTTCTACAACAAATTGTGTGGCAATGCCAGCATGGTCAATACCTGCAATCCAGTTTGGGTCAAATCCATCTATATATGCTTTTCTCATTAGCATATCTTGTATGCTCCAATTGAGAAAATGACCTATATGAAGAGATCCGGTTATATTTGGTGGTGGAAGTAAAATGGTGTACTTTTTTTTATTACCGGCGCATTTTGCGTTTTTGACTTGTGCAAGAATATTATTCCATAGTTTTTTTATGTTTTCTTGTGTGTTGAGAAATTCATTAAGATTAGTATCGTTACTATTTTTTGCTTTCTCATTAATATTCTTGTTTTCCATGTATATTATATTAATTAGTCGTTTGTTTGAGTGTCAATGCTATAATATGCTACCACGATGCGCTTAAGCTATGGCATACTATTGCCATGAATATATTAATTAAGTTTTCTGGTGAATTTTTTGATGCAAAAGATGATTTGAGTCATGAGGGCAAAGAGTTTCTAAATCAGTTTAAACCAGATCAGCATTGCTATGTTGTCATAGGCGGAGGTAATCGTGTTAGAGGAAGAGATTCTAGACACAATGGCGCTGCAGCCGATAACATAGGAATCATTAGTACGTTAATGAATGGGTTTATTCTAAAAGAAAATTTGTTAGAGCGCGGATATAAAACAAAGTTGTTCAGTCATTTTATCGGATTTGGTGATTTATATGCACATCGTGATGCTATTGAGGCTTATGACAATGGTTATTGGGTAATTTTTGCCAGTGGACTTGGTAAGGTTGGGTATATTAGCACTGATGTAAATTCTGTAATTAAAGCCCTAGAAGTAGGTGTGGATGCAGTTATTAAGATTACAAAAAGTGGAGGCGTGTTTGATAAAGATCCAAAATTAGGTGCAGCGACTTTAATTCCACAAATAAGCCATCAGGAAGCAATTGAGCGTAGATTGGCCGTCATGGATATAGCGGCTATGGCAATTGCTTGTGAAAATGATTTGTCTATTGCAGTTATGTCTGCACATGATTTTCCTAAGTTTATGGAAGGTAAAAATGTTGGATCAATTATTGGTCGTGATTTTAGGCAAAAAACTACTTAATTTTAAATTTTTCAAAAAAATATTTGCATTAAAAATGATAACAAATTTAATTTGGGGGTTTATAAAAAATTGTTTTTTGTATTTCCTTTTTTTGGTCGAGATTTTTGTCGGATAATTATATATAAATGAAATTAATTTATAATTAATAAAAATATATTTCAAAATATATAATAATTGTGTATCATAAATATGGGGCCTTTTGCCGATTAGCAAAAGGCATGATCAAATTTTAGGGAGGTCCTGTTCTTTTCTTAGAACAGTAGGGTAAATTGCAGAACAACTTACCTAACTTCATTCTAGCATGAAATTTTTTTAGCGTTTTTCATAAATTTGCATAAGTCTATGCCTTTTTTAGCATGTTTTTATGAACTCTTCTTCTAGGGCGGAGATTGAGAGTTTAAAAATGCTTTTGTTTACATTAAAAATAGATTAAATTTTTAAAAACCCTAATTATGGCGGAGAAAAAGCTGGTTATTACCAATGACAACATGGCAAACTGCTCAAAATAAGTGATTGCGAATCTTTTTTTTATCATGTTATAATAAAAATTTTTTGATTAGTTATAGAAGTGACAATAAAATTTGTGTTTTTATCAAAAATTGTTGTTATTTATGTTATTCAAGAAACACGGCTTCATCTGCGTTTTGCTCGCAATATACAATTTTTGCTTTAATTGCAATGACAATTTCTTTTTTTTCAGACAATTTTTTTTTGCTTCCGCTAAGCCATTCAAATGGTAATCCTGATTCAGTTTCGCGCTTTTTAGAATATAGAAGGCCGCCAATGATGGATATTTTATTCTCTTCTGTTGTGAAGACTGTGTCAAGTTCTCGTGTTTTAATTACAGGAATTTTTGATGTAGGAGCTCGTCTATTTGCATTGTTAGCCATTAGTATGATTGCAGGGTCATCCACTTCATCATGTACTTCAGAAATAGTTGGATGCAATGAAATTGTAATTTTACCGTGCTCATCAATGCTTGGTTGCACTAATAATATTACACCAACTGGGATTGTATGAATTTCGCTAGATATGCGTGTTGTTTGTTGATTATTATTTCCTCTTCTGTTTTGCTGATTCTCATCAAATGTATTGTGTTGTGTTAGTCTAAAGAAGACTTTGTTATCAACAATTTTGAAAATTGCAAAGTTATTATTGGCAATCATTACTCGTGGATTGGACATAGAGTGTACTTTGCCAAAGCGACGCAAAAATGTGAGAATATTGCCCTCGAATTTATCCATGTTATCTGTAACATTTTTTATTAAACCAAATCCAATTCCTCCTTGCAGAGCCTCTGTTGTGATTGGAGCTTGGGCTGTTCCAAATGAAAAATTAATAAGTTTAGACCAATCTACACCAGTTTCGAAATTCTCAAACAATTCAATTTCATAAATACGAGCTTCAATTAAAATTTGATTTCGCATTTGTCTAGAAAGAAGATTAATATATTTCATAATCATTCTGTGTACTTTTTGTGTAGCAATTACATTTAAAATGCCTCCTTGTTTATGAATTGAAAACTTGACTGTATTTTCGGCCTCTGATTGCGCAATCATTTCAATACTTTTTCTAAGCTCATCAAATGCATCTAATGTAGCCGTGTTGCTTAGCTTTGCATTTGAGCCTATGTTTACACTATTTGAAGATGATCCATCTATATTTCCTGAGCCTGAAAATGAAGTGTCTGCAACGCCTTTGCGTTCTCCTATTAGATATGGAATTGAGTAGCTGTGCATGTATGCAGAATCTTTAGATATTTTTGCATTGCGTCCTTTGATGAGTAGTTTCCATTCATTAGCTTCGCATATATCAGCAAGTACTTCTATGAATGGTTTGTTTTTTGCGCAGTAGTTTATTCCTTCTGTATCTTTGATATTTAATACAAGTTTTAAGTCTAATCTTTGAGCAATTCCTTTCAACATTTGCGCAATTGGAACTTCTTTTGTTAATGTGATATTAATTTTTTCATACCAGGCATTTTCAAGTGCTTTTTTTATAGCAGTAGGTTGTTTATATTCGTTTTCTTTTGGTGGAGTATAATCAATTTCTTCTACTACATTTTGCTCACAACCAGCTAAGAATATGGCCAAAAACAACGAGCATAGAAATGAAAAATTTCGTATATTAAACATATTATAAGTTATATACTATAACTCATTTTGCATGCTATAGTATGGCTTAATATTAGTATTAATGTGGAGGGTATGACAAATCTAGTCATGTTCGTTCACGCGTTGTATACTATAATGCAATTTTGCATGCATATAAAAGTATGCTAAATGTTAGTTTGATGGGGGAAGGATTGGCATGACAAATTTAGCCGTATTCGTTCACGCGTTGCATATGTCTGCTATGTTGGCATTGATTATTTTTATGGCCAAGCAAGATTGGAAAAACAAGGAAATTAGTTTAATCGCATTAGTGTTATTTAGCGTTGTAAGTTTTGTTAGTATTAATTTGCATTCATTTTTTATTATTTGTGCAATTGCTTTACTATGCTATTGTTTTCCATTTATAAGAAAAGGCATTGCAATTGCGGATATCATTATTATTGTATTTTGTACAGCTAGATTGCCTATAGATTATATCGGTCCATTTTTGTTTTTACTTGGCGCTAGTGCTTCAATTTACTCGACTTACAATCGTGATGCAAGCAAAGAAATTCCGCTTGTGCCATTTATTTTGCTTGCTTACTTAATTGTTTCAATTTTATTGCACATTCCATTGCTTTCATCTACAATTTCCCATTCCAAATTCTTGTGATTTGCTAAAACGGAAATATATTTGTTTAAAATGAACTGCATTACTTTATTAGTTGTATAAATTTTACGTTTTGTATTATTTTGTTTGATTTGTCTAAGCAGGTTAAGCGCTATTGTTTCAATTTTCATGTTTATGCCGCTGCCAAAACATGTTTCACAAGTTTCATAGTGTTTGTTTATTATGCTTGTGTTTAGTCTTTGTCGTGAAATTTGCATTAATCCTAGCTGACTTATTCCAATTATTGTAACAGCTGCTTTATCATCTTTAAATGCCGTTTTTACAGTTTTGTTAATTGCTTTTATATTTTCTTCGTTTTCCATATCTATGAAATCGATTACAATTAATCCGCCTATGTTGCGTAATAAAATTTGTCTTGGAATTTCTATAGCAGCTTCTATATTAGTTTTGAATGCAGTTTCTTCAATCGTTTTTTCTTTCAATGAGTTCTTGGAGTTTATATCAATTGCAGTTAATGCTTCTGTATGTTCTATTATAATTGATCCGCCTGAAGGAAGGCTAACTTGTTTGCAGTAAAGTTTTTGTATTTGTTGCTCTATTTTAGCAAAAACATTCTTTCCTAATTTAATTGATGGAAAATGAATAAGATTTTTTGTAACTAGGCCATTTATTTTTTCATATAATGATTTATCTTGTATTTCTACAGATGAAACCGAGTGCCTAGAATACGATCGCAATTTTTTCAGTAATGGATCTTCTTGCAATAATAGCATTGGCACATGTTTGTTTTTTGTTTGCAAAACAATTGTTTCCCAAAGTTTTTTAAGCTTATTGTAGTCTGCTTTAATTTCGTTTATTGAAGCAGAATGAGATGCTGTGCGAATAATAAGAGATGCGTTAGGCTCTAATGTTGCAAGAAATTCTTTTAATCGTTTGCGATGATCTCCAATAATCTTTTTAGAAATTCCGCAGTTATTTCCATCTTTAGGGAAAAATATGCAATTTTTTCCAGCAAGTGCTATATATGTAGTTAACGTGGCCGACTTTGTATTAGATGGTTCACGTGTTACTTGTACAATTACTGGTTGTCCTTTTTTGATTAAGTCTTCGATTTTTGGTTTTTTCTTTCGATATAAAGTTTTGCGGTAATAATCTGGGTGAATATCTCCAAACGAAAGAAATCCGTTGTATTCTTCACCAAAATTGATAAATGCAACGTTGATTGATGGCTCTACTTTTTCTACGAAACCTAGATAAATATTTCCAAGCACTTGTTTTGCTTGCGAAAACGTGTTGTATTCGATTAGCGAATTAGTTTCATCTATAATTGCAACCCTTATTTCTTCTGGGATTGATCCATCTATTAATAGCTTATTTTTTAGTTCTTGCATTGTTTGTACTTTATTTATTATCATGGAATCAGGAAGAATGAAATATTAGATTGTATCTTAGATATAATCGATGATGGAGTAAATCAAATTTATTTGAGCTACTTCTCATTTATTCCGATCAAACAGGGAGATTAAAATGTACGCTTTAAACGCGGCCTATAGTAGGAAAATGAAAAAAGGAAGACCTATGGTATATAAGCCTTGCGAGCGTAGTTATATTGAGACCAAAAAACAAGAACTCTTTGAAAGATATGAAATGCAAAAAGAGGCTATGAATTTAATTAGCCTGGCTTATAACTTTGGCAAACTCACCAAAGAAGAGTATGATATTGCGTGTTTTCTAGAGCATCTTTGTATAAAAGCACAAAAAGGGTTGGGTATTAAAAAATTACCCTCCTCTTCTCCTAACACCTGGACTCTTCATATCCAAAACTCATGGAACTTGATAAGCACAGGTAGTGAAAATATTAAAGCACAAAATTGTTGGAGATCTGTGAAGGATTTTGTAACAGAAAATAATCCTCGCATTGCGCAAGAGTTTTTCAATATTATTACAACGCACTATTCTTATGAAGATTTGCAGGCAATCAAATATAACAGTCAATCTATAACTGACATATTAAAAGAAGGTCTAAAGCTTGTTTCGAAAATGTTTACTCTAGGTTATTTGTAAGCAAAAATAAATTGGTGTAAGCCTGCTTTTATTAATCACATCAATTCTATTTTATATGTTTAATTTTTAGCAAAGATGAAAAATATTAACCAAATGAAATTACTTAATCAAGCTACTTGTTACTAGCATACATTTTAATGTTTATCATATAATAACAATAGCGTTGAGGAGGATTAGTGTGCGCAAAATTTTAAGTAAACTAATAGGTAGCAAAGAATCAACTAGTGGATGGTATGCTCGTTTTCCAGTTTTTGTTGGTGAAGATATTTTTTTTGTAGCAGGAAATGATTTGTTCAAGATAGCTAAAGGCAGTTTATCTCCAGAACTCTATTTCCAGTCTACTGGTGATTTATCTCATTTATGCGCTCATGAAACTAAGATTGCTTGTGTTTGCGATGAAGATGGCGGTCCAGATATTTATTTATTTGATACAAAAACACGTTTATTAGAACGCTTGACATATTTTGAGAAGGAAATACGCATTGTTGAATTTAAAGAAGATGCAATTTATTTTGCTTCGAATAAGGGTTCTGCGTTTTTTCAAGATTGTTTTCTTTATAAATATGATTTCAAAACTAATCAGGTTGAAGATCTTGGAATTGGTCCAATCAATTGGTATGCGCGAGTTGGTAAAAGTGAGAAATATGATGATTTAATCATGCAGCGTTATGGTTATGGCTATATTAATTGGAAAGCTTATAAGGGTGGAAGAGCTGGCAGCTTATGGCGTGGTGACAAAAAATTTATTGATCTGCCTGGTAACTGTTTGCGTCCATTTATGGTTAGCAATCGTGTGTTTTTCTTATATGATGATGGTAAAAATGGCAACATATTTTCTTGTGATAAAAATGGTAAAGAATTAAAACAACATACCAAGCATACAGATTTTCAAGTACAAGATTTATATCATTCAAATGAAATTAATAATGGAAAATTGCTTTATTCCAAGAACGGACAAATTGGGGTTTACGATGTTGCTTTGAATAAAGATACATTGTTGCAACTAGAAGGATATATGCCGCATCCAGATTCTCGTGCATTTATTCCTCATCCACAAAAATATGTTACTAGCGTCGCAACTGATGGATCAAATTTAATGTTGGCTATTCGCGGTAATGTTTTTACTTGTGGAATTTGGTCTGGCGGAATGAAAAAACTTAATGATGAATTGCGTCACAGAGTTGCTGGAATATTGCATGATAAACGTGTTTATTCGTTCAAGGAGCCTCCTGAATCTGTTTTGTGTATTTATGAAGGTGAAAAAGAAGTATCTCGCTTTAAAATTGATTGTGGCAAGATTGCTTTCACAAAAGCTCCTACAAAAGGTGATTTGATTGCTTATGTGAATCACCGTCATGAATTGCATCTTGTGAATACAAAAACAGGCAAGGACGAAATAATTTTCAAAGCAGATCACAGATTGCATTTTTGCGATTGGTCGGCTGATGCTGATTATTTGGTATATAGTGCATCTGGTCATGTTTATCAATCAAAAATCGTTGTATATGATGTTGAGAAAAAGAAGAATCATGATGTTACTTGTGGACGTTATCGTGATACTTCTCCAACGTTTGATCCTAGCGGAAAATATATCGCATTTCTTTCAAATCGCGCAGTTGGATGTGTTTATGATGGATTGAAGTTTGATTGGGCATTTGATCAAAATACTAAGCCATATATTGTAAGTTTGCAGAAAAATCAGAATTTATTGATGCCATGGAAGGATTCTATCAAAGAAGATGACGAAGAAGAGAAGCCAAAGAAAAAAGCAAAGAAGGAAAAGCTTGTAATTGATTTTGAAGGTATTAATGAGCGTATTGTTGCATTGCCTGTAAAAGAGCGTGTGTATGATGAATTGTTTGCTGTTTCCAATTCGCGTTTGGTAATGACAAGTTCTTGTGTGCAAAACGATGATGACGATGAAGAAGATGTATGTTCAAACATGATTGTTGAAATATTTAATTTCAAGAATTTAAGCAGCGAAATTGTTTACAAAAATCTTTCGTATTTTGATATTGGCGCGCATAGAGAATATTGCGTTATTGAAGAAGATGATAAAATCAAAGTCCTAAAAGTTGGAGAAAAACCAGAGGAAACTGGATACAAAAAAGGTGGAGCATTTGATTGGAATCGTTATAAATATCAGCTTGATCCACGTGCTGAATGGAAGCAGATGGCTTATGAATTATGGTATTTGATGTGTGAATTTTTCTGGTCTCCTCAACTTTCTGGGTTGAATTGGGAAGCTATTTGGAAGCAATATAAGCCATATTTAGATAATATTCGCACAAAACAAGAGCTATATGATATTATGTCTGAAATTCAAGGCGAATTGGGTACTTCACATGCATTTATTTTAGAAAAAGGTTTGGATAATTTCAGAAATCATCGCGGATATCTAGGTGCTGATATTGAATACGATGCACGCATGAAAGCTCATAAAATTAAGCGTATTTTTAAAGCAAATTTGGAAGTTGATGTAGTTAGCCCATTTCTAGCTGCTAACGCTAATATACAAGAAGGTGAATGCATTTTTGAAATTGATGGGGTTGAGCTTAATGCTAAAAATTCTGTCGATGAATTGCTTGCAAATAAAGCGAATACTTGGGTAACATTGCAAATTGGTAAGGATAAGAAAACTTCTCGTATAATTGAAATCAAGACTATTGTTTCAGATGCAATGTTGCGTTATAAAGCATGGGTGGATGGCAACAGAGAGTATGTAGAGAAAGCATCTAATGGCAAAATTGGGTATATCCATGTTTCCGATATGCAAAAACGTGGTTTCAAAGAATTCTATCAAAGCTATTTATGCGAATATAATAAGCAGGCAATTATTCTAGATGTACGTTACAACCGAGGTGGAAATATTTCATGTCTCTTGTTAGATCAGTTAAGCCGCAAGCGTTTGGGTGTTGATATGACCCGCTGGCACGGGCAAAACGAGTTGCCAAGTGAAGCATCC
The DNA here is from genome assembly GCA_027371775.1 of bacterium. Taxonomy (GTDB): domain Bacteria; phylum Pseudomonadota; class Alphaproteobacteria; order CAJXXZ01; family DAHXLG01; genus DAHXLG01. The sequence goes on from DAHXLG010000022.1 coordinate 11,978, forward strand.
CGCGGAGCATACGTGCTAATTGTAAATGCGCATACAGCATCTGATGGAGAAATGTTTAGTCATCAATTTAAAATGCTTGGTCTAGGTAAGGTTGTTGGTGAGCGTACATGGGGTGGCGTAGTTGGTATTATGCCTCGCTATCGCTTGATAGATGGTACACTTACAAGTCAGCCAGAGTTTGCAACATGGTTTGCTGATAATGAATATAGTTTAGAAAACACAGGTGTTATACCTGATTTTGATATTGCAAATTCATTAATTGCAGGCAAAGAAGATGCCCAATTGAAAAAGTCAGTAGAGTTAGCTCTTCAAACAGAGAGCGTTGATTATTCAGACCGTATCAAGCGAACAAAACATCCAAAGCGCTAGAAACGACATCTTAAGTTCTTTATTTTAAAATAAGAATAGGGAGATGCCCAATTGAAGAAATAAGTAGAGTTAGCTCTTCAAACAGAGCTTATTGATTATTCAGACCGTATCGGACAAAGCATCCAAAGCGCTAGAATTAATGACATATTTTTAAAGGAAATTTGAGCAAGCATGAGATTTTATGCAGAAATCCAAGAAATATAAACTGGAAATATCTTGTGCAATATGCATCATGAAAATCAATAAATATAAAAATTTTGATATATTGAATCAAGTGAAAGCTCAAAACAAATTCCATCTAAAATAGTAGCAAACAATAGCAAAGTCTTCTTTAGCTGTACTTTATTACTCTCCATTTTAATTTGGTGTTTTTGCAAATCTGGATCTTGTAAACTGCTTCTTTGCGAAAAAAGCAATGCTAATAATCCAGGTTACATTGGAAATTCTTAAGTTTTTTAATTAAAGATTAACCTTAAGCAATTTTTTTCTAGTATAAGTCAATTTGCATATAGTGCATATAGAGGCAATTTTAAGATAATGATTTTTATACAATAACGATAAAGTCAATGATTTATTTTAATAGATTCATAACGTTGTATGATTTTTACGAAACTTTTTCTCCAGCAAATTGGATAGCAAA
>DAHXLG010000023.1 GCA_027371775.1 bacterium
AAACATTGCATCGAAAGTGTATTTAATCCATAGACGCACAGCTTTTCGTGGAGAGGCTATAATGCAGCAACGCGTGCGCGACAATGCTAAGATAGAGATTTTGTGGCCATATGAAGTTGCAAAGTTTTTGGGCGAGAAAAAACTTCATACAATTCAATTGCGTAATACAGATAATGGAGAGCTTCGATCTGTTGATGTTGATGGTGCATTTGTGGCTATAGGACATGCCCCTAATACAGGATTTTTGAATGGATTACTTGAGTTGCAAGATGGTTATGTAAAGGAAGGTCCAAATACTTTTATTCCAGGATTGTATGTAGCAGGCGATGTTTTTGATAGCCGATATAGACAAGCTGTGACAGCTGCAGGATATGGTTGTATGGCTGCACTTGAAGCAGTTAAGTACCTTGAAATTGTTTCGATACGTGATTAGTTTCTAGCTCAGTTTATTATAACCTCACGTAATGCTTGTTATTTCTGCGAAATTATGAATATCTTCTTGTATTAGTAAACATTTTTTCTAATAAATTATAAATTCAAGTATAAATAGCATTTTAAAAAATATTTTCTAATTTTATTGACCTTATATCCTTAGTTTAATGATTATTGCAAGTTTGATATTTAATTTATAAAGTATTTTTTCTACGTAGTATTGTTACAGCTTGTTTTTCTATCTAGTTATTGCAAAATCGAATTTCGATACATGCTTTTATTGCTATAAAAGGTTATTACATATAGCATATTCCTGTTATTACTTAGAGTTATTATTTCCAGTGCTGTATCACGCTCAGCATTTCTCATTCTTAAAAATGATTCAATATCTATTTAGTGCTTTGTCTCTCATGAATTCGAAGTTGCTCATGAAACAATGCATTTGATTCGCAAATTTAAATGATTCTCATGAAATTTATTGTATTCGATATATTGTATTCTATATGTCGATCATGATTCTTTAAGATTTAGTTAACAAATTGCCTTCGCGCAGTGTTTTTGTGCAAGGAAGTTGCAAACGCAGTATTGTTGTGTTGCTCATTATATGCTTCTTGAGCTACAAGCGTTTTGCATAGAACATATAGCATGCTCCCCGCAGTACTTTTCGTTCCTCAAAGTTTCACGTCGAGCATCATCATGCTCCCCGCAGTACTTTTCGTTCCTCAAAGTTTCACGTGGAACATTAGCATAGCCTGCAAATGTGGTTCTATCAAATTTAAACAAACAAGTCTTAGTTTATTTTAAGAATGTTTTGAGCACTGCGTTAAGACACATGCGTCCGCTAAGTGTAGTAGCATATTTATTGCTCGAGTTTTTTAAGAAACCAGAATCGATTAGCATTTCTAGTTTTTCTTTGTTTACAAATTGCATTTCTTCTGAAGTGATCTTTATTCCTTCTTTTAAGCGCAATCCCATTAATGCTTTTTCTTGAAACTCATTTTCGGCGTCTAATATTTCAAAATCTATTTTGTTTTCTAGGAAGCCATTGCGTGATGCTTTCACTTGCTCAATCCATTTGTACGGATTTTTCGTGTTGTTAAATTTAATCCGCTGGCCATTGTATATCATTCTGCTGTGAGCGCCTGCTCCTATGCCAAGATATTGCTGATATCTCCAATATATTAGGTTGTGCTGGCTTTGCATTGTATATGAAGCAATTTTTCTTGTTGGATTTTCATGTTTCATCACAGATTTAAATGTTTTACATAGAACATCATCATGCTCCCCGTAGTACTTTTCATTCTTCAAAGTTTCACGTGGAACATTGGCATATTCCCCGCAGTACTTTTCGTTCCTCAAAGTTTCACGTGGAACATTGGCATATTCCCCGTAGTACTTTTCGTTCCTCAAAGTTTCACGTGGAACATTGTATTCGTGTAACGCTTGCGTTTGGTCTATAACTCGCGCCGCATTTGAAATTTCATAAAAATCCCAGTTTGCGTTATACAAAGTTGCGTACGTATGCATATATAATTCACTTTGCTTATCATCATTCATCGGCGTCCAAAGTTTTGCTTCTACCTGGGTTTCAAACGAAGTGTTATTTTCGATAGTCAATTGATATAACGAAATATGCTCTAATCCGATTTTATCAGCTAGTGTTAGTATATCATCTAAATCTTTCTTCCATGTTTCAATGGTATCTTTTGGTAAAGCATATATGAAATCTGTTGAAACGTTATCACATATCTTTGCTGCATGCGTTGCTATTTCTACAGCTTCTTTTGCTGAATGAAGACGCCCTAAAAACTGTAAATTCTCATCTTTAAGTGATTGCATTCCTATTGAGAAGCGATTGATTCCTGCTTTCATAAATTCATCTAGAGCATGGGATTCAATTGTCGATGGATTTGTTTCAAGAGTTATTTCGATGTATTTATTTTCATTCCATGGTGACCACAAATAAAGAGCTTGGTCGATTAGTTGTTTTATATATTTTGGAGGAATTAATGATGGAGTCCCTCCTCCGAAAAATATAGTACGTAATTTATAGTATGGAAATTGTTTTGAGCCCTGACGTATTTCTTCTAATAAAGCATTAACCCAGATTTCTGGTTCGTGCTCAAATGCGTAGCTGTTAAAATCGCAATAAGGGCATTTTTTTAAACAGAATGGCCAATGAATGTATAATCCTAAGGGTAGATATGAAAAATTCTGTTCCATTTCTCATCCCTTTATGCTTTTTGAAAAATTGTTATACAGCTTGACGAGCAACGAGTTCTATCTTGTAGCACTGAATTTCATCTCCAGAAACGAATTCATTAAAGTTTGCTAGAACGATACCGCATTCGAATCCGTTTGCCACTTCTTTTGCATCATCTTTATTGCGTTTCAAGCTTGCAATTTTGGTTGAGGTAATCAACTTGTCTCCACGCATCAATTTCGCGATCATTCCATTTTTGATCACTCCACTTGTTACAACACAACCTGCGATATTTCCAAGCTTACTTGAAGAGAATACTTGTTGTACTTTTGCTGTACCAATAAGCAATTCTTTTTCTTCAGGTTTTATAAGACCTAGAAGTTCTTGTTCAATTTGTTCAACTATGTGGTAAATAATTTCATTTTCTATTAACTTGATTTTATTATCTGATGCGATTTTTTTGATTGCAGCATTAGATTTTGTATTAAATCCGATGATATGAGCGTTACTAATTACTGCTAGGTCTATATCGCTTTCTTTAATTCCGCCAACTCCTGATAGAACAAATTTTGTTTCTGCTGCTAATGAATTTAGTTTTGTAAGAGCAAGTTTAAGCGCTTCTAAAGAGCCTTGCGTATCTGCGCGTAAAATTAGATTAATGCTTGGATTTGGACTGTTTATAAAGTTTTCAAAACTCATGCTCAATCCAGCCGATTTAGTTTCTTGATCGTTCTTTATGCGACGAGCATCTAATATTTCTCCAGCCAGCTTGAGGTCTGAGATAATAGCAAATTGTGAGCCAGCAGGTGGAGGAATATCAAATCCGATTATCTCAACAGGCATGCTAGGTAGAGCTTGAGTTACCGCATTTCCTTCAGAATCATGCATTGCCTTAATTTTACCAGAAGAAACATGTGCTATGCAGTGAGACATTTTCTTTAGAGTACCCTGCTGTACAAGCAAAGTAGCAACAGCTCCAATTTTAGGATTTATTTTAGATTCCAAAACAACTCCACGAGCTTCAACTTCAGGGTTTGCCTTTAATTCCATAATTTCTGCCTGCAATAATATTTGACGTAGCAATTTATCGATGTTTTCGCCAGTAACCGAAGATACAGGAATGCATGAAACATCTCCACCAAATTCCTCTGCAACAATTTCATGAGTCAGCAAATCAGTTTTCACTTTTTCAATGTTTGCATCATGCAAATCGCACTTAGTAATTGCAACGATTATTGGCACTTGAGCAGCTTTAATATGTGAAATTGCTTCTATTGTTTGAGGCTTAATGCTCTCTTGAGAAGAAACAACCAAGATAGCTATATCCGTAATCTGTACGCCGCGCGAACGCATAGATGTGAATGCTTCGTGTCCTGGAGTATCTATAAACGTTATTGTTCCATCCTTCGTTTTAACTTGATATGCGCCGATATTTTGAGTGATACCACCTGCTTCTTTTTTGGCTATATTGCTTTTACGAATACGGTCTAACAAAGATGTTTTTCCATGATCGACATGGCCTACAACAACTACAACAGGTGGTCTAGCAACAGACTTTGCCATATCGATATTCTCAATTGGAAACTCAAGTTGCGCCTTGTTTTTCTCATCAATACGAATTGGAGTATGTCCACATGCTTCAACTATGATGTGCAGGATATCCTCTGCAATATTTTCTTTATCATTAGCTTCAAGACCAGCTTTGCGTGCAATAGATAAAACCTGTGCAGATCGCATAGCCATTTTTGCAGCAATATCTTTAATAGACATTGGTCCAGCAATTTCAATATTGCGTTTGATAAACAAAGCTTCTGTTTTCTGCGTCTTTTCTTTTTTGCGATGTACAAAAGCATCTCTGAACATGTGAGCTTCTAGATGGCCTGTATCTATTCTGCCAACAAAGTCTGTTACATTGATATTAACCTCATCTTCTTTGTAAGAATTACGTTGTGTACGAGAGTTATCATCGTGATCTGTTGTGCGTTTTTTGCGCATTTTATCTGCATCAAAAGGACGTTTCGCTTCTGGTAAATATGGAGCTGAAAAACCTCCTGTGCGTGTTTCAAAGGGACGAGGTCTGAAATCTCCAGGTTTTGATGTTTGTGGAATGCGATTATCAGGGCGCTGAATAAATGTTCCAGCTTGTCTAGGAAATCTTGGTCCATTGAATGGTACACCTTCACGAGGAGTGTATGGCCTGGAGTATGGAGTATATCTGCGTTCTCCAGAGCCGCCTTCACGAGGAACATAAGGTCTGCGTTCGCTGGTAGCACCTTCACGAGGAGTGTATGGCCTGGAGTATCTGCCTTCGCCAGGAGTATATGTGCGTTCTCCAGAGCTGCCTTCACGACGAACGTAAGGTCTACGTTCTGCTGTATATGGAGTGCTACCTTCTGGACGTCTAAAATCTGATCTTGGACGATTAAATCCAGGACGAGCAAATGTAGTAGTTCTAGTAGTCGGACGATCAATAATTTGAGGAATACCACGTAAAGTTGGAGCAGCAGGCTTCAAAGCAGCTTTTTCAGAAGCTTTTTCAAGAGCGAGATTTTGAGAATATGTTAACTCTTTTTCTTCTTTTTTAGTAGAATTAGGTTGTGAAACTTCCTGAACATTGTTTTGCGATAATCTAGAAGGCTCTTTAGCTTGAGCTTTTACATATGTTTGTTGTTCTGCAGCTTGTTCTGTTGGTTTTTGAATCTCTTGTTTAATTTCGCCTGACGTTTTTAATCTCAATTTCAAAACATTTGGTTTTCCACTTTGGCCTGCGCCTGTGTTTGGCTTTGCTGAATCAGCTATAACCTTTTTGTCTTCAGTCATTCACCTTCTCCAGTTTCTAATTTAATACCTCTTGCGGCTGCAATAATTTCTCTTGCTTTTTCAAATGATATGTTTAGATCATTATCTTCTTCAAAGATATCTTTTACTTCGCCTGCGTCTAACATTGCAAGCTCATTTTTTTGCATGATTTTGTTAGCTATCAAAAGATTGATATGATCGATTGAAATGATTGGTATTAAATTTATCAAAGAAGTATCTTTTCCTTGCATCTTAAGCTCTTCTTTTGTTTTTTCAATGCTTGTTTTGATAAATTCGTTTGCCCTATCTTTCAAAGCTTGCGCTAGTTCTTCATCAAAACCGTTTAGATTGGCAATTTTTTCTATAGGGCTATTGATAATTTTCTCAACGTTAGTAAATCCTTCAGAGATAAGCAAATGAGCCATCATTTCTTCAATTTCCAAGTTGGAAATCAAATTATTTGCTTGTTGTGCAATTTGCTCTTGATAAATTTTTGCTTCTTCTTCTTCAGTCAAAAGTTTAATTGCATTTACGCCACATAATCTTTTTGCCAAGATTACGTTTTGTCCGCCTCTTCCCATAGCTTTGCTAAATTGTTCTTGGCTTGTGACTATTTCATAGCGGTTGTTTGGTTTTTCAATAACCTTGAGTACTTGTGCTGGGGCTAATGAGTTTGCAAGAAATTGATGAATATCCTCGCTCCACTCAATGACACTAATTTTTTCTCCAAGCAATTCTTTTGTAACTGCCTGAATTCTGGATCCATATGCGCCAATACAAACACTTACTGGATTAATTGATGCTCTTGTTGAATGTACTGCTATTTTTGAAAGACTGCCAACATCACGTGCAACTGATTTAATTTCCACAATACCATCTTGAATTTCTGGTACTTCTGCTTTGAGCAATTCGCGTAGGAATCCTTCGTGTGTTCTTGATAGAAACACTTGTCTTCCTTGGCTTTCCTTAACGTCTTTTACGTAAACTTTTATATAGTTACCAGCGCGTAGAATATCATTTGGAAGCATATCTACTTTGCGCAAAATACCCTCGCCTTCTGGGAATGAGATCACAGCTTCTGTTATATCTGTACGTTTAATATATCCTGTTAGTATTGTACCCAGTTTCTGGTGAAAAATTTCGTATTCTTTTGCTTTTTGAACGGCATTTAAACGGCTGCGTAATGTTAAAAATATTTTTTCAATATCCGCTTTGCCAACAGAGAATGGAAGTACTTCTTTTACCATGCTGCCGATGCTTGCGTTAGGGTTACGAATCAACGCTTTTTCAAGTTCAATTTTTCCAAAATCATTTCCATTTTTGGTCTCTACAACAGTTTGTTCTATGTAGACTTCAAATGATCCATCATCGAACAATTTTGCTTTTAGTACATCAGGGTTTCCGTATTTGCTAATAGCATGTTCTAGCAATATTGATTCCATGACCTGCATTACAGTTTGTTGTTCAATACAGCGTTCACGAGCTATTGCTTCTATTACTTCCAAGGCCTTCATTTATTTTTCACCTTCACTTTTTTCATAATCTTATCCCAATCTGGAACGATCGAAGCTTTTTCAATGAGATTCCAGTCTAATTCAATTATCTCAGAATTGCTTTCTAGCGTTATTAGATCATATTTAACAAATTTTATAAAGCCTTTATAGCGCTTTCTATTGTTGATAAGTTCTTTTAGTTCAATTTGCACCTGTTGTCCTGCAAAACGTTCGAAATCTTGGGGATTAAAAAGCTCGCGATCAATACCAGGTACACGCACAGAAAGATTAGTCCTTCTGTTCATGTTTGCATTTTTTAGCCATAGCAATGCAAGCTTGTTGATTTTTGAGCAATCGCTTAAATCGGTTGGTTGCAAATCTGCTTTTTCAACGATTATATCAACGTTGACATTATTATTTTCCGTGTGCCAGGTTGAAAATTTAAGAATTTTAAGATTCAATCCATCACATTCTTTTGCAAGAAATTCATGCATTTGATTAAAAATAGACATCACACTATTATATATTGTTGATCTTAGTTTGGGAATGTGCTTAAACAATTAGGTCTGAAATGTCTGCAAACAAGTGTTGCGCAGTTAGTTATTGTGTTATGATATATTAATTAGTTAGAAATAGTCTGTGCAATTAGAATTCCTAAACATGAAATTTTTCAAGCTGAATTTCAAGCTGAAACATATTTGCTATTTGGGTGTGCTGGTTTTAAATAGCTTTTGCTTCATCAGGCGTTACTAATGTGTGATTTGTTAATAATAGTGAAAGATAGAATTTTTTTGATATTGTATAAATTGATAAGGCATACATGATATCGTATACAATTTTATACGGTTGGAATTTAGTATTGTAGAAGTTTGCGCTTGGTTGATGGAGATCTTTGTTTGAACTTGTGTACGGTAATTTGATTAATGAATTATCAATTAGAGCTTAGATGATCTTTGTTCGATTGTTTTCGCTATTTGTGAAAGAATAATCTGTTAAGTGTAATTTAATTAATCAATAAATAATATTCGCATTTTATTAAAGTGCAACATGAAGCGAATTGTTAGATGAGTTCTGTTTAGATTAGCGAATTTTGAGTTACCTAATGCATTTTATTTAAGAAAACAACCTTTTCAAATTTCACAATAATTTCTACTTGTCTTGATTATTTTTTTATGAGATTATTCAATTGAAGTTATTAAGGAGAATTATGTCTAAAAGACTTACCGTTTTATTATGCTTGCTTACAGCGTCAAATATCGTGAAGGCTGATGTTGTGGCTTCTCAGGCTTGTCAAGTTCCGCATGGCTTTAAAGAAGTTGTACAGGATTTTTTCAAAGTTAATTTGAAGATGCGCGCGGTTGTAAGTTATTTGCGATCAACTATTGCAGAGGAAGGCATTGGATGGTTGAAGGAATTTGGTTTGAATGTATCTAGCACGCGTGACCTAAATAAGGTTGGAGGTGATTTTGGTACTCCATATTTAAACTTGGAATTAAAGGCAGGTATTCATACCTTTTTTGATATAAATTCAAGTAGGGCTAAAACAAGAGCTTCAAGATACTCCTCAGGTGATCCATCTGTTGTAGAAGCTGAAAAACTAACAAGTGAATACATTGAAATTATTATCAACTTAAACTTGAAGCGCGGATTGCTTAGTGTGACAGAGGCGTATTTGGCGGCTAAAAGAAATGATTTGAAAGAAGGCGAAATCAGAGAGCGTTACAATGATATTAGCATTTCTGAAAAAGCTGAGTTTAAATCAAGTGCATCAGATGCAGAGCATTCTTATATAAAATTAAAAAATGATATTAATACGTTAGAAGAGTCTTACAAGCTGTATTATCCTTCATTTAAAAAGAACGGAACTACTTTAGTGGTTCCAGATTTATCTATAGAAGATTTAGAGAAGATGGTGTGTTTAGATGACGATGCTTCCAAGTTTACATCGCTAGCTTTAGAAAAAGCAGCACATGCGCTAGATGAAGCTCGTGCCAAGTTAATGGGTAACATATCAAGATATATTCCATATATCAAGTTTAGTTCAAAAACGTATATTGGAAAAAGATCAAATCGCGAAATAGGAGAAAAAGATCTAGCAAGTATTGAGGTAGTATGGGATCTTTCTCCATATAGGTTTATGGAAACATACCAAGCTCATGCGATGTATGAGTATACGAAGTTTAATTTTAGCTGGGAAGAAATGAAATATGGTTCAGAATTCGCTAAATATTTTGGTGAAGTGAAAGTTACAAAGTCATCTTACGAAGGAGCGAAGTTAGCTATGGAAGCAAAGCGTATTGCTCTAGAAGATGCAGTTTCGCAGTATCGCACAGGTGCAATTACTCATACAAAAGTAGGTAATGTTCGCACGGAGTATTACAATAGCGTTGAGCGTTATTATTCGAATGCAGAAAAATACACAAAAGCCCTGTTGGAATATTTGAAGTTTATTGGTAAGATCAGAAATATATTTGTTGAGCAATTGGATAAAGAAATTTAGTTCAATAAAATATAACAATAAAATTGGAGAATTAAAATGAGCGATAATCCATCAGTAGAGGAGTTACTAAAATCGCTACGTGAAACAGTAGAGAAGCGTGCGCAGCAATCCAAGGATGGAGCAGGTGATATTTTAGAGCTAATTAATCCAATTAATTCATTTACAGTGGATGCTCAAGTTGTTGGCTTTTTAAATCAAGTAATTGAGAAAGTAGTTTTTCGCCTTATGCTTGAAAATCAACATTTGATTAAAGATGCTGTTGAAAAGTTATTATTCAACTCGCAAGATATTAAATCTATTTTTTCAGATGCATGTGCGGATTATTTCGAATCTAGAGCTGATTTTGAACCAATGGTGAAAGATATAATTGAAAAGAAAATTTCAAGATTATTGAGATCATAGAAAGTTTAGAGTTTTTTATTTTTATTTATCCCTCGTTTAAAACAAACGGAGCTATTTTAGTTGTTCCAGGTGTATTTCTAGAAGATTTAGAGAAGATGGTATGTTTGATGATGATGCATCGAAGTTTAAGTTGCTA
>DAHXLG010000024.1 GCA_027371775.1 bacterium
CAGACGATTCTAGATCATCTTCAACTAAAATAAACATACATGAACTCACAAAAGTAATGCATTTAAAGTGCTTAAATAATATTTGATTTTCTGATCTTTTGTATTTGTTACAGCTTCTTGTTTGCAATGCTTTTTATTCAAGTTAGATTGATATTTTATTCTGTTGTGCAATTATCCATTACTGCCAATGGCAATTTTGGGTTCTTCTCCATCTGGATTGACTAGCATGTAGCCGCGCCCCCAAATTGTTTCTATGTATGGATGGTTTGTGCCTAGCGCTATTTGCAGCTTTTTTCTTAGTTTGCAGATAAAAACGTCTACAATTTTTTGCGCTGGTTCTTCAGATCGTTCGTCATATAAATGTGTCAAAAATGCTTCTTTGCTTAATGTGTGTCCTTTTTTAAGCATTAATAGTTCCAAAATTGCATATTCTTTGCTTGTTAATTTCAATGGAATGCCATCTGTTTTTGCTGTTTTTGTTTGTAAATTGATAGAAATTCTGCCTAGTGTGATCTTTGAATCAGAATATCCCATTGCTCTTCTTACAACCGCGTGCAATCTTGCAATTAATTCTTTGTGGTTGCATGGTTTTTCAATGTAATCGTCTGCTCCTGCACTCAGGCCACGTATCTTTTCTGATACGCCGTTTAATCCTGATAGGATTATTGTAGGTGTTTGGTTTTTTGTAGATCTTAGTCTTCTTAATAGTTCCATGCCTTCCATGTCTGGTAGCATTAGGTCCAGAATTATGCCGTCATATTGATATAAACGTGTTAGTTGAATAGCGTCTTCACCTGTGTCTGTTGTATCGCATGTAAAACCATCTGCTCTTAACGCTTTTACTAAAGTTCCTGCTGTGTTTTTATCGTCTTCGACTAATAGTATTCGCATGAGTACTTTCCCTCCCTTTGTTTGTTTCTAAAACTTGTCTCTTTTCTTTAATCAATAAAGCCTATTTATCAATAGATATTATATGCATTAATATTTAGTTAATGTTACTTTTGATGATACATATTTTGGGCTATAAATCTAGGGATTGTTGAATTTTATTAATTCAGATTGACAGTATATAGATTTTAAGTTGACATGTAAAAAATGATATTGTGTATAATATGACATACTGGTATTGATTGTTTTTTTTTATTCCCTTATTTTCTTGAATTGTGCTTGTTTGGATGTGATTTTGCTATATTTTTTTGATGTTTGATTGTCATGAAATTTTAATGTGTATTTTGTGTATTTTTTTTTGACTTTTGTTATTATTTTATCGATTGGATTGAAATATTCGCAGTTGAATAATTTTACAAATGTTTCGTGAACAATTGGATAATGTGTGCAGGCATATAATATTTTTTTTGTATCTTTTGGAATGTTCTCTAATAAATATTCTTCAATAGGCTCGTTCAATTCAATCATTTGTGCTAGTTTTGGTAGTGCCATGACTTTGTGTCCACTAGATGCAAGGTATTGGGCAGTGATTGGTGTTGCAAGAATCGTTAAATTAGCTTCTTTCGACATTGTTTCGTTTAAGCTCGTTATCATATCTACTATTTGTATTGATTTATATGTTTTGTCTTTTGTAAAGCCGTTTTTATCGCTTTGACATAATTCTTGGATAATTGTTGAGGCTGTGTTGCATGCTGCTATTATTAGCTCTGGTTTTTGTGATTCGAAAAATTTGAAAAGCTCTGTGATGATTTGAATCAGCTCTTCTTTGCTTTTGCTTCCGTATGGAAAATTATCTTTATCTGCAAAGTATAATACTTGTTTTGTGTTTTTTGCCTCTTCTTCTTTGCCCGTACATAGTCTGTAGGCACATTCAAAGCCTCCTATTCCAGAATCAAAAATAATTATCATTTTTATTATTTGCGCTCAACAAACTCAATCCCTTTTTCTGCGTATAGGCTAATTACCACTTTGTCTCCTGATTCTATATATGGTGGTACTAAAATTTTTATGCCGTTTTTAATGCTTGCGTTCTTATATGATGATGCTGCTGTTTGTCCTTTTACAACTGGGTCTGCTGATTCGATTTCTACTACCAAAGATGCTGGAAGCAATACTTCAATTATATCTTCGTCTGCGTACTCTACAAAAATATCCATGTTTTCCTGTGCAAATGTATCTAGTAAGTGCCATGTATTTTTCGATATCGAATCTTTATGAATTTCGATTGTTTCATATGTTGCGTTGTCTGTTAAAAAGATGCAGTCCTTTTCTTTGTATGAAAATTGACATGTTTTTTTTTCTATTATTACTACATCAACTACGTCGCTTGATGAAAATCGGTGGTCTAGTTTTATGCCGCAAATAGATTTTAATGTCGCTTGTAAGAATGCCCCGCCTTTGCCAGGTTTTACATGCATCTTGTCTATTACTTTCCAAATTTTTTCGTTGAATTTTATGTAGGATCCAATGTTTAGTTCCATTGCTCTTGTGCTCATACCTTCGATTCTATAATGTATTGATCAAAAAGTGAAGCTGCTTCATTTTAATCTACTGTTTTTGTTGCGATTGCTGTATAGCTTTTGTTTTGATATGATTCTTTTGCGGGCTTGTAGTTCAGCGGTAGAACACATCGCTTATAACGGTGCAGTCGCAGGTTCAAGTCCTGCCAGGCCCACGTGACTTGGTCTTGCATTAGGCAAAGTTAATTGAATTAGTCGCTTGCGACAAATTTATACTGCACGAAAGACTTAAAGACTTCCTTTGGAAGTTCGAATTTACAAGTTTTATATATTTTTTTCGTAAGATTTGTTTTCGCTGTTTGTTCATATTTTAAAAGCTTTTTGTGTTTTTTTTATACTTTTATATGCCGTCTATCTATATGGTGATGGAACCCCAAGTTTGGAAAGCAAAAATATTTCTCTAGCTTCCATGCTTTGAGTTTGCTCTTGTGTTTCGTGTTCGTATCCTAGTAGATGTAACATGCTGTGTACTACTATGTGCGCTAGATGAGCTATTTCATTGCGTCCCATTTTGTCTGCATCTGCTTTTATTACTGGCCAGCATAGAATTATTGTTCCTAATAATGTTGGTTCTGGATTTTTTAAAGTTTCATTGTCAATTGGAAGCGAGATTGTATCGCATGGTCCTTCTTTTTTCATCAGTTTCTGGTTTAACTCTGCCATTTCTGATTCTGTTTTTAAAAAGATATCAAGGTAAACTTCGCTTTTCTTTACTTTAGAATGTACGAGTGTGACTTTACATATTTCTTCTATTATGCTCTTGATTGTTTTTGGACTTTTTCCTTGACATTTGAAATTCCATGGTCCGAAACCTTTAGGTATGCTTGGGATTGTTAACATATTTTAATTTAACATTATTGTAAAATTTACGCAAAAACAAGTGTAGGTTGGGATTTTTAATATTTTATGATACTCTAAATTATGAGCGCTAGATCCAGTGATTCTATTTTAGAGCCAAAATTGCATATAGCTGTTAGTGCTGTGTTTTTGGATGAACAGTCTCTGCCAGAAGACAATATTTATCTTTGGGCTTATTATATCAAGATTATTAATGGATATGATGAGCCTGTTGTGATTAAAAAACGTGTCTTTGAAGTGATCGATGTGGTTGGTCAGCATCAGTTGATTGAGGGCATTGGTATTGCTAATAATGAGCCTACTGTTCTAAGCAAGGAAACTTTTGAATATGCTAGTGGTGTGTTGCTTAATCAGCCTTCTGGATTTTTTTTCGGATATTACGAGGTGTTGCACAAAAATGGCTCTTTTACTAGGGAGGTTGTTCCTAGTTTTTCTTTAGATAGTAAATATGATCATCTTATTAATCAGTAGTTTTTTTATCATTGCTGCAAATCATATAGTCATATAGTAGAAAAATATACTGTTTGTGGTGTAATTATCACCAAAGCTTCTAATAATTACTTTGTGCGAAGCTTTTTTGCGTTGCTAAAACATTATTGGATGTTGAGTTTGTTGTCGATTTTTAATAGATTATTAGTAATAGATGATTGAGTGGATTATGGTCTGCAATTAGATAGGCAAATTCAAAGGGGCATAGTTATGTTGAATTGTCTCGAAGAAATGAGTTTTAAACGAGCTGGCGACGGTTTGAAGTTTCGTTGTTTCTGGAATAACAGGCTGATTGCCTGTATGGATTGATTGCAGTAGGTTTTAAATGGCTGTTTATAAGTATCGGTACGAGACGCGATAGTACTGTATTCCTCGATTGATTGAAGCAGAATTTCAAAAAGCAAAATGCAAGGCAGTTCATAAACATCGTATCGGTACGAGACGATAGGACGGCCCCTATGGGGGCAAGGGCCGTCCTCAAAATACGACCAAGACGACCAGACGACCAGACGACCCAGATACACCATGAGTCAAACCAGTTAGCTAAACTACCCATCCAAGTATATCAGTGCAAAGCTAATATCAGATGCTCTTCTTCTAGTTTATTGAGTTTATATTAATCGTAACTCCATAAAATTTGTCACTTCATTGCGGTGTTGGCTTAGAATAATCTTATTGCTATCTATCAATGAGATTGTTTTAAGAAATCTAATTTTAAGCAGATATTATTGCAATTCTTTATTTTGATTTTTTATTGTATAAATGTTTTTTATATTCGTTAGGTTTTTTTATTTTTGTTGTCAGATTGTTTTGATGTTTCTTATATTTGGTCTCATTACAGTTGCTTTTAAAAAAAATACTTGTGTTTATGACAATATTTCGTGTAATAATAAAGTATACGGTCTGTTTTTGTGCCTATTGTGCTGTGTTTTGAGCATGAAGTGTCTTCAAAAATATATTTCATTGGTGTGTTTCATGTGAGATTAAAGATTCGTATATATCACAACAAAAAAATTTGTAGTTATGCGTTTGCGAGGTTCGCATCGTTTTTTAGCTTTAAGGAAAATTATGATTGAACAATTAAAAAAAATATTCGCTCAGCCTGTGCGCAGGCGTCAAAGCGATTTTAAGATCAACAGCTCTTTTGCTAACAAGAGATTGCTTTCTGGATCTAAGCTTTATGTTGAGAATCCTTGTGTGAGAAGAAGTGTTACTGTTGTGGCTAATGCTGTTGCTTCTATTAAGTTTAAGGTTTTCAGAAATGGAAAATATTTGACCGATCATCCTTTGTATGATCTTTTGAATAGACCAAATGGTAGCGATAGCTGGACTAGCTTTATTGAGGGTCTGATTACCAATTTCATGATATATGGTAATTCATATATTGTGCTTATTAAAAATGAGCGATTGGAGTTGCATAATCTCCATTCTGAGCATGTTAATATTGTGCCAGGTGAGTTTGGTGTTCCAAACGGGTATGAGTATTTTGTCGATAACAATAAAATCTTTTTCGATAATACAAAAATTGCCTTGCCTCAAATTGGCCATTTGAAAACTTTTAATCCTTATGATAGTTGGTATGGTCTAAGTCCGCTTGAGTCTATTAAGGTTTCGGCTAACTTGCATCAGGCAATTACTGCTCATAATCTTGCTATGATTCAAAATGGCGGTAGGATTTCTGGTATTATTTCTCTCAAAAATGGTTCGATGCCATTGACTGATGATCAGAAAAATATGATTAGTCGTGAACTTATTGAGCAATATCAAGGTCCGAATAATGCTGGTCGTATCGCTTTTGTTGAAGGTGGCGATTTTGAGTGGAAACCTATGGGGTCTAGTCCAAAAGATATGGATTATATTGCTGCTAAAACACTTGCGGCTAGAGAAATTTCAGAAGCACTTGGCGTTCCTGCGATTTTGATTGGCGGTATTGGTGTTGATGGCGAATCTGCTAGAGCCAATTATAAGGAAATTCTTGAACGGTTTCATGAAGGTACAGTTTTACCTTTAACTCAGAAATTGTTTAGCTTTCTCAATAATTGGTTGGTTAGTCAGATTGATCCAAGTTGCTGTATTCAAATGGATTTGGATAACTTCTTGCCTGTGTATGATAAGCGATATGCTCTTTGGGAAAAAGTTAATCATGCTACGTTTCTTTCTGATAAAGAAAAACGTATTTTGCTTGGTCTTGAAAATATTGAGTCTGAGGCTCAGGTTGCCAGAACTAATACTGTTGAGGTTGATACTTTTTCTAAAGGAGGCTCTGTATGAGATGGTTTAGATTTAG
>DAHXLG010000025.1 GCA_027371775.1 bacterium
AAGGCATCGCAAGCAATTTTTGATATACCCATAATATACCTATACATTGATATATACCCAACGAATTTTTGCGAAATCTAAGCACTCTACATGTTTACCACACACAATGCCAACTTTGAGCCAATTATCATACACAACAATTTGCCCATCTTTAAGCTCTTGCTTGTTGCTCAATATAATATCCAAACTTCTCATGTTACCCTTAACTAGAACTCCATCACCATCAATTGTCTGAGCACTAAAACGGCTAAATAAATGAGTAATAGGCCTTACCTTAACATATTGTCCATTCACTTGCTGAACAAAACCAATTAACCTAGGTCCAATATCATACTTCTTGGAACTTGTAGAAAGATTATCAAGCAATCTAGCAGAATTAGTATGCCTTGCCCAAACAATCATTCCCTTATGCACCAAAGAAGCATCTTTTACTAAGACCCAAAAATCCGAACCTGCATATATATTTGTTAAAACTTTTGCAAAAACAATTTTGTAAGGCAACTCCTGAGGAAGATTCAACATCTCACGTAGCTCCTCATTCTCTTTTTTGAGCAAAGCATTTTGCATATCATATTTCTGCCCACCAGATTTTGCATTTGAACTAGAGAAATCAGCAAGCAGCACAACATTATATGGAACAAAAGAAAATTCAAGATATTTTTTCAAAATAAAATCTTTAGCAATATAAAATAAAGCGAACAATATTGCACAAAAAACAATATCCCTACCTCTGATAGAAATTTTTCCATACAAATAATTTTTTAACGCGCGGAAAATCATAATTACACTATACTTTAATTACACTATACTTTGTTTTAGACTAATTCACATTGGTTAACTTAGTCTAAACAATGCTAAATCAAAAAACTGCAAATGCATTCTATAAATTTTTTTCATGATACATTTGAAAATTTTCATATATTTTTAACTTCACTAATTTTTTCCAGACCCTTAATCACACACAAAAGCGGATCGTCAGCAACTCGAACATTCAACCCAGTATATGCACTCAAAAACTTGTCTAATCCTGCAAGAAGAGCTCCACCACCAGTTAGAACTATACCATCTCTTGCAATATCTCCACACAAATCATATCCAACTGCGCGATTTTCGAACATTTTTTTAATAGCATCACCAATACTATTAAGCAAAGGCTCAAGACTTTCATTAACATGCTTAGAAGTAATCACAATTTCTTTAGGAGAATTAGTATGAGCATCAAATCCACGAACCACAATCTCTTTTTTAGATTCTCCATAAACGCATCCAACATCTTTTTTAATCTTTTCTGCAGTTGAATCACCAATCTTGATATTAAATGTACGTGAAATATAATCCTTTATTGCCTCATCCATTTTATATCCACCAACGTTGTGTGAAGATGCAGATGCTATAGAACCAAGTGACAACACTCCAATTTCTGTAGTGCCACCACCGATATCAACAACCATAATACCTTGTGGCAAATCTACTGGCAAATTTGCACCAATTGCAGCTGCCAATGGCTCATCAACCAACATAACTTTACGTGCACCGGCTGTTATCGCTGAATCTCTAATTGCTTTTTTATCAACTTCAGTAGCTCCATAAGGAGTACAAATCAAAACACGCGAAGTTAAAAACACGCTCCTGTTAGCTTTTTTTATAAAAGCTTTAATCATTTCTTCTGCAATGCGATAATCTGCAATCACACCATCTTTCATTGGATAAATTGCTTGTATACTTGCAGGAGTTCTTCCAACCATCAATTTAGCATCATTACCAACTGCTAAAATTTTGTTTTTCTCATCACCAGAAACTCGAATAGCAACAACAGAAGGCTCATTTACAACAACACCTTTGCCCTTTACGTAAACTAATGTGTTTGCTGTACCTAAATCAATGCATATATCTGATGGCAACCTGAAAAAACTGCAAAAATCTTTAGATTTTTTAAAAATTCCTTTAAACATTTCAACCTCTGTTGAATATAATAAGATATAATTGTTTAAATAGAAAGTCATAAATCTTGCTTACAACAATTTACTTGGTCTAGAATAAAATGTGTCAATATTAAAAGTCATTACAGTTCCAGACAAACGTCTTTCTAAAAAAGCAATGAAAGTTAAAAAATTCGATGATAATTTAAAGAAATTTGCAAATGATTTAATTGAAACGATGAATTCTGACAATGCTGCTGGAATTGCATCAATTCAGGTAGATGACGATCCTAGGTTTAAATATGATAATGTGCCAGAAGAGTTTCGGCCGCAACCGAGCGTGATCATTGTAAATATCGAAGATCTAATTGTTGCCGTAAATGCGGAAATTATATGGTATAGCGAACAAAAAGAAATCGGAATCGAAGGATGCATGTCTATTCCCAACCTTCCTGTGAAAGTTGAAAGACATACGCAAATACATGTTAAATACAACGACTTAGAAGGAAACGAACATATATATCAATGCAAACCCGGTGACGAATCAATATGTTTTCAACACGAAATAGACCATTTAAATGGAATAATCACACCAGATCACTCAAATGCAATGCAGCAAATGTTGTTATGGAAAAAATTTGAGCAAATTAACAGCATGCTAAAATACAGGCGATAAAGATGACACATAAAAACTCTGCAATAATTACATTATTAACATGTGTTTTCGTATTCGCCATTCTTGGATTAATGCACAAACGTAATAACAGACTAGTGATTGAACCTGGACTTGCTAGCATAAATAAATCTGGAATCATAGTCTACTCGGGTAGAAACAGAAAATCTGATAAATTATGGAAACTAAATCACAAAAACTGGCCAGTCATAATATTAGAAA
>DAHXLG010000026.1:0-316 GCA_027371775.1 bacterium
AAAATAATATAAAGATTATACTATAAAATGATATAAAAATACGATGTGAAAATAAAATAATATAAAGATAATAAAATAAAATTATATAAAGATAAAATAAAATATAAAGATGAGAAAATAAAATGATATAAAAATAATAAAATGATACAAAGATTCTAGTTCACGAAGGGCTTTTTAGTGTATGCATTACTTTTCTAGATTTATGCTTTTGCTTCTCTGAAGCAAAAGCATAAATCCGGACGCAAAGTAATGCATACATTTTAAACCCTTGTGGAAGAAAATAAAATAATATAAAGATAAATAAAGAAAATAAAAT
>DAHXLG010000026.1:415-2742 GCA_027371775.1 bacterium
TAATATAAAGATTATACTATAAAATGATATAAAAATACGATGTGAAAATAAAATAATATAAAGATAATAAAATAAAATCATATAAAGATAAAATAAAATATAAAGATGAGAAAATTAAATGATAAAAATATAAGATGATATAAATATAAAATGAGAAAATAAAATAATATAAAGATAAGAAAATAAAATGATATAAAATGAGAAAATAAAATGATACAACGATGAAAAATTAAATTATATAAAAAGAATAAAATTATATAAAGATAAGATGATAAAATAAAAATAATATAAAGATTATACTATAAAATGATATAAAAATACGATGTGAAAATAAAATAATATAAAGATAATAAAATAAAATTATATAAAGATAAAATAAAATATAAAGATGAGAAAATTAAATAAAAAAATATAATAAAATGATACAAAGATTCTAGTTCACGAAGGGCTTTTTAGTGTATGCATTACTTTTCTAGATTTATGCTTTTGCTTCTCTGAAGCAAAAGCATAAATCCGGACGCAAAGTAATGCATACATTTTAAACCCTTGTGGAAGAAAATAAAATAATATAAAGATAAATAAAGAAAATAAAATAATATAAAGATTATAATATAAAATGATATAAAAATGAAAAATAAAAGATACGATGATGAGAAAAAATTATACAAATATGAGAAAATAAAATGATACAAAGATAAAATTAAAAAATAAAATGATACAAAGATGAGAAAATAAAATTATACAAAACTAAGAAAATAAAATCAAAGATGAGAAAATAAAATAATATAAAGATTAGAAAATAAAATGATAATAATATGAGAAAATAAACTGATATAAAGATAAAAAATAAAATAATATAAAGATTAAATAAGAAAATAAAATAAAAGATTAAATGAGAAAATAAAAAGATACAAAGATGAAAAAATAAAATAATATAAAATAAGATGAGAAAATAAAAAAATACAAAAATCAGAATATAAAATGATACAAAGATGAGAAAATAAAACAATACAAAGATACAAAAATTAAATGACACTAAGATAATAAAATAAAATAATACAAAGCTTAATATATAAAATGACATAAAAATAAGATAAAAAAAAATAATACAAATCTGATAATATGAATATAATATGAGACAATAAAATATAAAGATAAGAAATATAAAAATAAAATAAAATAATATAAAGATGAGAAAATAAAATAATACAAAGATAAGATAACAATATAAAATGATAAAAAGATGAGAATATAAAATGAGATAAATATTAGATAAGAAAATAAAATATTACTAAGATAAAAAAATAAAATCATATAAAGATGAAAATGAAATGATATAAAGATAAGAAAATAAAATAATATAAAGATGGAAAATTAAATGATAGAAAAATAAGGAAATTAAATAATATGAAGATTAGAAACTAAAATAATATTATAAAATACTACAAAAAAAATAATAAAATAAACTATACAAATATGAGAAAATAAAATTAAAGATTAGAAAAGAAAATCAAAGATAAAATGATGAAATAAAAATAATAAAAAGAAAATAAAATAGCATAAAGATGAAAATAAAATGATACATACATAAAATGAGAAAATAAAATAACATAAAGGTAGAAAAATAAAATAACACATAGATAAGAAAATAAAATAACACAAAGATAAGAATATAAAATAATATAAAGATGAGAAAATAAAATAATATAAATATAAAAATATAAAATGATGCTAATCTAATATGAGAAAATAAAATAATATAAAAATGATAATATAAAATAATATAAATAAAATAAAATGATATAAGTATGAGAAAATAAAAACTATACAAAGATAAGAGAAAAATACAATCATATAAAAATGATAAATTAAAATAATACATAGATAACAATATAATATGATAAAATTAAATGATATGAAGATAAGATGAAATATAAAATGATATAAAAATACGATGTGAAAATAAAATAATATAAAGATAATAAAATAAAATTATATAAAGATAAAATAAAATATAAAGATGAGAAAATTAAATAATAAAAATATAAGATGAGAAAATAAAATGATATAAAATATAAAATGAGAAAATAAAATAACAAAGATAAGAAAATAATATGATACCAAAAGGAGAAAATAAAATGATAGAACGATGAAAAAAATAAACGATATAAAAAGAATAAAATTATATAAAGATAAGATGAAAAAATAAAAACGATATAAAGATTAGAATATAAAATGATATAAAGATACGATGTGAAAATAAAATAATATAAAGATAATAAAATAAAATTATATAAAGATAAAATAAAATATAAAGATGAGAAAAT
>DAHXLG010000027.1 GCA_027371775.1 bacterium
AAAATAAAATCGAAGATAAAATAAAAAAAATAATACAAATATGAGAAAATAAAATAATATTAAAATAAAAATAAAATAATACAAAAATAAATACAAAAATAAGATGAGAAATTAAATTGATATGAAAAGAGAAAATAAAATAATATAAATATAAGAAAATAATGATATAAAAATGAAAAATTAAAATAATATAAAGATAAAAAAATAAAATAATATAAAAATGAAAATATAAAATGATATAAAAATGAGAAAATAAAATGATACAAAGATGAAATAAAAAGATACAAAGATGAGAAAATAAAATGATACAATGTTGAAAAAAAATGATATAAAGATTAAATAAAAAATAAAATCAAAAATAAAATAAGAAAATAAAACAATACAAATATAAGAAAATAAAATCAAAGATAAAATAAAAAAAATGATACAAAGAGGAAAAAAAAATCAAAGATAAGATAAGAAAATAAAAATGATATTAAAATGAAAAATAAAATGATACAAAAATGAAAAATAAAATCGAAGATAAAATAAAAAAAATAATACAAATATGAGAAAATAAAATAATATTAAAATAAAAATAAAATAATACAAAAATAAGAAAATAAAAGGATATAAAGATTCTAGTGCACTTAGACCCTTGTGAGTCAGAAACATGGCGCCAGCAGAAGAAGGATTTATGCTTTTGCTTCAGAGAAGCAAAAGCATAAATCTAGAAGAAAATAAAATAAAATGATATAAAGATAAGAAAATAAAATAATATGAAGATAAGAAAATAAAACGATACAAAGATAAGAAAATAAAATGACATAAAAATGAGAAAATAAAATAATACCAAGATGATAAAATAAAAACATATAAAGATAATATAAGAAAATAAAATAATATAAAGATTCTAGTGCACTTTATGTACTGACGCTTGTGGAGAATATAAAATGATATAAAGATAAAATGAGAAAATAAAAAGATATAAAGATGAGAATAAAATAATATAAAGATAAAAAAATAAAATAATACAATAAGAATATAAAATGATATAAAGAGAAAATGATAAAATAAATGATATAAAGATAAGAATAAAATAATAAAAAATAAGAAAATAAAATGATACAAAGATGGGAAAATTAAATGACATAATAAAATGATATAAAAATGAGAAAATTAAATGACACAATAAAATGATATAAAAATAAGAAAATAAAATAATATAAAATGAAATGAATAAATAAAACGAGATGAATATTAAATAAAATGATACAAATATAAGAAAATAAAATGATAAAAAAATGATAGAAAGATAAGATCGGAAAATAAAATAATAGAAAATAAGATGAGAAAATAAAATAATACAAAGATAAGATTAAAAAATAAAATGATGGAAAGATGAAAAATAAAACGATATAAAAATAAAATAAGAAAATAAAATGATGAAAAAATAAGAAAAATGACATAAAAATGAAAATAAAATGATATAAAGATGAGAAAATAAAAAGGATACAAAGATAAAATAAGAAAATAAAAAATACAAAGATGAGAAAATAAAATCAAAAATAAAATGAGAAAATAAAAATATACCAAAGATAAAATAAGAAAATAAAATGATATAAAAATTGGAATATAAAATTATAAAAATGAGAAAATAAAATGATATAAAGATGAAAAATATACAAATAATACAAAACTAAGATGATAAAAAATAATATAAAGATAAAAAAATAAAATAATATAAAAATGAAAATATAAAATGATATAAAAATGAGAAAATAAAATGATACAAAGATTTTAGTGTACGAAATGCACTAACTCTTGTGGTAAAAAATAAAACAATATAAAAATAAGAAAATAAAATGATACAAATATGAGAAAATAAAATGACATAAAGATTATAAAATAAAATAATACAAAGATTAGAAAATAAAATGATACGAAGATGAAAATAAAATAATATAAAAAGAAAAAATAAAATGATACAAAGATAAGAAAATAAAATAACATAAAGATTAGAAAATAAAATGATACAAAGATTAGAAAATAAAATGATACGAAAATGAAAATAAAAACAATATAAAAATAAGAAAATAAAATGATATAAAGATGAGAAAAAAAAATGATATAAAAATAAGAAAATAAAATGATACAAAGATAAGAAAATAAAATGATATAAAGATAAAAAAATAAAATAATACAAATATACGATGATACAAAAATAAGAAAATAAAATGATATAAAGATAAAAATAAAATAATATAAAAATAAGATAAAAAAAATAAAATGAAAGAAAGATTAAATAAGAAAATAAAAAAGATACAAAAATAAAAAAAAATAAAATGATATAAAGATAAGAAAATAATATAAAAATAAAATAAGAAAATAAAAATGATATAAAGATAAAAAAATAATATAAAAATAAGATAAGAAAATAAAATAATACAAAGATAGAAAAATAAAATGATATAAAAAATAATACAAAAATAAATATAAAATGATATAAAGATGAAAAAATAAAATAATATAAAGGTTAAATAAAAAAATAAAATAATATAAATATAAGAAAATAAAATAATATAAATATAAGAAAATAATGATATAAAAATGAAAAATTAAAATAATATAAAGATAAAAAAATAAAATAATATAAAAATGAAAATATAAAATGATATAAAAATGAGAAAATAAAATGATACAAAGATTTTAGTGT
>DAHXLG010000028.1 GCA_027371775.1 bacterium
TTTTATAGTCTTATTTTCTTATTTTATATTTGTATTATTTTATTTTTTTATCTTTATATTATTTTATTTTCTCATCTCTATGTCTTTTTTTATTTTCTAATCTTTATATCATTTTATTTTCACACTTTTGTGTCATTTTATTTTCTCATATTTGTATCATTTATTTTTCATTTTTGTATTATTTTATTTCTTATCTTTATATCATTTTATTTTCTTATTTTATTTTTAATTTTTTTTCATCTTTGTATTATTTTATTTTCTCATTTTTGTATCATTTTATTTTTTTTTCATCTTTATATTATT
The DNA here is from genome assembly GCA_027371775.1 of bacterium. Lineage (GTDB taxonomy): Bacteria > Pseudomonadota > Alphaproteobacteria > CAJXXZ01 > DAHXLG01 > DAHXLG01. The sequence continues at coordinate 304 of DAHXLG010000028.1, forward strand.
TTATTTTCTCATTTTATTTTTGTATTATTTTATTTTTCATTATTATATCACCTTTTCTTATTTTATCTTTGTATAATTTTATTTTTTCATTTTTATATTATTTTATTTTTTTATTTTATCTTTGTATCATTTTATTTTCATCTTTGTATTGTTTTATTTTTTATCTTTGATTTTATTTTCTTATCTTTATAGAATTTTTATTTTATCTTTGTATCATTTTATTTTCATATCTTTATATTATTTTATTTTCTTATCTTTGTATCATTTATTTTTTCATCTTTGTATTGTTTTATTTTTTCATCTTTGTATTATTTTATTTTCATTTTTTATAGTCTTATTTTCTTATTTTATATTTGTATTATTTTATTTTTTTATCTTTATATTATTTTATTTTCTCATCTTTGTATTATTTTTTTCTCATCTTTATATCATTTTATTTTCTCATCTTTATATCATTTTATTTATTATTTTATCTTTGATTTTATTTTCTCGTATTTGTATTTTTTTTTTTTTTTTATTTTATCTTTTATTTTATTTTCTCATCTTTGTATTGTTTTATTTTCTCATTTTATTTTTGTATTTTTTTTTTATTTTTTCCTATAAATGTTTAAATAAAATCATTTCGTGCATTAGAATATTTATATCATTTTATTTTATTATCTTTCTATTATGTTATTTTCTTATTTTTATATTATTTTATTTTCTCATTTAATCTTTGTATTATATTATATTCTCATTATATTATTTTATTTTCTCATTTTTATATTATTTTATTTTTTCATCTTTGTATCGGTTTATTTTCTCATCTTTATATCATTTTCTTATTTTGTATTATTTTTCATCTTTGTATTATTTTATTTTCATCTTTGTATTATTTTATTTTCATCTTTATATTATTTTATTTTCTTATCTTTTTATATTTTTAATTTCTCATTTTATTTTTGTATTATTTTATATTATTTTATTTTTCTCATCTTTGTATTGTTTTATTTTATCATTTTCATATCATTTTATTTTCTTATCTTTGTACCTTTTTATTTTCCCATTTAATCTTTATATTATTTTATTTTATTATCTTTATATCATTTTATTTTCTCATTTTATCTTTTTATAATTTTATATTATTATCTTTATATCATTTTATTTTTTCCTACAATAGTCAGTGCACTTCGTGTACTAGAATCTTTGTATCATTTCATTTTTATGTTTATATCATTATTTTATCTTTGTATCATTTAATAGTTTCATATTTATATCATTTTATATTATTTTATATTCTTATCTTTATAACATTATATATTCTCATATTTATATTATTTTATTTTCTCATCTTTGTATTATTTTATTTCATTTTTTATAATTTCATTTTATCTTTATATAATTTTATATTCTCATCTTTGTATTATGTTATATTCTCATTATTATATCATTTTATTTTCTCATTTTTATATTATTTTATTTTTTAAAATTTTGTATCATTTTATTTTCTCCTATAAGAGTCAGTGCACTTCGTGCACTAGAATCTTTGTATCATTTTATTTTTTTATTTTTGTATTATTTTATTTTCTTATCTTCATATAATTTTATTTTCTAATTTTATCTTTATATTATTCTATTTTCTTATATTTATATTATTTTATTTTCTCATCTTTATATAATTTTATATTTTTTTTTACATTATTTTATGTTATCATCATTCTATCATTTTATTTTTTCATTTTTCTATCATTTTATTTTCTTCTACAAGAGTCAGAGCACTTCGTGCACTAGACTCTTTGTATTAATTCATATTCTTATCTTTGTATTATTTTATTTTCTTCCAAAAAGGTTTAAAGTGCATCATTTATATTCTTATATTTATATCATTTTATTTTCTCATTTTTATATTATTTTATTTTTTAATTTTATATTATTTTATTTTTTCATTTTTCTATCATTTTATTTTTTTTTATTTTATCTTCATATTATTTTATTTTTTAATTTTATATTCTCATCTTTATATTATTTTATTTTCTCATATTATCTTTATATTATTTTATTTTCTTATCTTTGAATTATTTTATTTTATTTTTATATCATTTTATTTTCTTCATAAGGGTTTAAAGTGTATGCTTTAGTTTGCTTTGGAGCAAACTAAACCATATACTGAAATCAGTTCAGGCTTAGTCAAAACCATGCATTACATTTATATGCTATGTAATGCATGTTTTCAAAGGAAGTATGCTTTTGGTCTTTCTAGAGCACGTAAGTGCACTAGAATCTTTGTATTATTTTTTATCTTTGTATCATTTTATTTTCTCATATTTATATTATTTTATTTTCTTATCTTTGAATTATTTTATTTTATTTTTATATCATTTTATTTTCTTCATAAGGGTTT
>DAHXLG010000029.1 GCA_027371775.1 bacterium
TATATTATTTTATTTTCTCATTTTATTTTTAATTTAATTTTCATATTTATATCATTTTATTTTCTCATTTTATCTTTATATTTATCTTTGTACCATTTTATTTTCTTATATTTATATCGTTTTATTTTCTTATTTTATTTTTGTATTATTTTATTTTCTCATATCATTTTATTTTCTTATCTTTATATTATTTTCTTATCTTTATATTATTTTATTTAATCTTTAAATTATTTTATTTTCTCATTTTTTATCATTTTCGTGTCATATTATATTATTATTATTATTATAGCAGTTTATTTTATCATCTTTATATTATTTTATTTTTTTCATTTTTGTGTCATTTTATTTTCACATCTTTGTATCATTTTATTTTTTAATCTTTGTATCATTTTATTTTCTTATCTTTATATTATTTTATTTTCTCATTTTATTTTTAATTTAATTTTCATATTTGTATCATTTTATTTTCTCATTTTATCTTTCTATCATTTTATATTCTTATCTTTATATTATTTTATTTTCTTATCTTTGTATCCTTTTTTTTTATTTTTATAATATTTTATTTTATTATCTTTATATCATTTTATTTTTTTATGTATGTATAATTTTATTTTATCATATAAAGATTTAAAGTATATGCATATTTTTGACTACGCAAAATAATGTATACACTAAAAAATAATTTTGTGCATTATAATATTTATATCATTTTATTTTTTTATAGGTATATAATTTTATTTTCTTATTTTCTTTTATATTATTTTATATAACTTATCTTTATATCATTTTATATTTTTATCTTTATATCATTTTATTTTTTCATTTTTGTATCATTTTATCTTTATATTCTTTTATATTATCATTTTTATATAATTTATTTTCTCCTACAAGAGTCAGAGCACTTCGTGCACTAGAATCTTTATATCATTTTATTTTATCATTTTTATATTATTTTATTTTTTCATTTTATATTTACTTCTTCATATTATTTTCTCATGTTATCTTTGTATCATTTTACTTTCTCATCTTATCTTTGTATTATTTTATTTTTTTATCTTTATATCATTTTTATATTTTTATCTTTATATCATCTTTAATTTTTTCATCATTATATCATTTTATATTTTCATTTTACACTTGATTTTATTTTATCATCTTTATATCATTTTTATTTTCTCATTTTATTTTTATATTATTTTATTTTTTATCTTATTTTTTTAGTTTTATTTTCTTCTTTTTTTATTTTGTATCATTTTATTTTCTTATATAATCTTTATATCATTTTATTTTTAATCTTATTTTTTTTTGTTTTATTTTCTTATTTTGCTTTTTTATTTTCTTATTTTATCTTTGTATTATTTTATTTTTTATCTTTATATCATTTTATTTTTAATTTTATCTTCGTATCATTTTATTTTCTAATTTTATCTTTATATTATTTTATATTTTCATTTTTTTATTATTTATTTTATCATTTTATTTTTATATTATTTTATTTTCACATCTTTATATCATTTTATTTTGTCATTTTTATATCATTTTATTTTCTTATCATTGTATTTTATTTTTTTATATTTGTATCTTTTTATTTTCTTATCTTATCTTTATATTATTTTATTTTCTCATTTTATCTTAGTATTATTTTATTTTCTTATTTTATCTTCATATCATTTTTTTATCTTTATATTATTTTATTTTTCTTATCTTTATATTATTTTATTTTTTTTTTATTTTTATATCATTTTATTTTCTCATTTATATGTCATTTTATTTTTTCATCTTTGTATATGTTTATTTTCATTTTTGTATCTTTTTTTATTCTCTTATCTTTATATCATTTTTTTTTTATCTTATCTTCGTAATTTTATCTTCTGATTTTATCTTTCTATCATTTTATTTTCTCATCTTTATATTATTTTATTTTCTCATCTTTATATTATTTTTTCTCATTTTTATAGTATTTTTTTTATCTTTATATCTTTTTCCTTATCTTTATATCATTTTATTTTTTCCATCTTTATATCATTTTATTTACTTATCTTTATATCATTTTTATTTTTTTTATCTTTGATTTTATTTTCTTACTTTGTATTATTTTATTTTCTCATCATTGTATCATTTTTATTTTTCTTATTTTATTTTTATATCATTTTATTTTTTCATTTTTATATTATTTAATTTTCTCATTTTATCTTTATATTATTTTATTTTCTTCTAGATTTATGCTTTTGCTTCAGAGAAGCAAAAGCATAAATCCTGACACATGGGTCTGAGTGTTTTTACAACCACTCTGGGAAGTAGATGCAAACGAATGCATACACTAAAAGCACAAAGGGCACTAGAATCTTTATATCATTTTATTTCTTATTTTATCTTTATATTATTTTATTTTCTCATTTTTGTATCATTTTATTTTATCATCTTTGTATTATTTTTATTTTTTTCTTC
>DAHXLG010000002.1 GCA_027371775.1 bacterium
GCTCTCTACGTACGCGAGACAATGTGATTTCAACTCCGCATTTTTCGCAGACAACGCCACGATACTTCATCTTGCTATAACGTCCGCAAGAACACTTGTAATCTTTTTCAGGACCAAAAATTGCAGGACAATGCAACCCTTCAATTTCCGCTTTCTGTGTTCTATAATTAATAGTTTCAGGTCTCTTAACCTCACCAAATGAGAACTTGCGAATCTGCTCAGGGCTTAACAATGTAATTCTTAACGCATCAAAACGACCATTGCTAAATGCAGGCACCCATTCATCAACACCTTCTTCATTCTTATGCTTAGCAATACATTCTAGGTTAATGCCAATACAACGCATTTCACTTTGCAAAATCTTGAAAGCTTCTGGTGTATAGTAGTTTTCGTTTGTAACATCGTAACCTTGCGTTATTGCTTCGTATGCTGCTATGCGACCGGCATGATCATCTGACTTAACAGTCATAGATTCGCGTGTGATATACGCAGCGCCGTAAGCTTCAAGTGCCCAGATTTCCATTTCACCCTTACGCTGACCACCCATTTTTGCACGACCTCCAGGAGGTTGTTGCGTCACAAGGCTATAAGAACCTGTCGAACGCGCATGCATCTTATCTGCAACCATGTGGTTCAATTTTGCTACGTACATGTAACCAACTGTTGTAGGCTGATCAAAATATTCACCTGTTTCACCATCACGCAACATAATCTGACCAGTTTCAGGCAATCCCCATTCCTTCAACAAGCCCTTGATATCTGCCAAACGTGCTCCGTCAAACGATGGCACTGCAAATGGCAAACCATTTGTGATCTTGCATGCTATCTCTAATAATTCATCATCACTCTTGGTTGCTAATTCTTTAATATCATTTGGATATATCTTATTCAACATATCCTTCAAATCAGACATTGTCTTGTTTTTGTTATAAACTGCCCCAAGTAATTGCGAAATCTTCTTACCAATTTCTGCTGATACCCAACCTAAATGTGTTTCCAAAATCTGCCCGATATTCATACGAGCAGCTATACCAAGCGGATTCAAAATCACGTCTACTGGCTGACCTTGATCATCAAATGGCATATCCTCAACTGGCAATACCTTAGAAATAACACCTTTGTTACCATGACGTCCAGCAACTTTGTCACCTGGCTCGATCACGCGATTCATTGCTACAAAAATCTTGATTTTCTTCAACACACCAGGAGGCAAATCATCGCCAGCTTGCAATGCATGAATCTGCTTCTCGAATTTTTCAGTGATATTCTTCTTAGCTAATTTTGCTTCAGATTTGATACGCGCAATTTCCCTCATCTTATCTTCGCTTTGCAATTTAACTGTGTATAAATCATCCAAGCTAATTGATTCAATCATTTCTTTTGTAAGCACTATTCCCTTAGGGAAAATATCAGTACCTTCATGAATCTTCTCATCTATTAAGATTTCTTCCATTACTTTCTTGTAGTTAGCAAATACATTTGCTATTTCAAGATCGCGTGTTTTTGCTAATTTCTGCATTTCAATGCGTTCTATGAGCAATGTACGTTCGTCTTTTTCCAAGCCTTTGCGTGAGAATACTCTTACATCAACAACTGTACCGTTACATCCTGGAGGCACTCTCAAAGATGCATCAATCACGTTATCTGCTTTTTCACCAAACATGGCCTTTAATAAGCGCTCTTCTGGCGATGATGGACCTTCTGCTTTAGGAGTAACACGTCCAACTAAAATATCACCCGGCTTAACTTTAGCACCTAAATATACAATACCTGTTTCATCTAAGTTGCGCAAAAACTCTTCAGAAACACCTGGAATAGCTTTTGTGATATCTTCACCTTCTTTGATGGAAACATCTAATTCTTCAACACGCACGGATGTTAATGTATCATTTAGTAACCGACTTGAAATAACAACAGAGTCTTCAAATGTGTACCCTTTATAGGACATAAATGCAATTCTTAAGTTCTTACCTAATGCAATTTCACCGTTATCTGTGGTCGATCCATCAGCAATAATATCGCCAGCTTTTACGATATCTCCGCAGTTTACAATCGGACGCTGGTTCAAACATGAATAAGCATTCGAACGTTGGAATTTCTTCAATTTGTATGTATCAATTTTGTCTGCTTCTTCAATACGCTGAATCACAATCTTTGAACTATCTAGCTGAATAACTTTGCCAGCATAATCGGCAGTAACAACTGTCATAGAATCGATACCAATATGCCTTTCAGCGCCCGTACCAATATAAGGAGCCTCTGGTACTTTCAATGGAAGTGCCTGCCTTTGCATGTTTGAGCCCATGAGAGCTCGACCTGGATCATCATTTTCAATAAACGGAATTAATGATGCTGCAACAGACAAAATTTGTCCAGAAGAAACATCAATATATTCAACTTCGCTAGATGGCAATATATAATAATCACCATTTTTACGACAAGAAACCGTTGTATCAGCAATGTATCCGTTCTCATCAACATTAACGCAATAAGAAGCAATCGCATGACTTTCTTCTTCCTGCGCATTCAAATACACAACTTCATCTAGAATTTTTCCATTTGAAACTTTGCGGTAAGGTGTTTGAATGAAACCATACTCATCAATGCGTGCCTGCATTGCAAGATAGTTAATTAAACCAATGTTCTGACCTTCAGGAGTCTCTACTGCACAAATTCTTCCATAGTGAGTTGAATGAACGTCACGCACTTCGAAAGTAGCACGCAAGCTATCCAATCCACCTGGACCCATAGCCGTTACTCTTCGCTTATGGCTAACTTCAGCAAGAGCATTGATGTTATCCATAATTTGGGATAATTGAGAAGTGCCGAAGAATTCACGTAATGCTGCTCCCAACATTTTTGAGTTTACAAGATCATGCAAATCAACTTCGTCTTCTGTTTCAATCATATTTAAACGCTCTTTTAGAGACTTTGCAACTTTGAACATGGCCGCACGACATTGGTTAGCTACCAACTCACCAACAGATCTTACTCTTCTAAATCCAAGATGATCAATATCATCAACATTTTCCTTACCATCTTTAACTGCCAAAAGACCCTTGATAACTGCAATAAAATCTTCCTTATGCAAAATACGAGCATTGTTATCACTAATTTCACACTCGTAACCTTGAGGATACCACTTCTTCAACCGAGCATTCATTTTGATTCTTCCAACAATCGATAAATCGTAACGATCAAAATCAAAGAACATTGATTGGAACAAACGTATAGCTCCATCAAATGTTGATACCTCACCAGGACGCATAATTCTATAGAAACTATGCAAAGCTTCTTCTAATGTGTTGTTCTTATCTGAAACTAATGTATCGCGCAAATAGCTACCCACTCTGATGTGATCAATGTCTAGGAATGAAAGTGTTTTTAGATTTTCTAATGCTGGCAAATCATCTTCTGTTATCTCTGCGCCTAGAGCTAACGTTCCATTGCCAGATTTTGTTTCAACCGCAACTTCGTCTGCTAAATAGAAACCCACAAATGCTTCTGTCTTTACGCAAAGCTTCCCAGCTTCGCTCATTTCTTTCAATCTCTTTGAGTTGATTTTTATTCCAGATTTTATAAGCAGCTCGCCTTTTGATGTATAAATATCAAATGCCGTACGGGCACCTTTCCATGATTCTTCTACAAAATCAAACTCCCAACCATGCTTTGTCTTTTTGTAATTAACAACATTATAAAATGTTTCTAAAATTGATTTTTTTGAAAATAACTTGAAATCTTTTTTCTCTAGACCTTCTTTTTGCATCTGATCTGGAGTTCCTAAATTCAACAACATCAAAAATGTTGTCAAAAGCAATTTGCGCTTTTTATCAATACGAGCCCAACATAATCCCTTTTGATCAATTTCAAAATCTAACCACGCTCCGCGATATGGAACCACGTGAGCAGAATAAACTTTTCTCAACCCTTGGCTTTTGAAATTTTCCGCGTCAAAAAATACACCAGCTGATTTGTGCAACTGAGAAACGATAACTCTATACGACCCGTTAATAACAAATGCTCCGTTATCTGTCATTAATGGAACATCGGCAAAAAACACCTCCTGCTCCTTCACTTCTTTGACAATTCTCTCAGATCCCTTTCCTTCGTAACGAATCACACGCAATCTTGCTTTTATAGCAGAAGAATATGTCAAATCTTTCTTCACGCAATCTTCCTCATTATATTCTGGCGGCTCAACGCTGTAGCTCAAAAATTCAATATGATTCCTAGCATTAGGATCATCTAAATTTAAAACTTCCTTAAAAATAGCCTGAAGGCCTTCCATTTTTCGTTTATTTGGCACAACATCCGCTTGGAGAAACGCTCTATAAGAACTTTTTTGAATATCAATCAGGTTCGAGGTCTCAATATTCTTGTTCAGTTTTCCAAAAGATCTTCTAGTAAAAAAATCACCCATTATAACAACACACCTTATCTTAAAAAAAATAACAGATTTGTGAAGTTTTGTGAAGGGGAGTCTGAATGGAGTATTTTAATGGATCATCAATATTTTTGCAAGCGAAATTTTGCGCCCAAAAATGGCCAATTTGTACGGAGAAAATTTATCAACGAGCCAATAAATACACATGTTTTTATCAGCACACATTAATAATGATACTAATTACAATAAAATATCAAATCTATCCTTTTTGCTTTTTTTGCTTTATTTTGTAAGCTAACTTTTTGGAGCACTAACTTTATTTGACACACTAAAAATAACGAGACTCAGCAATCCATCCATTTAAAGCGATGGTATATCTCATACTTAAATAGCTTCTGCATAAACCAAAACAAATGCGATCTTTTAATTAAATAATCATTTTTCTTTATAAGAGCTTGGTATCGCTAAGTTGCTTTCCAATGAGACTAAATTTGAACATAAAAATTCTCAAGACAATAAGTAATCCTTGCATGCTTCAAAGCTATTGCCATGTTAATTAAATTGCATAATAAATCTGATTGTTCTTCCAAATGAGACTCAGATTTATCACAATTAAAAAACACGCGCCTCTCTAACAACAAAACAGATTGCAAATCCTTTTTCATGAAAGCAATAATTAATATCCATATTCATTGCTTAGAAATCTCTGTTAAAATCTACTGCTCCAACTAACGAAAGTTTCATTCCAATTTCCAAATCAATTTCGCTTAACTTCTGCCAGACTTCAATTGCCTCTAAAGCTCTAATCAAAGAACTAAATTGACCACGATCAGCATAGCCAACAAATTTGGTAATTTTCCGAATTTTTTCTTGCACAACTCGAATTTCAGCCGTAATTTTAGAATTAATAAAACTTGATACTTCTTTATATCTAGGATTCAAATTTGGTGTAATAGATCCTTTTTTAACAATATCAATCCAGAGTCTCAATGAGCCATGAAACTCTTCTGGATTAACTCTATCTTCTTCAGATCTGTTTTTTCTCACTTCCAGCAAATCATTGCTCAACATCTTTAATGCGCGCACTAATGCCAAACTATGCTCTTGCAATTTTTCTTTTTGCTGTTTTTGCTCAATAGTTTCTTCAACAGCTACTTTATACATTTTAGAAAAAGGGAGCTCTAAAATTGCTAACCTGCGCTCAAGAATTACCCTTTTCTCGTCCAAACTATTAATTTCTTGCAACAATTGATTTGTTCGAGAATTGACCTCTGAATCTTCTATATCACTTAACTCCTCAGCGATATCTTTTAATGAGCTATAAGTCAACTCATCCGAATCAAACACCACCACTTGATCAAAACAAAAATGCAACAATTCTTGCAAAATTTGCTGCGATTGATCGTCTTGCTCATATCCAAAATACTCATACGCTTCATTTCTAGATGTAACCCCAAAAAATCCTTCCAACTGAGCACTTACACTAATCACAAATATCCCAAAAATACTAAAATGCCAATTACTAAACAAAACACTTACCCACAAAAAAAATTATATAAACAAATTATTCCAAATATTGTTTTTCTATGCAACCAACTTTGCATAAACGCTCTTCAAGGCAAAAAACGTATCTAACTTGTAACATTACTTTTTATACAAAACAACTTTGATACATATTTCGAACACTCAATTGCATATCTTTTATTTCACACAAATCCTGTTGAGTAGTTTTATAGCAAATTCTTGTAGTGCGATACTTCATGCGCATTTCTTGCTTAAACAGCGCTCGTTTAGAATTAATAACAATTTCGCTTTCAGCCTTAGTTTGAACCGTTGCTCGAATATTTCTGTCGGATGATTAACGGATCGAACCTTCCGACACCCAGTCTTGGAATGTATTCTGTGTAAACGCCTTCTCATTGGAATTTCTGGTGAGTGATGAAGGGATCGAACCTTCCGACCCCCAGATCTACGTGTTTTGTGTAAACGGCTTCTCATTGGAGTTTCTGTCGGATGATTAACGGATCGAACCTTCCGACCCCAGATCTACGTGTTTTGTGTAAACGGCTTCTCATTGGAATTTCTGGTGGGTGATGAAGGGATCGAACCTCCGACCCATTCGGTGTAAACGAATCGCTCTACCGCTGAGCTAATCACCCATACCATGATTTTATACATTTATTTGGAATTATGCAATAAAGATTTTTTGTATTTTGCTAGCCATCTCAACTCTTAAAGACATCTTGAAAAAAAAACCTTTATTTGTTACAATTTATGCGAATATTATGCAATACAAAATAATAAATAAACTGACCATTATGACACTAGCAACTTGTTTAAGTCATTCTGCTCCAAAAAAAATGGTCTTAGATAGCAACGAAGCAAGAGACCAGGCAATTCTGACTACTTTAGACGAAGCAAATCGTAGAGTTAACTCTCTCCTTATACAAGACAAAAAGATACTGCTTTTGCATTTTAAAAAAACTCTTTATTCGCACCTAGTGCTTATGTTGCCAAAACCATTGCACGAGCCAGGACAACCATGTTCAGACTGGCCAATTGCTATGTTGCTATCAGAAATCATCCCAAACTTTTCTTGTGGAGAAAAAAGAGAAGCTAGACAAACTTACTCTTACGAACCAAATGAAGTAAACAGAACTATTCGCAATTTGCTAGCACAATGCGAAAAAATATATGAAGAAGATTCTAAAATTCCAAAAACAAGCCAACCTATTGAACTTCGCGCGCAAATTATAACTTATAACTTTGCTTACAAAACACTCTGCATGCTTGAGGAAATTGATACAAATGCTCAGATTAATGAGATAAAAGCATTCGCTGTTGCCCTCAAATGCACCTGCCAATCAATTTCAGATTCTATACGCAATATCGAGCCAATCGAAAGCTATGTAAAATATAACAAATACTTAGAAACAATCGCTTCCATTTCAATCTCATCAATATACACACAACTAATTTGGCAATATATCGAGGAACACGCAGACTATTTAAAAGTGTCTTTAATTAAAATTCTTAAACAAGACAAAATTAGAAGAGCAGCATTTATTTCAGATATTAACATTGCAATTGAAAACATAGATTCAGAAAAAAACCCACTGATAAACACAGATTTAAAAGCTTATTTATCTGCAACATTTAGAAATCTACTTAGGGTACTATCTCAAACGCCAAGCACACCTATTTCTGCAAGCACATCAAATCGCTCACTAAAGCTAGTTTTTTACATTGAAAATATATTACGCCATCTGCATGTGCAAACTTCAGAACATAAAACTTATGTACTAGCATCATGTGTTGTACTTAACCACATCAAGTTGCTAAACATTTTGTTATTTGATGAATTTAATTCAAAAGCAAATATAAAGCTTTCATTCATAGGCATAATCCTAAAACAAAAACAACTGCATATGATAGACTGCCTCACATTTCCTTATGCAATTGAATACTTTCTAGCACTTCTTAAAACCATAAACACAGAAACGTTAAGTGATGAAAAGAGTTCGATGGACCAAAATTTACTTGTTGAAAGCACTATCCAAAAAATTCAAGATAATTCAGATCAATTAACGGCTCAATCAACATTTCTTTCATGGCTCCTAGAGCAACAAAAAAGAGCTCAAGAAGACGAAATACCTAATGATACTCAAACACCTGGAGATGCTAGTATACTTAGCTCTAATCGATCATCTTCTTGCGAAGATGAGTCAATGCACAATGCTTTAGCACAAGAAGACAGCTCTAACCGGGTTCAAACATCTGTTCTCGAAAGTAGCAGAAATCGAATTAAAACACTATCAGTTTGCGAACAAAAACCATCAGCTCCAGAAACAATGTTTTAACATATGGTTCCTGCTGGATTCCTTGAATCTTGAACTCATGAAACGAATCCTCTACTACAAGAAAAATTTATATAATTAATCAAAACGACCATTTGGTAACTCTTTCTCAAGCAATCGAACAATCTGCTAATTATATAAAACCTCCATTGCGAGCAATTTCAAATCGCACACTAGTTGAACACGCTTTGCCAACTCATGAAGGAACCAATAAAATTTTCACACACAAAAATATTCGTGCTATATAAAAATCTTGAAAAATAATTAAGCAATTCAAGTACTTAACTTTCGTATGAAACAAACTCGCTTGTTTTTTTGTCTTGTTCATACGCAACAAACTAGTTTAAGCAAAAATGAAACAAAACTTGTCTATCTAATACAATTCTATCTAATAAATTTTACATGAAAATTTTTGCTAATATACCAACAATACAAAAAAATCATTGCAATAACTACGAAAAACAACACGGATCAAATTTAAATGCAATCTCATTTCAAACCTTGCGTGCAAATATTTTATTAAATAAAAACAATAAATGATGAGCATCAACTATAAAAAAATAATCGAACAATATTAGCTCAAGTAACTTCATTTGCTATCAATATTTTGAAAATCGCCATAAACAAAATAATGCTTTTTTCTCTTCAAAAATCAGTCTAATGGCCAAACAACATATCGAAAATTTCGTATAAATGTAAAACACGTAAATCACTATTTTTGCATAAAATCATATCTGACCAGTTATCCTGATATTTTTTAACAAAAAAACTAACTTGTTTTTTCTTTTCAAAAATCATTCTACTAGCAACTGAGCATATCGAAAATTTAGTATAAATATTGTTTTTATAAAACACATCAATCAATATAATATTTATAAAACCATATCTGATGAGTTATCTTGATATTTTTCATTTCCTACAATAAATGCACTTGCTTTGTTTTTTGCGTACTGAGGAAAAGCCTTAGATGCGTTATCACACACCTGATAAAAATATTCGTTTGATTGTGCGATTTTTATAATGTACTCTGCCAATTTTTTGGAATCATTACCAAACTCAGCTCCTTTATACCCAGCGTAACTGCGCGCATTCTCATATTGATGATTTTCAACTGCACTTTCCCATGGCACTAAATAAGCTGCTCGCGCCACTGAAGAAATCTCTGCAATAGATGTTGCTCCTGCTCTTGCGATAATCAAATGACACTTACTGAACAACTTTGCTGTATCGTAAAAAGTCTTGCTCTCTACGCTAGCTAAATTGTACTTATCAAACATACCTTTAATATCATCTTTTGTTTGAATATATAATCTTATTGTGTGACGCATCTTCTCTGGTAAATTTTCTAATGTATCGATAATTAGTTTTTTCCAATATGCGCTACCCAAGCTGCCACCTACAACAGCAATGTTTAGATATTCTCCTTTTTTTATAAAACTAAATTCAAAACCTTTGCGTACTGGAATGCCAAAACAATAAGTGTTGCGTCTTTGCTTCAAATTTGTCTGGGCAAATCCATAAATAACATCAGTCGCAAATGGAATGAGAACTCTGTTCAATCGCGTAACGTGCGAATCTAGCTGATATATAATTGTCTCTTTTCGCAAAATAGTTGCTGCTATAAATGGAAACAATGAAACATACCCGCCAAAACAAACTACCTTGTCACATTTGAATACTATCAACCCACTCTTTAACATCAAATACGGCGATTTCAAAAAATAACCTAAGCCTAAACGAGCAATAGGCAATATATTCACCCTTGTGAACTCATCATTCACATATTTTGCTCCTCTTAAATCAGTGATCAGCGTTGTTTTATAACCATGATCTTTTATTTCCTTTGCTAACGCAGCTGCTGGAAATGTATGTCCAGCAGTCCCCCCTGCGCAGAAGATTATATGGTCTCTTTTCTTCATGCGTTTTTATTCTACAAAAATCAGAAGTATCACGCCACTATCAAAAAATATCAAAAGTTAACACTTTTATGCATGATCATTCCAAAAATCCTAAAATGCTGATATAAATATCTATGTAATGCACGTAAAAAGATCTAGTTATTTTATTCCATTTAAGAAAGATTCAGATGTTCAAGGGCCATTGGGCAGAATGATCCGTGGAGCTTTTGTACATCAACAAGTATCTGGAATGTATATTTGGCTTCCAATAGGGCTTAGAATGCTTGAAAAAGTTATGAAAATTATCGAACGAGAACATGAAAAAGTTGGAGCACAAAAATTATTAATGCCAATTTTGCATGAAGCAAATTTGTGGAAACAAAGTGGACGCTATCAAGAATATGGCCCTGAAATGCTCAAGATAATAGATAGACACGAACGCGAATTTGTTTATGGACCAAGTGCTGAAGAAATGTTCACGCAAATTCTCACAAAATGGCCGTTGAATAAAAATTCATTTCCAATGATTTTGTACAATATGCAATGGAAGTTCCGTGACGAAATTCGCCCTCGCTTTGGAGTTATTCGATCACGTGAGTTTCTTATGAAAGATGCATACTCGTTTGATAAAACTGAAGAAGATATGATGATAACTTACCAAAAAATGTTTAATGTATACTCTAATATTTTTAGCACTCTAGGCTTGAATGTTTGCACTTTTTCTTCTGATGTTGGAATAATGGGAGGCTCTCTTAGCCATGAATTTGTGATTAAATCTGAATTTGGAGAAACAGTTATCGAATTTGATAATTGGCCAAAACAACCTTTGCATTGGGAGGAAAAAGATAACGCCCGCGTCATTGAAGGCCAAGAAGCAATGGATACATACACAGCAAAACATGAAAACACTCAAGGTAACAAGTATGCAGAAATTGGACATATTTATGCACTAGGACAAAAATATACTCAAACATTTCGTCTGCTAAACCCAGAAAATCAACAGCCGATTTTTATGGGATGCTATGGAATTGGCGTATCACGTCTAGTTGCAATTTTATTCGAAAATCATATAGAAGATTTAGGTGTATGCGCTCCTTTTGAAAAGACACTTATTACAATTGGCCAAGATGAATCTTCAATAGAATTAGCACAAAAAATATTCGATAATACTCAAGAAATAATTTGGGATGATCGCGATGTTTCGTATGGAATTAAGTGCGCAGAAGCTGATTTGCTAGGCTCTCAAATGCAAATACACATTGGTAAAAAAGAAATCGATAACGGACAAATCATAATCAAAGAAAAAGGCGAAAAGAAAAATTATACAATTGAAGAAGCAATCAATATTCTTACTATAAAAAAATGATAGTACAACATATTTTTCCTTCTCAATCCGCACAATCTTGATTTTTCATTCATTTTAATACTCAAGAAACAGAGAAAAGAAGCATCAAAGTACATTGCCACTTATTTGAATACAATATTGCTTATAAATATCCAAATAAAAGCTCCTACAACAGCGCAAACCATATAAAACAATTTAATTCAATATACATTTTTTGTTATGCATATTTTTCCTAATTGCTCCAATAAGCACAACCTTGGATAAATTCAATTTTAATTAGTACTCAAGAGAACAATGAAGCTTCAAAAAAGTACTAATATGCCACTTATTTGAATACAATATTGCTTATAAATATCCAAATAAAGCTCCTACAACAGCGCAAACCATATAAAACAATTTAATTCAATATACAAAAAAAGATATTTTTGAATTATGTAATTATATTGAATACGAAGCGCAATTAATTTCTAAAAATAATTTATGCGTTATAACCTCAATTGAAATTGCTGAAAATAATTCACACGATTGATCACAAACAACAACTGACATTAATAAACTCAGCTTGTATTTAACTTTTCTTTAATAATAATTAAAAGATATTTTTAAAATTTAACTCAGTACTGTTATGAAATAAAGCTATAAAAGTTTGTGCAACACATAATGATTATGATAATATCAATCTTTCAATTTTCAAATGTATTTTTTTCAGTTAACTAAACATATTCCTCATCCTAATAAAAAAATCTCAAATATAATAATTTATAGCATGAATCATCTTTAAAACAGTAAGTAAATGCAAGAAAAGCTTTGTTGTAGCAAATAAATCGAATACATCTGAAAAACTTCTGCCAACATCATGCGGCAGCTCACTCCTCATACTACTTCATTTTTCCAACAAAATTTTCATGAAATACTAACTTTTGCAATAATGCAATCAAAAAACGCATTTTATCTTCGCTAATTTAATATTTTGGGCATCACAGATCTCTTTAACGTATCTTTAGTAGTCTTTAGTAAACTAATCACATAGTCTCATATTTGCTACTCTTGTTCTACACTTATGCAAAAAAACAGACTCATTCAAAATAATCGCACCATAATCACATAGTCTCATATTTTCACTCTATTCTGTGCTTATGCATATTTTCTAAATACCGTTTATAACATATGCTCTCCCCAAAACATACGTCATCTTTTTTTCCCACCCACCCATTTGATTTGTCGTACACTAACTAGTTTGGTCAATATAAAAAATAGAGACCATTTATTTTTTATATAATTTGCCAATTCATGCTTTTAATGTACTAAAACTGAATATATTTTAGCACCACATATATATCTGCGCTTATATATAAAAACATGAAAAACAAAATTTTGCTTGCGAATTATGATACTCATTTAAAATGTTTTGGAGCTACAAAACGTTCCAATTATTGCACACATCAACACAACTCTACAAAATAATTAGCTCAAACAACTCACCCAATTTTCCATTAATATTATTAGTGATTACAGTGATTGCACAATTTTTTAATACACATCGTCATATAAAAGAAGACAATCAAACAATCTTTCCATATTTCGATTCAATCAAAAATCTATACAGAAAACTTGAATTTTTTAACTTAAACCCTAAGAATTTTTCTATAGATTTTTTATAATCTTTGCGTATTTATATTTTTTTCTGAAAATATTTTTTTCTGAAAATGCTAAAATATCTTTTCTTAAAATGCACTCCTTGAATCGCAAAACACAATTTTTTAGTTTGAAAACAAATGAAATACCCCCCCCCATTTATAAACACAATTCAATATATATATAAATAATACTAATCATCATATTAATACTAATCATCATACATATTACTGCACAATCTTTAACTTCTTTATGTTCTTTTCTTTCCGCGCAAAAATCATAAAAATATAACACAAACATTTTCGCCGCAAATTCTTATCTTCGTACCTATATCTCACTCATCAAGCATAATGGTAATTTTCATTATCACATCCATAAAGCACGCTTTATCACATCATTACAAAAATGCTTTACCATCCTTACAATCATTCTACTTCGAAATTGCACAAAACCTTTTTTCCATATCTCTAACTTTCCATGCTAAAACACAAACATCCAAAATAATCTTGCCTAATCTTCGAATATGTAACACTGCCAATCAGCACAATCACGCCATGCAATGTTTCCAGCTTCTCTGCCACCAATTAGCATTATTTGACTATTGCGATCACCAAAACAACATGCTCGAGCTTCATTCTGCGACAAATCTCGAACTTCTTGCTCATCACACCACTCACTTTGCTTATCGTTTGCATTTCTCAAATGTTCCATATTTCGATGCACATCAATAATTTCGTCTTTTAGAGCAAAGATTCCGCCCTCTGAATACTTCAACATAACTTCTCCCCCGTATACAAAAATTATATACTAACGATATACTATCAGCTGAAATATATTAGTCAAGCAAAATCACTCACAATCCTCATTTATAGCCAAATATATTCAATTATACTAGTAATTTGTTAATTTTATACATATCAGTCATCATCTTGTTCAGCATCTTCATAGACTGTTATCTAGTTGCAAATCCCTTATAAACTTTATTTTCTGCTGTATCGTACACATGCGCCTGATCCAACTGCATTGCATCGTCATATTTTATACAAGCAACTAATCCAAATACATTTCATCGTCGTATCTTATACACGCGCCTGATAAAACTACTCATAGTCCAACTGCATTGGTTCGTCTTCTGTATCTTGTACAATCACCTGATCAAACTGCATTTGTTCATCTGCTATACTTGTTGAAAGATCGCATACATCAGGTGACCTTGCAAGCCGATAGCTAAGCATATCCCTTATGCTACAAACAAATATCTTAGAATGAAATGCTTCACGATTTTGATAAGCGTTTACATATATTTCACATGAGTCTCTAATATTATAAGATTTCTGATAATTCAACACTTTACGTTCTTCAGGAGCAATTAAATTACATGGCATAGCCCACATCACCTCATATTTTTCACGCATTTTAATCATATTGTTTAGCTCAATTTTGATAATATCAGATATATTTTCTTGCAATAACATTTGTATGATAGGTCTGATATCAAATTTTCTGCAAGATAACTTACAAATAATAGTAGAAAATGCTTTCTGAGCTAACCAACTCATCTGAGTTTTTATTTGTCCTTTATTTATCACTTCACTTAGAATTATTGATCTAGCTGCAGCATATTCATGTATATCAATTTCTTCTTCTAATATTTTTTGCACCAGCGATAACTCGCTTACTTCTAAGTTTGCTTTATGAGCCATAGCATACCAAAATTGTCTTCCTAGGTATGCAATACGATTATATTCGTCTCTTAACAATGACCAAGAAACAATTTGTGGATTAAATTCGAAGTATGCAGAATCAACTAACAAAAAACTATCTGGAAAAGCTTTATAGGCTAAATATATCTGCACAATTTTTGCATTTAACAAATCCGCAAATTCGTTTGTGAAAATATCCAATTCTGAATATGTACGCATTCTTGTGATATTAAACAACCTAGTAGATATTGCTCCACAATACTCGTGCATTTTGTTACGCTGCATGCTTTCTATGCAATACTCCAAAAATGGAACATGCATTATATTCATATCCCTTATTTGAACTAGGCACTGATGAAAAAACAATGCATTTTTTTCTCTGCTTGCTTCTGTTTCATCAATCACTTTCTCATGTGCAAATAAATCTCGAACTTCCACTTGAGAAAACTCAACATCTTTCAACCATTCATATATAGATATAGGTACTGGCTCTTGGCTTAATTCAATCGATTTCTCAGCAAACCATGATCGCGAACTAATTGTAGATTTGTTTACAAAAACTGATGATATCTCTTCTTTTTGCTCTACTATAATAACTTCTGCTTGCATACTTTACCTTATACTATCACTACAATTATCAAAAATACATAAATTCTTAAGTTGCAACATGCATACTTGAATTTTTAATAAAAAAACCGCACAATATTATAAGAGAGAATTAACAACAGTGGCTAAAGAAGAGACTTTTGAATTAAAAGGCACAGTATTAGAAGCAAAACCAGGCGAAATTTTTATAATACAATCGAAAATTAACAACCAAGATACGCGCATTCAAGCAACGCTTTCTGGTAGCATTAGAAGATTTCGTATTAAAATCACACCAGGAGATACAGTTACATTGTGCATGAGTCCGTATGATCTGCGACGTGGACGTATTGTGTATAGAGATAAAGAGGATAAAAATAATCAGCCTGCTGCACCAATTGAAAGCAAAGTCTTAAAATAAAATATCATAACATTTTAAACATACATCCAATTCTTTAAAAACTCTATATCGTACTCAAAACAAAATTATTCCTATAAGAAAATGATTGCGCAATTAATACATCACAACAAATAAGAGAAAATCTAAAAATTATAAGCAAACATACATCTTGCAAATAGCCAAAAACATATCGCACTGGCAAAACTACTAATCCTATAAAGAAATAAATTACACAAAAAATCACTTTTGAAGAATGAGCTGCAAATGACCATTTTTATAAAAACACTTAAAAACAACGCAAGTCATTTACTAAATTCAGAAAATTGTTTACAATATTGCTCATGGGTGCTTAGCTCAGTTGGTAGAGCATCTGGCTTTTAACCAGAGGGTCGCAGGTTCGATCCCTGCAGCACCTACGTCTGCACAAGATCTATTGGTTTTTTTCAACGTGTAATCTTTTTACAAGTATTTATATGAATTTTTTAAAAACTTTTGCTCGTTCCATACAAAATGCCCAATAATTAGTCTGTGATATTTAAAGAACTATATGCTATGCATATCTAATTTCAAAAAAGGCTCGTGCATTTTTATACTCAATGCCTGATGCAAAACAACTAATCCAAATTAAAACTGATAGCAAATATAAAAATATTGAGCTCACTCATAAAATAAAACAGATTCTGTTATAACTAGAATATTATATAATCAACAAAGCAAATACGCTTCAATTGTTACAATAATATAACAAATTTAATAGTCGCAAAACCTTATAACTACTCTTGTAAAGCCCAACTAAATTGCTGTACCAACTGCATAAAATTGTAATATCAATTTGCTCTAATAAATTGATTTAAGAAAATCTTGCTTAGCACTTATCAAAAAAAATATTGCATATAAAAATCATCCGTTTTAATTCACCTAGAAATAATTCATCCGTACGCCCACAAAAGAGAATTTTTGTCATGCGAGAATTTTTGTCATGCTGCAAAATGCAATTTGAGTATAATCAGCTCTTTAAATAACTTCTATATTTGAAACAAATTATACCACTGACATAAAAATACGCTCACCAAAATATATCTCATAATTCTCTTATATAATGCTAATAATACTGTATCTTGCTTATCATCTACACTTAGTCATTAGTTTTTAGTCGAAAAATAATATAATTATGTAAAACGCTAGTTAGCCCTCTGTTGGATCTATAGCTTGCCCATGAAATAATCAAAAACTATACTATGTTTCAAATAAGCTTGCACAAAATACACATAGACATGTAAGCGCCAATATGATAATAGAAAGCACATACGTTTCTTTAGGAAAAGATATATTCTGGCCAAATTTCTTCCTTTAAGAATGGAGCATTCAATTTTTGCAATTCTCTCAAAAACTCCTTGCCAATAAAAATAAAACACTTTTCAATCATATTTTGCTCTATAATCTTGTTTTATAGTCTAAGAGAAACAGAAACATAGTAAATTATTTATTATAGACTTGCCTATCGCTTGTCTTGATGAATTACGCATTCGTTTTTCAAAGAATAATACTTCGAACAGCCGTTTACTTAAATTTGAGTAAGCTCAATAAAATATGTGCACTATAATAAAAAAATACTATATGATAACCTTGAAGATCTATCCTTTCGCTTACATTTAACTATTATCAGTGAGATCAAAATTTTGCTCTACCTATTGAAAACTGCGTAGATGATCTTCTGGTATTACTCAACACACATAAATTGTTCAAACAAAAATAAAAAATATATTTTGTTCATAGCAATCTATTTGCAAGCTAACGAGATTGATAATAAGCCAAGGGATCAATAAAACAATTCATTTTATATGTTAAAATATCACAAGCTAGCTTAAGATTTTCCGACTCTTCTTCAATAGACAATCTAAAATTCTTCAATCTATTAAGAAAATCACATTGAATTAGTGACTCAAAATTGTTTTCACGATTGAGCATATCAAATTCTTCTGATAACTCACCTAATTCGCAATATTTCCTAATTTCGTTAAATAAGTCAAGGAATCGTTTGTCTTGCGATCCATCTTCTAATTGCGCTTTTGGTGACTCACTCATCATTCTTTCAATTAGATTTGCAATACTTTGTTTACATTCTGGTGTAAACCATTCTTGTAATAGCTCTACATCGTCTTGTAACTTGAACCATTCGTACCAAATCTCTTGTATAAATTTCTCAAACTCAACTAAATCACTACCCTGAGGCTGAGCAACTTTACTTGGTAAAAACTCTTCATCGGCAGTTATACTTGATTCAAGTGGGATAAAAACACAACATGCATACGGATTATTTATTCTTACGCTTCCACTATTGGCCATTTTATCAACCTCAACTAAATCACTACCCTGAGGCTGAGCAACTATACTTCTTAAAAACTCTTCATCAGCAGTTATACTTGATTCAAGTGGGATAAAAACACAACATGCATACGGATTATTTATTCTTACGCTTCCACTATTCGCCATTTGTCCTGCAGAAGCAGCAATAGCATGTGAATGAGCAATCTGAGCTACCTCAACCAAACTTGATCCTAATTCCCAAGGCTCTCTTTCTAACACATTACGTGTTTCATTATCTTTAAAAAAATGAAATACAGCACTCATATGATCTGAAACGGCAGAGTAATAAGCTGGCATATCACTAGCAAAAGTGTCTTCTATAACTCCATTTTCATAGATCTGATGCTCATATCCTAAACCATGATATCGCCGATGATAGCGATTTCTGCCGTACATTGCACGAGATTTATGATATTGCCGATAATAGCGATTCCTGCCCACCGCACAAGAATTATCATCTTCCCGATGATAGGGATTGCTGCCATACATTGCATGAGATTCACCATGGAAAATCAATATCGCACATAAATAATTTTTTACTAATAGTTTTAAATTCTTCTTAAACATCTTTGTATACTATCAAATTAATAACAACGTATCAACAAAACATGCACGGGAATATTCAATTAATTTTAAAACACGTTTAGCAGCTATTGTACATCTTTATCTTGATGCAAATACTGCACTCACAAATAAACCAGCATCTTGGTTGCAAGCTTGATTCATGCAATTCTTGTACCTTGCTTTATTTATACAAGAAGTCTTTACTATAAATAAGATCTCATACACTATTTCACCTTTACTGGACTTGAAATATTAATCGCGAACTTGCCTTAAAGTATCATCCCATCATCCTGGAATCTATCTTATTGCACATGAATTTCTTTGATTCTAATAGCTAATATATCAAAATCATTTAAAATAAGAACAAGACTTTACTTAACACAAGAGGTTTATAACCATATCCATTCTCAACAGCAAAACAAGCTAGACACAACCTATCATACTTTGTTTTATGCTTTATTGGCAAAAATAAAATCGCACGCGCGCCTCAATTAAATATTTTGAAAAAATAAAGTAAGAATTACTTCTGGCACTTATGCTTAAGCTGCAAGATTTGCGCCAACGCAATTATTCTGTACTTTATACTCTGAATAGGATTATCATCCAATTCTTGCACAGGTTTTGCAGTTGGCTAGACTTTCACATCTTGCTTATCTTCTGAGCCTGCAGGATTATCATCATCCGCTGCATCTGGCCCACCTGCTTCAACTAAGCTTAGGGATCTATTACCATCCGCAGTTTGTTCTTGCTTATCTTCTGAGCGCTCCACTTCGTTGCCACAATCGGTGGGGTCTGAAGGCTTTTTATTCGCTTGCAAAGCCTCCTTAAGATCATTTCCAACCTGATAACAAAATGAATTCTGAAACAAATTCAAAACTTCTTGTCCTGCAATTCGATAACTTTCATTAATAACTTCTGCAAACATATCCTCTAACATAAAAAAATCAACTACCTTGCTTAAATTTGCAATATCGTCGTCACTTAACACTGAACTAAAAGGTTAAAACTCTTTTCATCTTGTTCAAAACCATAATAATTACACTTATCAGCATCAATTTTCATTCCCCAAAGCGCATGATACTGGACAACCGTTTGATCGCGATTTACCGAATCAAAAATATACTCATTGTCTGCTTTTGCAAAAATGTTGCAAGTTAATATGGCATAGCAAAAATATTTCTTCATTCTATAAGTGTATCAAATATTGAAAAAAAATAAAAGTAAAAAGACGACTTTTTTTCAAAACAACTTGTATATACTTACAATTTATGCAAGAATATAAGTGCGTTATCGCGCTATGATAAGCACTCATTTTAGCGCTCTTAGCTCAGTGGAAGAGCGACGGCCTTCTAAGCCGCAGGTCGCAGGTTCAAATCCTGCAGGGCGCGCCAAAAATCCCGCAACACATTTTATACAAAATCGAGATTAAATAATTCATTGCTTAAGCGAATAAATTTCAAAGATTAATAAAATTGATAACTACAATGTACATTAAACAAAATTGATATTACGCAATTAATCGGTTGCTAGCAAAAATTGCAATGATTAATCATACAAACGATAAAATAATGTACTTTCATAAACGAACATACAAGCTCAAGATTAAACAATTGCTTGACTCTTCATTTTATCAACAATAGAAGTCTAATAAAATTTAAAATGATAGTGATCACCGCACATAGGAAGAATGCTAATAATTATTGATAATAATTAGAACATACGCAAAATGCTAATAATTATTTTTGGGGCAAAAAAATAAAACAAATACTAATTCAAACAATCAGCATCTTGTTATACCATTGCGGGCACAGAAGTGAGCTCCAATAATTGCGCGACGTCTGCATGATGAGGTCTCAGAAGATGCATAAGACGAATCAGTTTTATAATTTGCAGCGCCGTATGGAAAACTTTCTGTTGGGCCATGAGATATAATTTTAGCAATTGGCAAGACCTGCTGCGCTAAGTCATTTCCTAATTCCGAAACTGCAATTCCAATAATAGGTTCCTTACGCTTCTTCTTTCTTTCAACATTAGCTCTTTCTTCTTTTTCCAATTCAACTTGTTTATTAGCATCCGCTTGCTTTGCTTCCACAGACACTGGAACTTGAGGCTGAGACTCATTCACTACTTGCGAAACTGCAATAGGTTCCCCAATAATAGGTTCCTTACGTTTCTTCTTTCTTGCAACCTTAGATTTTTCTTCTTTTTCCAATTCAACTTGTTTATTAGCATCCGCTTGCTTTGCTTCCACAGACATTGGAACATTGTGATTTCTAAAATCAGCTTTTTTGATATCATCTAACAAACCTGAAATCAAAATCACATTTCCAAAATGAGCATTGTTAATGCTATACAAATCATTCATATTAAGTACTTGCACTAAACGCTCAAACGGCATATCGGGACTAATTTTTTCTTCAACCATAGCAGTATAATCATCAATCAATCCAGTACGCACATTTTGCAAGCTTAATATAAACGCATCAATATTAAATTTCGCAAAAATATCAAACAATTTTGCAAGCTTAACATAGTCCTTTGCATCCTGCTCTTCTTTTACAGACAACTCACCCGTTAATCCCTGTTCAATTTTATGCTGCCTAATACTTTCTAATACCTGGCCACATCTGTTCAAATATTCAATACTTATAACAAAATGTTTTTGATATTTCTTGATCAGTGCAACTTGCTTGTAAACTTCAGCTTGCGCTCTCAATAACACAACGATAGATTGTTCGAGCATTTTCATTTTCTGGGCCCTCTCAATCGAATCTTGCGTCCTAATCATACTAGATTTGTAATATGCATATTTTTCATAACATGCATTATACTCTTTTTGCGCAGCAAATAAGTTTTGAGAAATCATGCCAACAAATATTAACAACTTGTTCAAATCATCGTTAGTTATTTCTTCTAGCAGCTTAAACTCTTCTTGCACAATGTCTCTAGACAATGAAACATCGACTAAATACAACGGCCTCAATTCATCTACCAAACTACGAGGATTTGTATCAAATTCCCACTCTCCAAATGGAGCCAATAATGTACCTGCAGATAACCTGAACAAGATTTCTTTTGTATGGATTAAAAACTCTTCTGGCATTGGCCAATTGTGCTGCACAAAATTTTGCAAATGATTCGTGTACCAATATAACTTTGCTAATTCTGACCCCATATAAAAAGACATATTTTCACAATACGGAATATATCCACCATAAACGTCAAGGCGATACAAAAATTCCTTGACAAAAGCATTTAAATTTTCATTACCTGGTCTAGATGATAATACAGAATAAAGCACATTAAGCGCTGCAATTGGATTAGGATACAACTGCAAAGATTCCATATGACCCTGCGAAAACTCTATCACTGGCATCTTAGACAAATGATTAGATAAACTATCAGGCAAGCTATTAGACAAATTATTATGCGAGCTATCAGGCAAGCTATTATATAAACTATTAGATGAGCTATTAGGCAATATATCTTTTATAGAAACTGCGTCTATTACAATATTTTTTTCAAGAAACATATTTGGCATAAATGTTTTCAATAACATCTCATCTTCTAATTCTTGCACTACCCCATACAATTTCATTACACCAGCTTCATATGTAATTCCCATATAAGAAACATGCTCTATATTCGCACTAGCAAATATTGCAAACATAAAATATATCATTTGTTTCATGTTTCATTATCCAATTCTTGTATATTTTTAGAATAACAGTCAATTATTTACAAATAGTTTATAAAATCACCAAAAGTATTAACTTCAAAAATTCAAATAATTCATGTATGTTAAAACTTACCTAAAAAAATTGCCCATAACGCGACTATGCACACAAACATGTCTTATACATTAAGTTACTTTATTCTCCTGAATTTATTATCCTCGTTGCACAATTTTAGTGAAAACTTACCTAAAATTGCTCCTAATGCCACTATACAAACAATCTGTCTTACAATTAAGTTACTTTATTTTCCTAAAATTTCTTGTGCTCGCTGCACAATTTTAGCAGGCATGCCAGCAAGCTCAGCGACTGCAATTGCGTACGATTTCTTAGCCACGCCATCAATAAGCTTGTGAGTTAGATGCAGCGGATTCTCTATAATCTCCATCATCTTCTTTTGCAAATTCACATGTTCAATATTTGCTAGCGCTAAATAATGTGTCGCAAAAATCGCACGGGCACCTAATATACTTATCAAGTATTCTAAAATCGCTTGCGCAATCGCCATACCTTCTTCTACCGAAGTCCCACGACCCACTTCATCAAATACAATAAAACTTCTGTTTGTAGCCTGATTAAGCGTTAATGCTATTTCTATCATTTCCATCATAAACGTTGAATTACCATCAATTAGATTATCCCATGCTCCAATTCTCGAAAAAATATGATCTACCATACCAATATGCGCCGACTTTGCTGGTACGTACATTCCAATATGCGCAAGTAATACTATCAGAGCTTGCTGGCGAAGGTATGTGCTTTTACCTGCCATATTAGGACCTGTCATAAACATCACACATTTACTAAGATCGCAATCATTTGAAACAAAAACTTGAGCCTTGTCACGCATAATTTTGTCTAATACAGGGTGACGACCATCTATCACTTGAAATTTATTATCATCACTTAAAACTGGTCTTGTATATCCATTTTCTATAGAAATCTTTGCAAAATTTGCATATAAATCTATCCAAGCAGATTGTTTTGCATATTGGTTTATACTATTTGCATGATTTAAAACTTTGCTACACAAATCTTCAAAAATCTCTTTTTCGCGATTGATAATAAATTCAGTTGATTCTGCTAGCTTTGTGTTGATTGTTTCCAGCGCTTGCGTTGTATAACGCGCCACGCTCTTCAAATCTTGACGAAATACAAATCCATAACTTAGCTTTTCTTTGTGATTACTATTAATTTCAATCACGTATCCAAAATTAGCATTAAACTTGATTCGCAAATTCGCAATCTTCGTTGATTGCTTATATTCCTCTTGCAGCGCCAAAATCTGCTCATCACATGCGCGTTCAAAATTTTTCCAAGAATCAAGTTCAGCATCAAATCCTTGCTTAATATATCCTTTTTCTTTTGTCGCATCCTCTTCAATGGTTGATAAAATTTGATCGATAAGATCAACTGGATATTCAACTTGCTCATCAATAATCTTCGATAAGTGCACAAAATTCTTGATGCCGATTGCAAGATTACGCAACTGAGTAGGGCTAGACCTATTGAGCGCTATCTTTGATAACATGCGCTCAAAATCTGGAATCTCTTTCAATATTTCACGAATTTTTGCAAGCTTTGGCTTGTCATTCATAAAATATGCTATGCAATCTTGTCGCTCTGTTAATTGTGCTATATCTCTAATTGGAGCATTAATGCATTCGAACAGGGCTCTTCCTCCTTGAGATGTTTTAGTATCATCTAATAACCACAGCAATGAACCATAATGCGTATTTTGCAGCGTCTTGACTAATTCTAGATTACGACGCGTGAATTTATCCATTTGCAACTCATTCTCTGATGTTTTGCGCTTTGGAAGCGTTATCCTATTTGTTTTCAATGAATCTTTCTGCGTCATATATATGTATTCTAGAATCATAGCAATAGAGACCATCTCATCAGAAGCATAATTAAGACTATCACACGAATGCAAATTAAATGCCTTCTGGATTTTTTGGCTAGCTAAAGAGGAGCTAACATCTGGCACAAGTGTTATGATTTTTTTCCATAAATCATAATCAGGGAAACGCGGCAAATAATCTTGAAATACCAAAATCTCACCAGGATCCATTTTTTCTAAATAATCTTTTAATAAATGAGCTTCAAATTTCTCTACAAAAAACTGATTTGTTGAAAGATCAAACACCGCGCACGAAACCATGAATCCATGTGCGTACACAGCAATCAAATAATTGTTACGTTTTGCAGTTAGCAAGTTTTCATCTGTTAAAGTACCTGGTGTTACAATGCGCACAACTTGTCTATCAATAATCTTAGCGCTTTTATTATCAGCCGCCTCAACTTGTTCACAAATTGCAATCTTCTTTCCCGCTTGGACCAACTTTGCAATGTAATGCTCGGATGTATGATAAGGCACACCTGCCATGGGAATTGATTCCTCTTTTTGTGTACGTTTTGTAAGCGTAATACCCAAAATCTCTGAAGCTACCTGCGCATCTTCATAAAACATTTCATAAAAATCACCAAGACGAAAAAACAGGATGCAATCCTCATGCTTTTTCTTAACTAAGTGATATTGATGCATGATCGGTGTCATGAAACATATCTTAACACAGAAATTATACTATATCAAAATTTTATGCATACTCAAAAACATACATAAGCTATAAAAAATATATATTTTAAGAAAAAATAGCTAAATTACCTAGTGCTATATATTCAAAGAATTTCAAAATCACAAAAACACTTAACTTATTAATATTTAAACATCAACATTAATGCTTTAGGTTTGCACGTGTGACGTTACAAATAGCAAAATATTTTAGATCAACAGAAATCCGAAATCAGTTATATAAAAAGCTTCTTGCTATATTTAAGATCATGTTCAGTTTTAGATCATCTTTTTGCTTCTCCTTTTGCTTTTGTTTATCTAAAAAATTGGCAGAATCATTTTTAATCTAAAAAACGTAAATGTTTCCTGCACAAATATTGCTTGATAAAAACATACACAATACAACAAGCATATAAATTCCATTATGAACATACGTTACAAGCTGGTTGCACACATAGTAATCTATGTAATACGATAGAATACAAATGAGTGTATTTTTACCAAAAACTAGTTTTAATTTATATGCAGATGCAAAAGCTGTTGAAAAAGAATTGCTAAAATTCTGGGAAGAAATAGAATTGGAAAAACAGCGAAAAACAGCGCGTGCTGGGGCTTCTAAATTTATTCTTCATGATGGTCCTCCCTATGCGAACGGTCCAATTCATATAGGACATGCAGAAAACAAGTTCTGGAAAGATGCGCTCAACAAAATTTTCTGGCAAGCGGGTTACGATACGCCGTATATCCCAGGCTGGGATGCACATGGTCTTCCTATCGAAAATGCTGTCGAAAAACAGTTTAAAGATAAAGGAATAGATAAAAACTCACTCTCACGCCAAGAATTCTGGGATAATTGCTATGAGTTTGCAAAACATTGGATGCATTACCAAATGCAACAATTTAAGCAGTTAGGCGTGTTCGCCGACTACGAAAATTCGTACGCTACATTCTTTGAAAATGAATCTATTGGCATTATCGAATGCGCTCACAAATTCGTTGAAGCTGGATTACTTGAACGCCGTTTGCGCCCTGTATTATGGTCTTACGCAGAAAAAACTGCGCTTGCCTACGCAGAAATTGAATATAAAGACAAAACATCTAATAGCATATACGTTCTATTCCCTATTATCGAAACTGATTGCCAGCAATTGGTTGATGCTCAGTTAGTTGTATGGACAACTACTCCATGGACTCTGCCAGCCAATGAAACAATCGCCTATAACGCAGGATTTGAGTACGCAATCTTCGAACATAATGGAAAAAAATATTGCATGCTCGAAAATCTATTCCCAAATATCGAAGATAAGTTTGCAGGTGCAAAAATTACTCACAAAATTAGTGGCGATAAATTTAGCAATACATATGTTGGACACGTTCTAAAAGAATTCAACACAACTTATAAAAAACGCAAGCTATTACATGCAGATTTTGTGGAAGATCAAAAAGGATCAGGCTTCGTACACATTGCTCCAGCACATGGCGAAGACGATTTTGCTTTGTGTAAACAGCACAGTCTGCCTATCGAAGATTTGCTAGATGGTAATGGATGCTTTAAAACAAATATTCCACTTGTTGCTGGTATCAGCGTTAAGGAAGCAGAGAATATTGTTCTTGCTGCGCTTGAAGAACAAAATGCATGTATCAAAATTGAGAAAATCGTTCATTCTTATCCACATTCTTGGAGATCGAAAGCTCCTCTTATATTCCGTCTGACACATCAGTGGTTTTTAAAAATGGGTCCAATAAAAGAGAAGGCATTGAAGGCGCTAGATACAACAGAAACATGGGTACCAAAGGAAGGACGCAACCGTTTGTTATCAATGCTAGAAGCGCGCGAAGATTGGTGTGTATCGCGTCAACGCATATGGGGCGTACCTATTGGTATTTTCTTTAATGAATCGAATGGAGCTATTTTGAATGACCCAGCGTTTCTTGCAAAATCACGTGAGAAATTAGCACAAATTGGTATAAAAAATTGGTGGAATTTGCAAGTGGATGATATCGATATTCAATATTCTCCAAGCGAGTGGAAACGCTTAGATGACATTATCGAAATCTGGTTTGAATCAGGCGCAACGCAATATTTTGTACTCCAAAAAATGGGAATGTTCCCTGCAGATATTTATCTTGAAGGATCTGATCAACACAGAGGCTGGTTTCAATCATCTCTTCTAATCAGTGCATTTTTAACTAGTCGCGCACCTTGGAAGCACATTGTTACACACGGTTTTTGCTTGGATGGTTTGAAACAAAAGATGTCCAAATCTCTTGGCAATGTGATTAATCCATCTGAGTGGAGCGCTGATCAATTGCGTCTATTTTTCTCAACAGCAAACATGTGTCACGATGTTAGCATGAACGAAAATAGCATCAAAAATAGCCAGGAAATGCTATTTAGATTCCGTAATACAATGAAATTTATTTTAGGCATGCTCGCTATCGAAGAAGAGCCTTTAGAAGAATTGACTGAACAAAATTATGCCGCTCTTCCTGTGTTGGAAAAATGGCTGCTACATAGGCTATACGAGATTGATTGCGAATATGAAGATATGCTAAAAACGTTTCAATTAGGGTCTTTTGCAAATGCACTGTATGAGTTCTGTTCGCAAGATCTTTCTGCATTTTATTTTGATGTTCGTAAGGATACTCTATATTGCGATGAAGCATCTAATAAAAAGAGAAAATCAGCAATTATGTGCATGCAAGTGCTAGCTCCTACGCTAATGAAATGGCTTGCGGGCATAACTCCATTTTTTGCAGAAGAAGCATGGCAGTGTTATTTAAAAGAATGCAAACATAATCAAAAACAAGAGCTATCAGTTCATTTGTGTCAACGACCTGAAATTGCTATATTTTTCAAGAATGAAGAAGCTGCAAAAATATTAGAAGAGCTTAGAAATACTCGCAGACAAATTACTCAAAAAATTGAAGAGCTTCGTGAGAAAAAAATTCTGAACACTGCTTGCGAGGCTGCAATCACAATCGACCATATCCCACACGATATGATAAATGAGCTCAAGGAAATTGCAATTGTTTCAAGTATTACTAAAAGAGAAGCTAAAGGAGACAAGTTGGTGGTTACCAAATGCAATGGAACAAAATGTCCACGCTGTCGCTTTGTATACAACACACTTGCTGGCGAATTTTGTAAGCGTTGCGCGAATGCTGTGGAAGTTGAGAAATCTAAAAAATGATAGAAAAAAATGCACTTTCTGCTATGCTTGATGAAACAATTGTTCTGATACAAAAATTTGTACAAGCAGAATCTATTAGCCCTTGCGATGGCCGTTTGCATGAAATCATTGCAGACTATCTTTCTCAACTTGGATTCGAAATCGAACATATGAATATAGAAGATACAAAAAATATTTATGCACACACGCCAAGTAATTCTTCTGGCCCATACACATGTTTTGCTGGACATACCGACGTTGTACCAACAGGAGAAGGCTGGAAACATCCTCCATATTCGGGCGCTATTGAAAATGGATACATCTTTGGACGCGGTACTAATGATATGAAAGGCACAATTGCCTGCGCAATGGTTGTGTTCAAATACCTTTTGCAGAAAAATCCAAATTTGAATTTAGCAATGTTGTTAACTAGCGATGAGGAGGCTATTGCTGAGCATGGTCTTAAAAAAATCACACCAATTTTAATTAATAGAAATGAACCAATTAATCTTTTTGTTTTAGGTGAGCCGACTGCGCTTCAAACAGCTGGAGATACAGTTAAAATTGGCAGAAGAGGAAGCATAAGTGCTATTGCAAAAATATTTGGCATACAAGGGCATATTGCTTACCCAGAACTTGCTAAAAATCCAATCCCAATCGCGCTTAATATCGCTAAAGAACTTGATGAAATTGATTTTGCAGATGATCATAAATATTTTGGAAAAACTCGTTTGCAACTTACTCAAATTGATGCATTTAACAAAGCTATGAACGTAATTCCAGGAATTGTTGAATTGCGTTTCGGAACTCGTTTTAACACTAATCAAAACGAAGATTCAATTAAAAATCATATCATTCCTATCTTCGAAAAATATTGCAAAAAACATGATGTTGCATACGAAATTGTTTGGTCTTTTAATGGATCTCCTTTTATCTGCGAGAATGAAAAATTGATTGCTTCACTTGATTCAATTATTTCACCAATTCTTGGAAAACAAGTTTTATTTGATGCAAAAGGAGCTACCAGCGATGGCAGATTTTTATCAAAACTGGCTCAGTGTATCGAAATCGGATTCCAAGAAGATATGGCTCATAAAGTTGATGAATGTATTAAAATTGATGAAATAAAACAAATATTGCAAATATATTCAGAAATCTTTGCAAAAAACTGGTAAAACATATCTGTTCGAAACTCTTTGCAAAAAAAATACAAACAGTCAAGCATAGTATTGTTTTTCAACACAAATCAGGGTATAATCCCATGATGACATTTCGCAGCCAGTTACAATTATTTTTACTTGACTCTGCAATAAAAATATCCAAATTGCTATGGAATAAATTACGAGCATTGAACTTTATATATATATCACAAGTTTTATTATTTGGTATTTCCTTTTGCTGCCTAACAATTTGCGATAGCGATGCACCTGCACAAGAAAAATATTTAATCAAAAATGATATTAATTCAACTTCTAAAACCGTATCAAATTTCATGCATTTGAAAAAACACCTTTTAAGCGCTGGATTTGATGAACATTCTATCGCAAAAGTTATACAAAACATTGCAAAAGTGATAGGATGGGATTGGTACGATCAGCGCGCGCGTATTGAAGTGCATTATGAAACATATGGTGACAAAAAATATATAACAAAAGCTGAATTTAAAGGTGCTGGCAAAATAATCAAGCTAAACTACAAGGATTCAGCAGAAAACTCCATGGAACAAAAAATGCAAAATACTGCTGAAAACATCTGTTATAATGTTTCTGACTCTAATGAAAAAAATAACTATGCTAAGAACAGCTCAATGCAATCATCGCCTGAAAAAAAACATCTGGTTGTAATGAAAGGTTTTATCAACACAACATTAGAGCGCATGATTTTAAACAGTCCAGACCTTCCATTCACATTGCGCAAAAAAGTTATAAAATTCGCTCAAGATGCAAGAATACATGGTAACAAAGGCGAGAGATTTGCATGTTTATATGATCCGCAAGATTATAGCATAATGGCAATGTTTGTTGGATCAGACAGTGGTAAAAAAACAGCAATTTTGTTTAAAAGTCAAAATGGACAAAAGCTTTTTTCCTCCGATGGTGTTGCATTACGCAGCGAAAAATTAGTTTTCTTGAGGCCGGTTCCACAGAGAATCAATAGCGCATTTGGCTACCGCTTTCACCCTGTATTGAAAATTTATCGTTTTCATTATGGTATAGATTTTGCAGCTCCAAGAGGTACTCCAATTAGATCAGCAGCAGATGGCTTAGTAATATTTGCAGGACACAAAGGCGGGTACGGATACTGCGTACAAGTGAAACACGGAAACATAACAACACTATATGGCCACATGCAAAGGATTCCAAGCTCAACGTATGTTGGCAAAAAAGTAAGAGCAGGAGAAACATTAGGGTTAGTAGGAAGCACAGGCTTAGCAAGTGGTCCACATTTGCATTACGAAATCTGGGTGAATGGCAAAAAAGTAAATCCAGCAAATTTTAGTCAAGAAACTAGTCAAAAACTTAAGGGCGAAGAGATGGTCACATTCCAAGCTTATTCAAAAAAAATCATGAGTTATTTTGGATAACACAAGGAATGTTTTCACTCAAGAGACTAATGCTTAAGGACGAAATGATCACATTCCAAGCTTATTCAGCAATGTTTTTTATTTAATAAAATTGTATTTGATCAAGAAGAGAAATAACATTAATTCATCAATGTTTTTTGGTGCTTCTATGCTGCTTCTATATTTGGTCTATAAAACACATTGTTATCAAAAAATTCTCAAAAAATCTTTTCATGCACGCCAATTATAGAGCCATTACAGGCCCCAACATAGACATGTCCTAAAAAATTTAGTATACTATAATAATGAAAAAATTATGTTTTTTATTCACATTAAACGCACTAGCTAATGAGATTTATGGCATTGATCAAAAGGACGCAATATATTTTGGATACACGCAGGAAGAAATGAGCCAGGATCTGCTGAAAAGTGTAATACAAGTGAACCAGTGAAAGAAGATCATAAAGAAAGAATAATAAAGTGTATACCCGAATATGATATAAAAAATAATTCAGTGGAAAAAAGAATGAAGCATCTACCGGAAACCGTGGAACCGAACAACTTAGTGAAAAAATACTCTAGTGAAGATGAAATGAACAATAATTTATCGGAAAAACATAGCAACTTATTGGAATACTCTAGTGAAGGTGAAATTCAGGATCTGCTGAAAATAATACAAGATGAACCAGTGAAAGAAAAACCTAATACTATTCCAATTCAGCAAACAATTCAAAACTCGCAATACGTTTATCATGAAAAAAACACCAGCGCAGAAGCAAGAAAAAATTTAGATTATGATTTCAGTCCGAGTTCGAATCCAGAAATAGACGCAAAAGTAATGAATTTAAAAGACTTGGATAATCTGAAATGGAAAACTGATAGTACTCAAGAAAAAAACACAAGCGCAGAAGCAAGAAAAAATTTAGATTATGATTTCAGTCCGAGTTCGAATCCAGCAACACCCACAATAGGAATGCGAAAAATGGATAATATAAAATGGGAATGATGCATGATTCTGCAATACTTTGAAGTGAAAAACCATTAGGAATTCTTTCTATTGTTTATTGCATCAGTATACACTATGTTAGAATAATATGGCTTTTCCTGCGCTTGCATTAATGAATAAAGCGCACATACCAGATCATCTAATCTATGCATCTGCAAACTTTATAGCATACAACCAAATTGTAAAACATACTTTAGCATCCAGCTGCACAAAAAAAGCACTTTTGTTATCATGAACAAACTATGAATGTTTCTATATGTATATGTTCTTAATTTTAGCATAATATCGCCACGAATGCAGACTACTAACTAGAAAAACATGTGAATCTGCATCATCTATTAAAACAAAGTTGTCTAATTTGATCATACGCAACAAAAAAATAGAGATGATAAATTGTTCCATAATGAAAATTCTTTCTAAAGATTATATTCTTAACTAGCATAATATCGCCACGAATGCAGACTACCAAATAGCTATCAAAATAACCATATTTCTTCAATCTTGAACAAATTATCCAAATTTTCAATATTATTTATTAAACGCACTGATCCATCAAAATTAAAAACAATCACTCTGTCCAACACACAAAAGATCCGCGCGCAACTGGCTTTTCCTGCGCTTGCATTAATGAATAAAGCGCCCATACTAGAGCATCTAATCTATCATCTGCGAAATTTAAGTGCGCCTTGATTAATTGATCTTCAAGCTGCTCAAAACGCTGAACATGAAGCACTTTTTTCTGCTGATACAACGTGGCTATAGGCATCGCACGCTTGTATTTACTATCTTTTGCTCGAACACTCTGCCATGGAATATTCGCTAGTGATTTTAACATCGCCATTAAAATATCTCCGCCTTGATTTGTTTCTACAACAACATGATTTGCTTTATATTTATAATATAAATCAACCGCTTTCTGCGCCCACATTTCTGGCTTCATCGTTCCACTTGCATCTTCAAGTACGTAATATTTTTCACCATGCTGTGTTGTAACTTTTGCTGCAACAATTATACCAGTTTCATCGCTATTTTCATTTGCCGTTGCTGCAGGATCAATTGCAATAATTATGCATTTATTTTGTACTGCATCATTTTCTATTGTAAAATCCTGATAACAAAAATCTTTGTATGACCATAGCGCTTCTGCATCTGCCGTGATTAATTGTCCTTCAATTTCTTGCTGACCTAATTTTGTACCGCCGTATTGATTTGAAATCATATCTAAATATGCTTTTGCAAGATTTTTTGCATTATCATAAGTCGTTCCTCTAGTTAAGTGAATATCTTTACGATTTGTAAGATCAAAAATCAATTTTTTCGCACGCGGAGTCGTTGTAACAATTACTTTTGGATGAGAACCAAGACGTAAACAAAACATCAATTGATCCCACACAGCCTGATCATTATCAAACTTAGCAAGCTCATCCACCCAAGCAAGATCAAACTGCGGTCCGCGCAAAGCCTGGTAATTTTCTGCGCTGTAACATGTTGCGATCGCACCATTTGGCCATATCAATTCTCGCCGTGCAGGACGATATTTTGGCATCTGTTCCTTGGTATGAATATTGAGCAATCCACTTTCACCTTCGATCATGATAGAACGCACTTGATCATATGTTTCACCCAATAGGCAAATACGTTTATATTGCCCGCTAAGCGCAAGCTTTTTGATAGTTTCAGCACCCGTACGAGTTTTGCCAAATCCTCGACCTGCCATTATAAACCAGCCAAACCACTCGCCTTCTGGAATCTTCTGTTCTGGACGCGCAATCAAATCCCAATCTAATTCACTCTTCCTATGTTCTCGTCTACGTCTTTCAAAACGCAGCGCATTAATAATCTCATCAATGTTTACGATATTCTGCATCTATATTAAGTCTATAAGATAACCCCCATTTTGCTGCAAACAATATTTTCATGCACGCCGATGAAGCTGGCTATTATGGCAGACTATAAGATAATCATGATTTGAAACATTATAAACTATATCACAATGAAAAATTTATTTTTGATAGATTTCGTGTATTAGCTAATCCAATGTATGAGCTAAAAAGAAGCTTCAAATTGTGCATGCAAACAAGATAAAATCAGCCAAGATTTGCTGAATGCTTTTATTCAAGATAAAGTAGAGCAAACAACGAAAGCAGTTGTGTATCTCTATCAACAGATTTTAAAAACTGACCCTTCAAAAACCCAGAAACCTGTACAATTTGATTTTTAATATCATATAATAAAACCAAGTAAAAAGTTCCAAAATCTTATTTTGAATACCACTTCAGGTTGGCCTTGAGAAAAAATTATGCAATACAAACACTTTTTGCTGCGTATAGCGAACAAGTTGTTACTAAAGCAAAAGAAATCAACCTATACTTTCAAAAATAATGCATTTGAAAGTTCAATACAGTTAGATTGAATATACTAAAATGGATTTTATATACAATATCGTTTATGAGCAATGGTTATTTTATTAACAAGAAATTTAAAATAATTTTTGTACAAAAATATTCAAAAGTTCTGTAGATTCTGACAGCTTTAAATAACCTAATTGATTTTTCGCAAAAAATAATAACAAAATCATTCAAATTGATTGGCTAAACTAACTTGTTTGCTTAATAGAATGCTTTGCTCATGCATAACAAATATGCTATTAGAGCGGCCAAGTGCTATTGAAGGAAAATATAGAGCTTTGATTATTTACCCACTTTTAGAAATGACAATTTTAAATTATTAAATAGTTATAACTAAGTTCAATTCAAAGAATTTTTTATACCATTCTTTTTTTCAGATTATAGGTATAGGCATTTTATGATACTGAATTTAGCAATTTATATTGCAAGCCTTAAAAGCCTCTACATTTTTATGCTTACGAGATACTAGATTAAACGAAATCCGAGATAAAACACAATATAAAAAAGCAATACATTGAATATAATTCTGTCAAATACTATTGTTGAAAATTTATCATGAACAAGCAATTTTATTATCATTCTTTTGCGCAAAATAGCTCAAGATATAATATAATCCAGTCTGTTTTTTTCATATCAGGCATCAAATTAATTCATATATCTACTACTTAACAAATAGAAAATGCAAAAAAATATTCAATAGCCCAATAAGTTTCATAAAACACTTCTCTTCTATAAAAAAAAGAAATGAAGCGAATAAAATAATAGAACAAACAATGATTAAAATATGAACTATCAAAATGGATGATGAAATTTTTTGATTCTCAGAAGTTTTCGCAAACTAAAAAACTTCTTATGTACGATTTTAAAACGCATTTTATCACGAACACAATCTATTTTGCTCCAATTGAAATAGAAATGACAAAGGATACTTCTTTCAACTTATTAACAATCATGCAATTTTTCAATTAGTTAAAATACAAAATTCAGTTTTAATAGATATTTGATTTATCTAATATAAGTTAAGCAGAAAAAGCAATATTAAGCGCCATTAATAACCTTGGAAAAATTCGTTTGAAAAATAAGAAAATCATTTTATACGATTATCTATTCTGGAAAAAAATAATACATGGAAACTTTTAATAAATATCAAATATAAATGATGAATAAATGCTCTAGAAGAATTTGCAAAAGCACATTCAGAACTAGGATTTTGTTGAACAATACATAAAGCCTAAATAATTTAAAAGCTAAGAAAAATAATAAAATTCATTGAGTTAATTAAAGTTCAAAAAAATATTTAAATAAGATTCTAATCAAACTTGAACAATTAAAAAAATAGCTTAATGGCAAAAATGCAAATATAAAATTGTTTGTATAAAAAACTAATTTTCATTGTTATTTAATAAAATTGATCAATAAAATAGACGCACAAAAACATGATGTTGTTATCTTACAAAACTTGCAATTATATTATTCTTTATCTATGTTTTTAGCTTTATCAATTTTTTTAGCAGAGACTACCTTTTTCAAATAATCTCATAAACACAAAACGCCAACGGCAACTATCTGCGCTTGACCAACTTGCACAATTTCATCAAAGTGCTTTATAAATCAGAGCTCTAAATACTCAATAATCTCACAAACACAAAACGCCAACGGCAACTATCTGCGCTTGACCAACTTGCACAATTTCATCAAAGTGCTTTATAAATCAGAGCTCTAAATACTCAATAATCTCATAAACACAAAACGCCAACGGCAACTATCTGCGCTTGACCAACTTGCACAATTTCATCAAAGTGCTTTATAAATCAGAGCTCTAAATACTCAATAATCTCATAAACACAAAACGCCAACGGCAACTATCTGCGCTTGACCAACTTGCACAATTTCATCACCTTCTTTTATATGATTGATTGATCCGTGTTTGAAATGAATTTCTAAATTTGTCTCGCCAAAACTATCTAAAACAGAGGCAATCGCAAAAGCTGCAGACCCACATGCGCATGTTTCGCCAGTACCCAATTCCCACGTACGCGCATTGCACTTTCCGTTGGACAACCAAATACAAGAAACGTTATAATTAGGATCAGCGTAATCTTCTAAATTTTTAGGGCTTGAACTTACAATACAAATTTTATGAGGATTCCCGATATCCACAAAATACACTCCACCATCTTCACTAATCTTAGCCTTAAATGGCATATGCAATTTTATTTTGTCCTCATGCTTTGAAATTTTTACTAGACCTGAAATCGTATGCAATTCCAACACTTGTGAAGATACAGATAGTTGTACATCATGCAAGCCCTTGATATTAAAATGCGCCGAATCAGAGAATATCCACTTGCCAAGAGAGCGCAATCCATTACCACACATACGAGCAACACTGCCATCTGCGTTCCAAATGTTTACCTGAAAATTAGGATCAATCGATAAAATTTGGTCCGCGCCTAAACCTAACCTACGATCAGCTAATTTAATCAAACGCTCTGGCGAAAATTTTTCAGAAATCAACTGATCTTGCGCTAGCATATCCGTTTTTATTAAAACAAAATCGTTGCCAAGACCATGCGCTTTTACAAAAATTTCATCTGATGTGCTTACTTTTTCAAAAATATCTTTCGCTTGGTGTTTCATATTGATATATTTTCCATATTTTTGCCCATTTTGCACAGACCTGAAATCAGATCTATTTATATAACTACATATAATATTGATAAATAATAACTAAATATTATCAATCTTAAAAACAAGAAAAACAACTCAATCTCGCATTCTAATGCAAAAAAGAACTGCAAGTATATTCAAATAAATTTATTTTTAATGAAAAATTTTTAATTAAAAAGATTCGCGCAAACAGCTTATATAATAAAAAATTAAATATGATCTTCAATGAAATCAGATGCATATAAACGCAAAACATCCAATTTGTTTGTGAAATAATGATCAGCTGCAAGACTATTGTACCTCACCTCACACCCTTTTTGCCTAATTAATTGATTTGAAAATTCTTCTACTACATTCGCTGAAACAATGTGATCATCCACACCTTGTAAAATAAGTCCATTTGGACAAGGCGTCAACATGTTAAAATGATATGTCTCAACCGGAGGACTAATTGCAATAAAACCACTGATTTCTGGTCGGCGCATAGCAACCTGCAAGGCAATCCATCCACCAAATGAAAAACCTGCAACCCAAATTGGAATCATATCGCGATTTCTCATTTCGCATTTTTTGATGAACCAATCTAGCGCTGTAAGAGCATCCTCTAGCTCTTCGTCTCCGCCTACTGGAGTTCCTTGTGATTCACCAACACCGCGAAAATTAATTCTCAATGTGTGAAACTTCTTATCTTGAAATGTTTTGCATAATGTGTGAACAACTTTGTTGCTCATTGTACCACCATGCATTGGATGCGGAGGAAAAATCAATGCAATCGATGCTGCTGTGTTTTCAGCCAAATGCATTTTTCCTTCTAAAAGGCCATCTGGTCCTGGAATACTTACCTTGGTCTCTAATCCATTATGAAGTATATTATGAGTATGTGAGTGAATAGAATGTATCATGTATTTCCTTTATTCTATTTTATTACTTTTTCGTTAATATTGGAAGGGTTTTCTTGACAAACGCGCAATTTAAGAGGAAATTATTTAAATTTACTCAAAAATGTTGTAACATATTATTAATAATTCAAAAAGGATAGTAAATGAGCCATAATACATGGATTTGGGGTACTCACGCAGTCTCAGCCGCACTCAAGAAAAGACCAAATCAAGTAAACAAAATTGTAATGACAGAACAGTTTAGACAAAAATTTGCCGACATGTTGTCATGCAACGAGATACAGTCAAACACATTATTCAAAAAAGCAAAACCAGAGATTACAACAAATCAAAAAATGGACCAAGCTTTTGGACGCAATCACCAAGGCATAGCAATATCAATTTCGCAAATTAATTTTTGGAAACTAGATCAATGGATGGAAAAACAATCTATAAAAAGCACAATAATAGCGTGCGACCTTATCGAAGATCCACATAATCTTGGAGCAATAATCAGAACAGCGGCAGCCTTTAAAGTTAATGGCGTGCTTGTTACAAAAGATAAGCAAGCTCCATTTGAAGGTACTCTTGCAAAAAGTGCTGCAGGCGGAATAGAACACATTCCAATTGTACAAGTTGTGAATCTTTCTACTGCTCTAAAAGTTTTACAAAAAAATTTCTACACAGTATTTGGTCTAGATGAACGAGGTGGTACAAAATGGCCAATCTGTGATCGCAACGTAATCGTTATGGGGCAAGAAGGAAAAGGTCTTAGAGATCTAACTCGCAAATGTTGTGATGAGCTTATTTCAATAGATACGAATAAAGAATTTCCAACATTA
The DNA here is from genome assembly GCA_027371775.1 of bacterium. GTDB lineage: Bacteria > Pseudomonadota > Alphaproteobacteria > CAJXXZ01 > DAHXLG01 > DAHXLG01. The sequence continues at coordinate 38,588 of DAHXLG010000002.1, forward strand.
AATGTATCAGTTGCTGCTGCAATTGCTATTTCTAGATTCGTTGATGCAAGCAAATAGACCAAACACAAGAAAAAATTATGCGCATTATTATCTGCAACTAATTATGTATGCACAGAAAATGAGTTACTCTAGGAATTACAATATTTTCCACATGTACAAGATATAGAAAGCTTAAATAATAAAACAGACGAAATAAGGATTAGACAAAAAAATTATAACAGAACATTTTGATTTTATATGTAGCAAAGCTTTCACAAATAAATCAAGCAGAAATCAAAAAAAACTTATACTTAGTTAACGCAACAATCAAATCTGTTTGCACTATTTGTGAGTTTGAAAAAATAATAAAAAAACATAATACAAAAAATCACAGTTTCATAGAAAAGCTTTCTGAAATAAGTTAATCATCAAAGCGTAATTACCAAAAAATTTTGTACTGCACTTTGCAATATTAATAATTTTTTAGTACAAAATTCTCACTTAACAACTCAAAAACGCATTTAAAAAATGCAAACAAATATTTAAAAATACACAATTTTCATATTAAAGTTAAATTCTAATTTGCATTATTATTGCTCCAGAAAAAGAAAAATATGTGATAGATATTATTTCCGTTATAGATATTAGTCAACAAAAGAACATTTGCGAATCTAAAATAATTTAAAAATTATATAAAAAACATACAAATAAAAAGATCTGAATTTTTGACCAATTATTTGACAGTTTCAATATATAATGCTAGAATCTGCTTCGTAATAAAAAGGAGTTGGTCGCAATTAATCGCACTCTTTATAATAGAGAAATTTAATCGACACAAATAACATGAAAATAAAAGATCAGAACAAAATAGAAACCCAGTTATTTGATTATGATAACAAAATTGGCATGAGCTTTTTTTTGCAACTTCTAAAACCATTTAAGGTACATATTGCAACTTTACTTGGAACGGGCGTAATATGGTCGATTTTCACTGTAGTGAAAGCATATGCATTGAAAGTCATAATCGATTCGCTAATACAAGATGGATTGAACTCAATTGCTTGGCCACTGTTTATTTATTTTTTCTCATGGCTTATGACAGAATTATTTCAGAGGGTGCGTGACTATGCGGTTATGTACCTCAAGCCATATTTGCGCAAAAATGTTGTAACGCAACTTTCTAGACGCATGCTGCAATATGATGATCACTATTTTCAGCAAAATCAACCATCTGCGCTTAACTATGCCTTACGCAGTTTATATGATGGCGTAGATGATGGCATATATATTGTAGAAGAATTATTTTCACATGGAATATTAATTACAAGCGCGCTTGTGAGCATGTATATCATCAACGCATATTTCAGCTTGATTGCAATAGCATGGTTTATTGTATGGGGAATTTTTGCTTGTTTCTGGTCACGCAATGGACACTTACTTGCATACTTAATTGGTAAGGCTCGCACGAAAATGACATTCCATTTAGGAGATGCTTTTGCAAATACATCAACAATTAAAACGTTTAATGCATCAGAATATGAAAACGAGATTACAGAAGAAATATCTCAAGAAGTCGCTTTAATTGAATTTCAAAGAGAAAAAATGTTTTTCCAAATTTGGTGTGTACAAGGTTTTCTATTTTTTATCACCGCTTTTCTTGTGTTTACAGTGTTACTTAGTGGATATAAAAATGGCACTGTTACAATCGGGGATTTTGCAATGATGGTAGAGCTTTTGCAAACTATCTATAACCACTTATTTGATTTTGCAAAAGATGTTTCCGAACTAAGCGAAGTAACTGGAAAAGTGCAACAAGGCGCGCGTGTCGTTTACAAAAATTTACCAAACCAAAAAAGCATAACTCCTGAGAGAATTTTAAAAGCTACAAAAGGAGAAATCATTTTTGATAAAGTTAGATATCAATACCCTGATAGCATAGAAAAAGCAGATGCATTCGCTTCTAATAAACAAATTACGATTCCTGGCGGATCAACTGTCGCATTAATTGGTCCATCTGGTAGCGGCAAAACTACTTTGACTAAATTGCTACTTAGATTAATTGATCCAATTTCTGGAAAAATTTTAATTGATGGACAAGATATAGCAGAATGCAATATAGAATCTGTACGATCTGCATTTGCTCTTATTCCACAAGAAATGGGAATATTTCATAGAACAATACGTGAAAATATTCAGTATGGTTCACCAAATGCCACGCTTGAACAAATTATTGCTGCTGCTAAAAAAGCAAAAATCCATGATATTATTTCACGATTACCTAATCAATATGATAGCGTTTATGGAAAAGAAATGGGTCTATCTGGAGGACAAAAACAACGCATTATAATAGCACGCGGTTTATTACGTAATGCAAAAATTTTCTTGTTCGATGAATCGACTTCTGCACTTGATGTAAAAACAGAATCTGATGTAATTAAAAACATTCAAGAGACAACAAAAAATTGTACGAAAATTATTATCGCGCATAGATTAAGCACTGTAAAACATGTTGATATGATACTTGTTTGCGATGATGGAGAAATTGTAGAAATCGGCACTCATGACCAATTGATGAAAAAACGCGGACTCTATTTTTCTATGGTAAATCTTGCATAATTGCAAATAATAAATTTGACTAAACACATAAGCAGTGCTAACATAAAATAGATAATTTATAATAGGGAGAAAAAAATGAATAAAATTTTTTTAATTATAGGATTAATATGTAATATGCATGTAAACAATGCGTTCGCACCAAATGAAGAATATGTTATACCAAATGATTTTTTGAAAAAGCTTTATGAAATCAGATGCTATGAAAAAACAAATGTTACATGCAAAGAATTCAACAATGCAAGATTTCACTTAGAAATATCCAACTGGGCTAATGAATCAAAAAAAGATGATCTGGAAAAAAAAACTAATCTTTTGAAAATTATTCTTAATACTATGCCTGAAACATTCAATTCTCAAGAAGTTTCCGCAACAATAAAAAAGATTTTACAAGAAGAAAAATTTCCTTGCACAAGCTATAACAATGCAATATATGAAAGATATGCTCATAATATAACATGGTAATTTTTCTTAAAGTTAATACATTATATATAAAACTTAAATAGCTTTTTTATTATAAGGCCGTTTTGTACCTATTTTTTGTACGCAACATGAAAAGCAAAATTTTTCATTGTTATTGCAAATTAATAAAAAAAAAACAGAAGTAGAAAATAATAGGAAACTTATATCATTAAAAAAATATTATATTTGTTAATCTTGTTATGCTCATATTGTCATTGAACTTACAAAGAAATATTTAATGTTCTTGCGAACGAAATACTGCAAATAGAGATGCGCCAATAAATGAAGTGATTACACTAGATGTTTTGGTGCAAAATGTATAGATAACAAAGCAACATAAGTAATGCAGAAATTTTAGCATTTAACTTTGTGTTGATGTTATAAAAAATGCTCTATAATCTAGATTTTATTGATCCATCATCAAATATTATTTACATGTAATTCTTGCACAGCCTCAACTTTTCTCAATCATTGAATTAAAAGCATCTTTGCAAATACTCTAAACATCGATTTTAAGATCTTTTTGTAATAACAAATTTTTTCCAAACAAAAAAAATGATTATACATAATTTCTTTAAGAAATACACAATCAACAAAATACACACATGACCTATACATTCAGCAAAAGTTGAAATAACATATTTATATGTTAAAAACCGTTCGCAACCAATTTATAGAATTCTTTAAATCAAAAGGACATTTGCCTATCGATAGTGCTCCGCTTGTGCCAGAAAATGATCCTACTTTGTTGTTTATAAACTCTGGAATGGCTCCACTCAAAAGATATTTTTTGCAAGAGGATACTCCTCCTCATATTAGTCTTGTAAACTCTCAGAATTGTCTGCGCGTTGGAGGCAAGCACAATGATCTGGCAGATGTTGGATACACAAAACGGCATCATACATTTTTTGAAATGCTGGGCAATTTTTCATTTGGCGAATATTTTCAAAAAGAAGCTATTCCATATGCTTGGGAATTTTTAACTCAAGTACTTAAACTAGATCAATCTCGCTTATACGTTACTGTGCATCCTGATGATAAAGATGCTTTTGATATTTGGTCTAAAATTGTTGATCCTAGCAGAATTACCATGCTTAAAGAAAATGTTTGGTCAATGGGAGATATAGGTCCTTTTGGTTACTGCTCAGAAATATTTTATGATCAACTAGTTGGCCAAGGAGACCTAGCAGAAGGCGATCGCTATCTAGAAATCTGGAATCTAGTGTTCATGAAGTTTTATTCAGATGGAAAAACAAAAACCGATCTGCCCAAGCCATGCATCGATGCAGGAATGGGTCTTGAACGGATTGTAAGCTTACTTGAAGGAGTGACTGATACATATGATATTACATTCTTCAAGCAGGTTCTTCCAGTTTTCGGTTTGAAAGAGCAAACAACTGATAGCAAAATTTTCCTTGACCATTTGCGTGCTGCTGCGTTTATGATTTCTCAAGGAATTGTTCCTGGAGCTAGCTCTCGCGATTATATTCTTCGTCGTCTAATTCGTAGAGCATTAAAATCATTCTTCACATTTAAGAAAGAATCTAAACTTGAGCTTGATGAAACTGCACGTAAAATTTTAAAAACATGGTCTAAAAGTTATGATTATGAATGGAATATAGATAAAATTTGCAAGATACTTTGTGATGAAGAACGTCAGTTTGAGAACATACTTGAAAACGGTACGCGCATGTTTGAAGAAATGTTTGAAAAAACAAAACATTTTGATGCTCAGGCTTTGTTCTTGCTTCATGATACTTATGGATTCTCTATTGATATAGCAATCGACTTACTAAAAGCACGAGGCGGCACGGCAGATATGGAAGGATTTGAAGCACTCATGGAAGAAAACAAAGAAAAGACACGCAAAAAATCAATGAATATTGTATTACCATTTCCTGCAACTGAATATATAGATGAATATCATGAGAATGAATACACGATTGATGCGAATTTATTAGGATTTCATGAAGATTACATGATCCTAGATCGCACTCCGTTTTATGCAGAAAGCGGTGGACAAATTGGTGATATCGGAACAATCGAAGGAAACGGTTGGAAGGTTGAGATTATTGATACTAAAAAATTAGATAAAGTATTCATTCACAAATTTCAAACATTAAATGGCACGCCAGAAATAGGTTCAGTTAGAGCAACCATTAACAACACAAAACGCATGCAAACGCGCGCGCACCACTCTGCAACTCATTTGCTTCACCAATCGCTTTGCGAAATTTTTGGGGATACTGTTAAACCGATGGGTTCACTTGTATGCGAAGATAGATTGCGTCTTGATTTCACTCACGCAAATACAATCACTCAAGATGATATCACAAAAATTGAAGATATCGTAAATGAATGGATTCAAGCAAATTACAAAACTGAAATTAAAGAAATGAATTATAAAGATGCTATCGCAGCCGGTGCAAAAGCATTCTTCACTTATGACCAAACTGTCAGAACAGTTAAGTTTGGAGAAAAATCATTTGAATTATGTGCAGGTACCCATGTAAAAGCAACAGGAGATATAGGTCTTTTCAAAATTATCAAAGTCAGCGCAATTAGTGCAGGTATAAAACGTATCGAAGCTGTATGCGCACGTGCTGCAATCAAACGCATCCAAAAAACAGCACAAACGCTTAAAGATATTGCACATTTCTTGAATGTGGATGAAGAAGCAATTATTCAAAAACTTGAAAATGCAAACAAAAAAACTTCACATAGCAATACAAAAATTGAAACAAGATACGTTGGCAGTTTGAAAGTTGGATATTCAAATTGCGATATAGAAATCGAAAAGCAAATGAAGCAAAACGCTATCGATATAATGTGTGTTTGTACAGAAGCAAAAGATAAAATCGGCTTGCAATTGAAAATAAACGGCACTTCATTAGATGCAAAACAAATAATGCAAGAACTTGGTGAGCTTATTGGAGCAGCCGGATGTGGCGGCAGAAAAGATTTCGCACAAACTGGAGGAAAAAGGATCGAAAATAAATCTAAGATTTTTGATACATTGTGTCAAATCATTAAAAGCAAAAATAATAGTATTAGTTGTGCTACGTTAATAAAATGAAAAAATATATTATAATGTTGCTTTTTGCCGCTAATTCTAGAGCAGATGACAAAAATGAATGCGCTTATGGAATTAAAATGGATGGCAATTGTTTAACTTACTTTGGTAATGAACAAACTATTGAAGATCAAGCACTTCTTGATCAATGTCAGAGAGCAGATTTGCTAGCATCAAATCAATTTTTTGCTCAGCCACTAACTTTTTCGCAAAAAGGTGAAAAATACACAATTGAATTTGGAAAACTTACAACAAAAGAAGGTATTGATCTATATAATTCTCTTAAAAATCTTGCAAATAATAATATAGAAATTCCAGAAACTATAGTTACTGATACTTATAACTTGCAAAATAATCTAACAAATATTGATACTACATTTGTATACAACAAAACTGCGCAACAAGTTTTGGATTTAATTACCAAAGATAATAAAATAGCCATTTTAAACCATGGAAATGCAGAATGTCTTGGAAACAATGCAATTCAATATGGAGCAACGCGGCCTCAAGAACAAGACTTAATGTTTTCATATCCAATTGTATATGCTTCCTATTTGATCTACATGAAGAAAAATAAACCTAATGATGGCAAATACTTAGTTGGTAATCAAATTGCAATCACTGATATCAATAAAAACTTAGTCATGCTTGATGGAGTTATGTTCATAGCAAATTCCAAAACAGAAACAGAAACAGAAACAGAAAAAAAATATAATAACAAAATACAAACATTGTTCTGTATAGCTGATGATCTCAACATCACAGATTTCATAGTAGGGGCATGGGGATGTGGAGTGTATGGCAATGAACCAGAAAAAATTGCACGTTATTTTAAGAGTGCATCACGCAGATTTATACTACATTGCGCTGTGCCTGGCAAAAATTACTATCCATTTAGTCAAGTCTTTCAAAGTATAGAAACGCAAAAAAGTATAGAAACGGAAATTAAATTAGATGATCAAAATTCCAAATTGCTTATAAAATATGGTTCAAAAAATTTTTATACTGAATACAAGAAGCAAAATCAAGCTGACTCTCATCAAAATCGTTTCCTTAAAACTCTAAAAAACTTAGAAAATGAGAAATTGTTGATACCTATTACAAGAGATTTTTCTAATTCTAATATTATAATAAATCAAGGAACTACAGAAGTAACAGTTGAAAACTGTACAGCTCAAGAAGCATTCGCAAAATATAAAAAAGAAGGCATCTGTGCAATTCTCAATTTCGCAAACGCACAGAAACTTGGCGGCGGTGTATTAAATGGCGCAATGGCTCAGGAAGAATCTTTGATGCAAATTTTTCCAGAAATTTATATTTCATATTTAATTTATATGAATAATAATTTAGATAAAAAACAGACTAGAAGGTATATGAAAGATAATATTTTATACACACCAATCATCTCAAATAATGAAATACATTATATGCTAGCTGGGGCTATGCCATGCCTGCTCCAAGAAAAAAAGATTAATGAATATTATGTTCTCTCTAAATACGAAAGTGGAATAGGAGAAGAAATTACTAACAAAAATATAATTAATACAGAAAAATATAAAAATATTCAAAAGAATAATAATAATAAGATATATTGTTTGAGCGAACCTGAATATATTAAAATTGTGACAAATTTAATAAATGAAGTAATAAAAAATGCCTATTACTTAAATGTCAAATGCCTTATTTTAGGTGCATGGGGATGCGGAGTATACAAAAATCCTAAAAAACTCATTGCCCAAAAATTCAAAGAAGTGATAGATAAAAATAAACCTGAAATGAAAATAATTTTTGCTATTCCAAAGAATGATAAAGATCAAAATTATAATGTTTTCAGCCAAATATTGCTAGAAAAACATTAAAACCCTAAATCAAATATTTAGTTATTAGTTAACATTGATATGAACACAAAATATATTAGATTTCATCTGAATGTATTTTAATAAATAATGAATCAGATACTTTTTATATCTACTTTTAATTTTTTATCTAAATTGAATTGACTATTAAATCTTACTTGTAATTTTTACAAATCATTATTTTTCGAAGTAAAGTTGAAATAAGGGCTAATTAGCAATTAGCTTTTTTATAATTCAAAAACTGCTCATTAGAAATTTTTTGCAAACAACTTGTGATCTGGGTACAATCGCGATATCCTAGATACATGTTCATTCAAAAATCTGCTCTTATCAATGTTGCAACAAATGCTTGCTTCAACACCGCCAGAAATATTCTAAGAGACTTCAATGAGATTTCTTTCTTAAAATCAAATAGGAGTCTTGATGATTTCACTCAAACAACACGCGTACGAGCAATTTCTACAATAAAAGACGAGCTTTTAAAAAGCAACCCAGGGCATGGTATACTAACGAACAATGAAGTAATCAAGGAAAGCGAAACAGGTTTAACTTGGGCTATTAATCCAATCGATTGCATTTCCAACTTCATGCATTGCCTACCATTTTTTGGTATCTGTATAACTTTAATTGATCAATCTAGTATAAATAAATCGTCTAAAAAAGATGAGAGCGATAACCAAAGCCGATCAGGAATTACAGATTATGGCTCTTCAAATACATCAAACCATGCAATACCAAATGCAATGCTAGATGCTTCAGCAAAAGATATAATTGATTACAATGTGTTAGCAGCAATTTTCTACGACCCAATAAGAGACGAAACCTTCTGGGCAGAAAAAAATTCAGGCGCATATCTAAATTCTAAAAAACTAACTCTGATTTCAAACTCACAAATGCAAATCAAACTAAATCAAAAAGAGGTTGATATACTAAAACTAAATGCAGGATGCTCTAAATCTGCTAATCGCAATTTCGGCTCAAGCGTAATGCATATGGCTTATGTTGCAGCAAAACGTATTGATTCTGCCATTGAACAAATAGACGATATTGCTAATATTTGTGCAGGAAAGTTATTGGTACAAGAAGCTAAAGGTACAATCAAGTACAACAATGGAATTATAACCGCATCCAGATGAAATGCAATGAACAGCGTTATTATTCCAAATCTTTCATCGTTCTAAATTTGTTATTGTTCTAAATCTTTTTTATCAAACGTTAATAACAAAACAATCAATGAAATTGCCGATAAATATAAACCTGGAATCACTGATAAGTGCGTCTTGTGCCATCCATACAAACATATAAAAGATGTTGAACGACCAATTATTGCACTGCCTATTGCACTGCTTATGCCTATCCAAAAATATTTTGTTTTGTTTGGAAAAAACTTAATCCACCAAATTGTTAAAGCACTAGAAAAGACAATCCCCAAAATGACTATCCACAAACGCACAATAACAACATATATCAATGAAGCATTTTGCATAAAATAATACAATGGTACACCAGAAATAAATAGCATGAAAGAAGCAATTTGCTTGACTTTTTCTACACGAAATTGACGAATTAAATATGCAATAGGAATAATAATTATTGCATCAAAAATCAACAATATCGAATTCCACTGCATCATGCATTCGCGCTTAATAGATGTAACTAAAGGCACATAATTATTTATCAATACAAAACTAAGATCATATGTTACATAACTTAATCCACCTGCAAAAACAACAATTAGAACTGCTTTTAGTGAGGGTACAAATGAATTTTCTTTATGCACTAAGCGCGTATCAATTTGCGCTCTATTATAATTATGCGAATAGCGTAGAAAAAGCGCATAAAATGATAAAATTCCACCGCACAAAAATGGAATACGCCATGTGATAGGTGAAACAACAATTGCTATCCAAGAAGCGAATGCGCAACCTAGCATAATCGAGATTCCAAAAAATGCATTTGCAATCACAGCATCTTTATAAGGCTTATCTTCTATTATCAATATATCTGCCACAGTTTTCTCACCAGCTGCAAATATATTACAAAAAACACGTGTGCAAAATAACATGATCGCAGCATAATAACCCACGCTTTCAAACGTTGGCAGACAACCCATTAGTAAAGTAGAAAAACCAACTCCAATCAAAGTTATTTTCAATACTTTCCATGGGTCAATTTTGCTTGATAGCCACCCAAAAATGAGCACTCCAATTGGTCGCGCAACACTTGATGTGGCTAAAAAACTATATGCCAAAATAAGCTGCACAATTGGCTCTTGCTGCGGAAAAAACAATGGCGCTATAATCGGCGCCATAAATGAATAAAGATTATAATCAAAATGATCTAATAAATTTGCTAAAATAATTGATGCATTTGCTCTATGTAATTTATGCATAAACACTCCCTTCGTTGGCATTATCCAAATCAGGTGATGGGTATAATCTCAGCGACAAAATCTATTATCTAGATTTTCAAGCACCCCAGGTCACGCAATTATTATAATATAAAATTTTTCTAAAAAATAGGTTGAAAATTTACTTAGAACTTACAATAAGTCCACAAAATATTTTTACCAAAATTAAACTTAAACGCGGATGGGAAAGGATTCGAACCTTCGAGACGAGATCATCGCCTGCTAGTTTTCAAGACTAGTGCTTTTAACCACTCAGCCACCCATCCAACAGACTTATTGTAACCAGTTTTTTTAGTTTTTTCAATCATTGCTAAAACCTGTTACCTGCTTTTAAACAACAAAATAATATTGGCATAATTATTATTGATAGATCTTCAACTCAACTGCAGCTAACTCATACACAACATTTAACTGAAAATGAACCAAAATATAGCAAGTTTGTTTAGACCTTCCAACTCTAGACCATTTCATTAATGCTTATTAATAGCTGCCACTCTTGAGAAACATCTTTCTCCAGAAACTTCTCCAAATAACCGCAGCTACTCGAGCATTTGGAGAAAAAGAAGCGCGATATAACAAAACAATAGATTAGCACCTAAAAACACAACAGCATTAAGATCAAATCCAACATTTGATGCATACATGAAATCATTGAGTTTGTGCGCAAAAAGCAATCCACATAAAAAAATTAGACCACTAGTTCAATCTATTCAAACCTGCTAATATTTTTTGTAAGGAGTATAAATATGTCTTGGATTTTTAATCTTCTAACACCAAGTAATTTTGTTTATTCTGCAATCGGTACGTTGTTTATATGCGCGTTCTTAGAATGGCGTAAAATAAAATCACTTGCTAGTTCAGAAATTGCAAGTGCACCAGCAGGTGTACTTGAAATTGCAAAAATGATTAAAGAAGGCTCAATGGCTTACTTGATGCGCCAACTTAAGGTGCTTGTTGTTGTTGAAACTATCATTGCTATCATTTTATTTGCAACCATTAATATACACGTTGCTGTAGCGTTTGGTCTTGGAGCTGTTTTATCATGGCTTTGCGGGTTCTTGTCTATGTACGTTTCTGTAAGCGCTAACTATAAAGTTACATTGCTTGCAAAATTAGGTATAAAAGATGCGTTTAATGGAGCATTTTCAGTTGGAAAACTGGTAGGATATCTAGTAACTGGCTTCGCACTTGATGCTGTTTATATGGCATACCAATATGCGCAATTGTTTGGACCTGAAGTACTTATACAAGTTCTAATTGGTCTTAGCTTTGGTGCATCATTAATTAGCGTGTTTGCTAGAATAGGTGGAGGTATCTTCACAAAAGGTGCAGATATTGGCGCTGACTTAGTTGGTAAAATTGAACAAAATATACCAGAAGATGATGCACGCAACCCTGCCGTAATTGCCGACAACGTAGGTGATAACGTAGGTGATTGCGCTGGCATGGCTGCCGATTTATTCGAAAGCTTTATCGTAATTATTTCTTCTGCAATAGCATTAGCCACTTGCTTGCTACCTGCAGAGATTGTCCATACATACATATCTGTCTCATTCACAATTCTTGCATCTGGCGCATTTTCTAGCATATTCGTTCTTGCAAGCGGATGGAAAGTAAAAGACGGAGCAAAATTTGCCTCACAAGGCATTTCACTAAAAACACTATTTTTCTCATCAATAATAATGCTAAATGCACTTGGTTATTTCTACTGGGGTTTGGAAAATATTTTCAACATCTCAATTTGTGCCTTGATTGGTATTTTCTCAGCTGTCTTCGTTATGCCCCTTACGGAATATTACACTGGATCTAATTTCAGACCTGTGAAAAATATCGTTGAAGCTTCCAAACAAGGACACGCTACAAACATCATTCAAGGTCTTGCAGTAGGTCTAGAAGCATGTTTCGTGCCACTTATCATAATCGGTGGAAGCACCTTAAAATGCATGTATTTCTGTGGCATTTTTGGAGTTGCGATTGCATGCGTTGCCATGATTTCTGTATGCGCAGTTATCTTAGCTCTTGATGCATTCGGCCCAGTAACCGATAACGCTGGCGGAATTGCAGAAATGAGCGGATTGGATAAAAATGTGCGCGTTGTAACAGATGAACTTGATGCACTTGGTAACATCACAAAAGCAACTACAAAAGGCTATGCAGTTTATTCAGCTGCTTTAGCTACACTTGTGCTTGCAACAACATATAAAATGGACTTAAACAAAGTGTTTAGCGAATCTTCCTGGATCATAGATATTAGCTCAGGCAACGTAATAGCCGGTCTATTCGTAGGCGCAGCACTGGTAGCATTGTTTGCAGCACTATCATTACTAGCTGTGAACAAAGCAAGCAGAGCAATTATTGAAGAAGTACGTCACCAATTTAGAACAATACCAGGCATCATGGCTGGAACTCAAAGACCAGAATATGCTCGCGCAGTAGACATACTAACTAAAGCATCATTGAAAGAAATGATAATTCCTGGTCTGCTACCAATAGTTGGCGTAATTGTATTTTTCTTGCTAAATAAAATTTGGTTCGGAACAGAAGGTGCGTTTGTGGCACTAGGCGGATTAGTAATCGGCGCAACATTAGTTGGCGTAGTGCTAGCATGCTCTATGACCATCTCTGGCGGAGCATGGGATAATGCCAAGAAAGCAATCGAAGCTGCAGGCAAAAAAGGTTCACTAGAACACCAAGCATCCGTTACAGGCGATACAGTTGGCGATCCATATAAGGATACAGCTGGTCCATCACTAAACCCAATGATTAAACTCATTGGTATCACAGCGCTATTGCTAATTATGATGCACGCAAAATAATTACGTCCTGAAATTAATCTTATGATCTCAAACCATGGTAACACAACTCGATTTATTTCATTGAATCATGTTTCATATGCTAATGAAAAATAGATGCCCCAATTGAAAACTAGATTGAAAACTAGATTAAAATCATAAAGACTCATATGAAACGCTCTTCGATATACGTTTTGAGTAGGTACCAAAAAGACATTGCATTTCTTGATTCATGATGCACACAAAATAGTTACTTTCTGAAATTAATCTTCTACACTAATCTTCTACACCTCGATTTATTACAAAATGATAAGCCTATATGAAAAGCTATTTTTATTTTGATTTCAGTTATAAATGTAGCTGCGCTTACAAAAATTTATAAGTGTTACAAAAACAAAACAGGATCTATGAGTTGTTTGAAAAACAACAAGATCAAATGGATCAGAAATTGCTAATACGTTTTCTTTATATAAAGTTGCTATTGCAGAAATTGTTCGATAATCAACTAAGGGCAGATCATATACCTGTTGAAAAAGAGCTTGCACAAAAAGTATCACAACTTATTACACAAAAAGATATTTGGTAAAGCCTTCCTTCAATTTTTGAATAGAAGATATGAAGAAGAAAGTCTATTTGTTTTAGCTAAATTAGATAGAATTTTAGGTGCAATAGAATAAAAAAAACCGATAAATCGAACTATAGCAACTTGCTAAGTCTTCACATCACAATAAAGCAACTGATAAAGATGTTAATGACTAAAAGGAAACCAAACATTGCAATTAAAATATCTGCAATTAAATGACCTGTTTTCTTCAATTTTTCAAGATATGGTCGGAATCTGCTCCCCATAGTAGTTCCCTGTTGCATTGCTAAACTAAATAGCAGATGTAATACACAAATATTTTCCAAATGAAATAAAGCGACTATAGCAAGCGCTATTGCAAATTAATATGCAGAACAGATTTCAAACTTTATTAATTAGTGAAACTAGTTATGCTTGCAGAAAACTTGAAAACCAACTATTTTTAATCGTAAGTGTAGATAGTTATTCTTGCAAAAACTCTTAGAATATAACTCATTTTAGCTTTCATCGGTTCAGAAAAGCTTAAACCATCCGTAAAGCTATCGGCTATTCTTATTAAAATCTAGCAAAACTATTTACATAAGCTCATAAAATATAGATATCCTCAAGAACCTATCAAAATTCTTTAATCATCTGTGAAACATATACCAGAAACTCTTAGAATATTAACTCATTTTAGCTTTCATCCGTTCAGGCAGAGTACTCATTTTATTTATCTAGCCCCATTATTATGAATTCCTACATAATAAATCTTAGTCATCGGTTTCAAGCAATGGTTCCATCTCCTCGATGAAGGCTTTGCGTGGCTCCACTTCGTCACCCATCAGTTTTGCAATCAGCTCTTCTGCTTCTGTTTCATTTTCATAACGTACTTGCAAATATGATTGCATCGCCGTCTTTGCCAAATCATCTGCATTCATTTCACCAAGACCCTTGTATCTTTGAATATGCAAATCATGGCTACCCTTCTGACTTACAAGATTGAATATATCGATAGGACTATTCACCGTGTGCTCTTGTGAATCATACTCAACATGCACATCATCAGCCCACATATGCTTCCATTTTTCAATAAACATTTTATGCTTTTGCGTAACCTTGCTCAATGAAAATGGATAGCGATATGTCAAACCATTTTTATCATAAATAAATACACAGTCTTGAGGAGGAGTTTCTCCTGTTTCATTTGATACTCGAAAACCCGATGCAAATTGCCACACCCATTTGCCCGGCTGCAATTTTTGTAACTTATCAAGCATTGCATTATATATACTTTTCACATTTTCTTCTGTATTTGCTGAATCAGCTTCATCATTTCTGAAATCAATTTCCGCATTGGCAATAAATGCTTCGAAAACTATGCCACGTGATTTTATATCAGATGAAATACCAAATAATGCTTTGATAAATTTCTTAACTTCATCTTTTTCCAACACTACTTGGCCGCGCTTGAAAGAAATTTTATCAATATGACGAGCTAATAAGAACTCAGCTAGCTGCTCATCGTTTAATAAATATGTAGTTTTCTGACCTTGCTTTATTCCATACAACGGAGGCTGTGCTACATATAAATATCCGTTTTCAATTATAGCTCTCATATACCTAAAGAAAAACGTAATCAACAATGTTAAAATATGGCTGCCATCAATATCAGCATCAGTCATAATAATAATTTTATTATAACGAATTTTCGTTATATCAAATGTTTCTCCAATACCTGTGCCCATTACAGCAATCAATGTACGAATACCATCGTCATTCAACATTCGATTGAGACCAGCTTTTTCCACGTTCAAAATCTTACCACGCAATGGAAGAACAGCTTGATACAATCTGTTACGTCCCATTTTGGCAGAACCACCAGCACTATCACCTTCAACAATGAACAATTCAGCTTTTGATGGATCTTTTTGTGTGCAACCAGCTAATTTCGTAGCCATGCCAAGACTAAATTCAGCTGCTCCCTTGTTACGCACTAAATCACGGCTTTTCCTAGCAGCCTCACGCGCCATTGCAGCATCAGCAATTTTTTGCACAATACGCTTTGCATCATTAGGATTTTCTTCAAACCACTTTTCAAGTGCCTGACTAACACCAGCTTCTACTACTGGACGAACACTTGCGGAAACCAACTTTTCCTTAGTCTGAGATGCAAACTGTGGCTCAGGCAGATACACAGCTAATACACAAACAATACCTTCACGAATATCTTCACCAGTAAGCTGCATATCTTTCATCTTCTTGGTTAGTGCAGGCTCTTTTTGTAAATATGCATTCACGCAACGTGTAAACGCCGTACGCAGACCTACTAAATGAGTGCCTCCATCTTTTTGCCCAATTGTGTTTGTAAAACAACGCACTTCTTCTGCATAATAATTATTCACCCAAACTGCGGCACCTTCAATTGAAACATTTCCTTCTTTATAATAAAACTTGATGATCTCATGCAAGCCTTCTTTGCCTTTCATGATATTTTTAACAAATGCACATAATCCATCTGGCTGGTAGAAATCGCGCGAATAATCGATTCGCTCATCTTTTAGATGAATTTTTAATCCAGGGTTCAAATACGAAAGTTCTTCTAAGCGATTTTCAATTATTTTCACATCAAATGTAATATCAGTAAAAATCTCAACATCTGGAAGAAATCGCACTTTCGTACCATGCTCTGCACTATCGCCTATTCTTTTTAAATCTTCAACTAAATCGCCTTTCTCAAATGCTACAAAATACTCTCCACCATCGCGTTTAATTGTAAGCTCTAATCTTTTAGATAAAGCGTTAACAACCGAAACACCTACACCGTGTAAACCACCTGAAATTTTATAGGAATCTTGATCAAACTTACCACCTGCATGAAGCTGCGTCATAATAACGATAGCAGCAGATATTCCTTCACCTTCGTGCATATCAACTGGAATACCTCGACCGTTATCAGAAATAATAGCCCAACCATCTTTATCAATTGTTATAAAAATTTCATTACAGTGTTGAGCTAAGTGTTCATCAATTGAGTTATCCATCACTTCATAGATCATATGGTGAAGACCAGATCCATCTTGTGTGTTGCCAATGTACATGCCAGGTCGTGTCCGGCAAGCTTCTAAGCCTTTTAGCACTCTAATTGAGCGTGAGGTATATGTCATATCTCAATAATTCTGGCTTAAAATCGTAAAATAGTCAATGGTTTACGTGTTTTAATTTATTATTCACAAAAAAGCAATTTATGCATAGCTCAAAGTCTTTGAACAAGAAATAGTACATTCATTTTGAGTTACAGTTTTTGTTAAAAAATAATCTATTTGGAATGATTTCGAACACGTTTCTGTTTGCTTAAGTTCTTTTCTACTTGAATAAAAATATTTAACAGCTCCCATTAAAATGCTTTGCGCTTTACTTTCTTTTGGATCAAAGACAAATTTATCAACAGAACCATGAATCTTTTCCCAAAAACTTGATAATGCAACGTGTATATCATTTGAATCATAGTATCTAGACATCTCATACGATAATGCAAGCTCTATTCGTTGTTTCATGCACAAAACAATATCTGTTTTCTTAATTTGCTCGTATAAAGACTCTAAATCTTTTTCTGCAGATTGTAAAACAGATAAAATCCACTCTCTGTTTCCTTCATATGTTGCATCAATTTTTATTTGTTCCCGCTTGGCTGAACGGAATCTATCTAAAATGCCAAAAGGATGACGATTTTTCAAAAAACTCCCAAATATATAAGACTTGCGATCAACTTCTGGAAACTCTTCTACATCTTGCATTTCTATTTCACATGTATTACACGGCTCATATGGAACAAAGTTTGATTTTGGTTCTGAAATTTTATCTTCAGTAGTATTAAAAATTCTTTTTGCACTTTCTATTGCACTTCTTAATTGATCAAGATCCATATCATCATTCAACACAACAAGGGGCAAGGCATAAGCAACTGCAGCATATTTCATAGTAGGCGTTAATAATAGAAAATCGTTTGCATCTTTTTCTGTCTCAAAACACTTTTGATATGTTTGTAAACATTTTAATTGCGAAAATACTTGCTCAAATGTTGCATTACATAATGAGAAGATAACTAGTGAAATGTATTTCATATAAATATTCATGATTTAACTCCATGTTTTCTTAAAAAATCTAGTTTATGTAACTGCACTAGTTTTTTAAACTACTTTAAAACTGCTTTCTTAACGCTTCGGGCGTCTAAATCCTCTCAAAACTGTTGTTAATTGATGACCCTCCTCAGCTTGGGCAGGCTGTTCTTTAGCTTGGGCAGGCTGTTCTTTAGCTTGTGCAGACTGTTCTTTAGCACTTGCAACTGGCTCTGAAGAATCTATCATAGTCATATTTATAGCAACTGGTTCTCTCACGGTAGTTCGTTTTTCACAACCAAACGAAATATCCTTGCATGGAATCAAATCGCATGAAATCTCCTTGCATGAAATACTCTTGCATGAAAAGAAGCTGCAACATCCTTTGTCATCAGAATCTTCTTTAATTACCGATAATTTAAAAGATCCACTATTAGAACTACTCGAATGAGGCTTAGAGGATAGTATATAGCTTCTTTTCTGATCAGGAGTAACCCTTGGATCATCTTTTGCTGTTGATATCAATGCAGCATATTTTTCCAAGTCTTTTCTTTGAGCCATTGGGAACACATCACCTGTTGTATCTTTTTGTGCATCTTGTTTAGCATAATCAAACAAATAATTTAACAAGCCAAGAGTAATCGTTCTAGAATTTACTCCCTCGGCATGTGCTTGTATTATGTATTCACATTGAGATGCCATTTGCTCGCTAATAGCCTTTAAGGATGCAAAACGTTCAGTATAAAATGCTTGATTTTCACCAGCATCTGCCCTGGCTATCATATCCAAATAAGCTGATTTGAATGCTTCAGCTGTTATACCATCTTGATAACAATAAATAGGACCTAAAATAGTTACCAATCTATGAGGCATATCTTTGCCCAAAACACCTAATTCATTTAGCTGAGAAACATTTGTAAACCAACCAGATTTAGGATATTGATTAGACATTTCCTTCAATACCTCATTATAAGTAGCAAAGACCGAAGCAGCCATCATTAAATAAAAATACTTTTTATACATATATAAAACTCCATAAAATTTTCTATCATAAAAGTATTATAAATCAATTAAATTTTATGTCCATCTATTGAAAATCAAATTCATATAAAAACTTAATTACAAAATTTTAATTGACTATTTTCGCCTAATTTAGCCAAATTTTGGAAAATCATTTTTCATGATACTATAAAAATAATTTTCCTTACTTATCTTTAGGAGTCTCTACAAAAACAACACTAATAGATGTTCTTGTTTGATGATGATATATTCTTTGCCTTACAAACGAAAATTTCATTTCATTTTGCAAAACAGCTACAACGTATTCAGGATATTTTGCACCCAACAACTCAATAATTTTTTCTATTTCCTCAACCTTATCTCTGCTTTGTTTCACAACAGCAATTGCACTATCCAAGATTTTTTTATACTCACTAGCCGTGCTTGCTGATAAATTATTATAATAATATGCAACAGCAGCATGGTATTTATTTATTGTTCCTTTTAAAAAACACAACATATTCTCAAGTCCAATCACAATCTGACCAAAAAATATAGCATTGAGGATCTTAGATTGAGATAGCATATCATCTGCATTTTTTAACAAGTAATCAATTGTGCCTTTTGGATAATATCCCAATAGTACTGTATGTATCACCTCCGTTTCAGGCAGATCACTTTCCATCAAAGAAGATTCATCTGCTTTAATTTGTTCCAAAGTTATCCGCTCATTTCCAATTTGAGGATCTGAAAACATTGCGATTGCACTAAAATTCAAACACAAAATGGCTGTTAGTAAAATTTTATACATTTTTTTATATACTCCCTTATAGGTTATATTAACAAACTATATGCTTCGTACAATAGGAAGTTATGCGTTATTCTTCAGGCCAGTTATGATCAAACTCAATAAATTCAGTTTTTCCAAAAACTGATTCCAACTCTTCTCTTTTGCACTTATCATTTCTACTCAAATACTTTTTTGCGTGCCCAGAAACCAAACAAGCTTCTTTTCTGTAATCTACAAATGCTTCGTACGTAATTGGAACCCACTCTTTTACAATTGCTTCTATTGCATTTGAAAACTCTCTTATTTCAAACTGGGCTGTCGGATGTGAACGTAACTCAATTAAGTGCAACAAATTATGCAAATCACATTTCCAATAAAATTGCGTATATATGTTTTGAGGCAAAACCACACGAGCTAATTCTCTTGCTGTGCCTTTTTCTATCATCTGCTTATATGCAGCATACGCTGTCTTAGATTGCTCTTCAATTAACGTACGAACTTCTCTTGCTTGTGCATGTGAAAGAGCCCCACCTCTGCCTTGCTTATTATCCAAAGACTGTAATGCTATATCTTTTTCCTGTGGAATGTAAAATTCATCTGGCATCAAAGAATAACGCGCTGAATATTCATTTAAATTAGCAGTTCTGTGCCTAATCCACTGTCTTGCTACAAAAATAGGCATTTTGATATGCAGCTTTATTTCACACATTTCAAACGGAGAAGTGTGCTTATGTCGCATCAAATAACGAATCAAAGACCTATCTTGACTAGAATGCTTTGTGCCTTCTCCATAAGAAATTCTCGCAGCCTGGACTATAGATGAATCCGTACCCATTTTATCTACAACACGAACAAAACCGTGATCTAAAACTTTCAAAATTTCTATCATAAAACCAAACTATTAAAAACTTATCACAAACGCAAGAGTTGTTTTGAAAAATTCCAATTTTCTTGTGTAATCAGTAAAATCAAGGTAATGATGACTCATATTAAAAGAACACAACCTTCATAAATTAAGTATTATTATCACTATAAAAAACGCAAGAGTTATGTTAGAATAATTTCATGTCATTAATGGGAGTGAATTTTGAGAAATTACAAATTTTTCGCCTTCTGTGCGATCTGCAATCATTTTCCATGGTTGCAAAAGCCATTGATGCAAGCCAATCGTTAATCAGCCGCAATATTCAAGATCTTGAGAAAACAATTGGACACAAACTAATCTCAAACAACCAAAAGCCATTAGTTCTAACGCCATATGGCAAAAAACTATATGAGTTGATAATTTTGCTTAATGATGATTTGAACCACATAGAAGAAAACATAGTATTTCAAAATAATAACTTCAAGAACTCTCAAATTCGAATCTTTATTTCAATTTCAATGGTTTTGGGCTGTATTTTGGCTGATAAAATTAAATATCTTCTATCTTTCTTTCCAGAAATCTATATTGATATTTCTTTCACTAATGAAATTACTATGGATTTACTTAACAAGAAAGATCTCGTTATCACGCGCGAGCCATATAATCACGCCCTTGTTGAGACAAAATTTTTAAACACATACAAAATGATGTTTGGTATTGGCAAACAGTATTTGAAAAAAAGAGGATATCCTAAGTTCGTTTCATCCCTTAAATATCACGATTTTATATATATACAAGACTATCAATATGATGCATTTATGAGCAAAGAAATTTTGGATAACATATCAAACAAATACACAATCAGCAATGAGCTGGCGGCTTTGCAATCTATTTCTGCAGGATGTGGTATAGGCATTTTGCCAGAGTTTATAACCAAAGAGTTCCATGAAATTTATACATTTGAAATTGGAGAAAAATTGAAACCTTTTGAGATTCATACATCTGTTTCGAAAGTTAAATCCAATAGCTATATAGACTTAATCACAGATTTCTTGAAAAATGAATTGTAATGATAAGAATAAATAAAATAACTACAAAAACTGGCGATAATGGCCAAACGCTTGGGCCTGGAATACGTCTTATATCCAAATTTAGTGATGAAATTGAATTTATTGGAAAAATAGACGAGCTAAACTCAAGCTTAGGACAAGTTTTAGCTTCAACATGCAAAAGAAAAACAAAGAAACTAATTACAGAAATTCAACATCAATTGTTCGATATAGGAAGCATGTTTTTTAAAAAAGATGCAATTGATTGTGATAAATTTATTCAGTTTTTGGAAGAAAAAATTATTGAATACAGCAAAAATGTAAAAGCATTGGATTCGTTTCTTTTGCCTCAAGGTGGATTGTTTAAAAAAAGAATAGTATCTTCTTTGCATGTAGCAAGAAGTTGTGCTAGGTCTGCTGAAAGATCATTTTGGAAAACAGTTATCAATCACTGTGAAATTGAACCCACAGAAAAATTAATTAGCTTAAATATGATAGGAGTTTATTTAAACAGACTTTCTGATCTGCTTTTTGCAATCATTAGAAAAAATAGTAGAAAAAAGTGGATCCCAATGAAACGAAGGTTATCAATCTAACAATTTATTTTCAACATATATTTTGTATTAGTGATAAATTTATAACAATAATTTTTAGCAAAACATAAAAATGAAATAATCTAGCCGTTATTATTTAATGCTTTTTAAGACTATACTCAGTTTTATGATTCTATCACAAGTATTTAAAATTAAAATCAGTACAATTTATCGAATTATATATAAAAAACATTTATTTTTATTTAATATTCGTTGTTTTGTTAATTTTTTGCATAGTATGCTCAAGCTCTTTTTTTATTTGAGCTCCATTATATGCGCAATATATATCTGCAATAGAAAAAAACAAAATACCAGTTAATAAAGCCCCTAATACATATTTTCTTTTATAATTAACTTTGTTTTTAACATTTTCAAACCAATGAAAAAACGCATCGTCTATATTTTCTTTTACAAAACAATCTTTTTGTACAAAATTTTGTTCATGATCTTCATTAATATAAATAAGATCATCATTAATCTCGCAATTAAAATTGGAATTATGTTTTTCTTTATATAAAACTTTTTGCACAATCTTTTGAAAACTCATTGTTTTATCACAATCATGATCTAATTGCTCTCCAACCCCAAAAACATTTATTTTTCTACCATTGTTATATTTCTTAACACTATCGATAGCCTCTTTGTAATCTTTTGTGTACGCAACAAGAAATTTATCAACCATACCATAATAATGAGTTTCATTTTCTTTCTTTTCTATTATTAAACATGATGATCCAGAATATTCAAAGACATATAAGTAAAATTGAGCTTTTTCAACTGGCATCCAATACTTTTGCTCATCATTCAAAAATGCCCACATGATTTTTGATTTATCTAAAAAAACCAATGCTTTTTGCTGCCCCAATAGAGATAATTTTTCTCTAATCCACTTTTTTCTATGAAAAAAAACCAATGTTGGATGGAATTTCTTCCATGACATAATTTTCATTATTTGAAAACTCTATGTGTTGTTTCAAACATAGATCATTTTTAAAATCACGCACATTACGACTATTTAAAATGTTATTATTAAACTCATTACCCATAAATTCCTCCCAAAATTTATATTTTCACAATGTTTGAAGCTAATTTTTAGCAAAAAATAATCACAACCCAAAACTATATAATGGCATAAATATCAAAAGCACAAAGCTTATCATCATAAGCGATGTTAATACAATTAGCACTATAGGAAGCAAATTAATCATCTTATCCATCAAAACTTGGTACTTTGAATAAAACATCTGCTTTACCAACTCAAGTGAATTAGCTAATCCACCAGAATCTTCTCCTGTTTTTATTATGTCGCTTACAACTTTTGGTATAAAATCAAATCTTTTAACAGATTGATTTATTTTAACACCTTTTATCAAATCATCTTTCATCTTTATCAGTACTTTTTTCGTAATACCAGAAGAAGATTCAATTGCAATATCAAAACTTTCTATAATAGAAACACCATTATTCATGCTGCTTGCCAAATAATATGATGTAACATATATCGATTTATATTTTAAAAAATCACCAAAAACAGGAGTTTTAAGAAGAATTTTTTCAAACAAATCTTTTTTTGTGTAATAAATTATCAACATTGATACTAATCCTAGCAAAGTCAATACAATAATAGATTTCAATACAAACATGAACGCGAAAAATATCTTGTAATTTGAAACATCTTGATTATTGAACGAATTTAAAAGACCAAACATCGAAGGTACGATATAATTAGAAAACAAAAATATTATTCCAATAAAAACAAAAAATGTAAAAGCTGGATATGTAAGAGCAGTTTTTAGCTTCTTCTTTTGCTCTATATTCCATTGCATGAATTCTTTCAACATTAAAAATGTATCTTTGAAATTCTTGTTTTTTTCACCAGCTTTTATGATTTTTATAGCATAAAAAGGAAAAATCTTGTTTGCCTCCAAAGCTTTTGAAAAAACCTCACCCTTGTTTAATCTAAGAATTATATTTCTGATAGATAAATGAAATTCTTTTTTCACACAATGTATTGATGATTCTATGCAAAATCCCAAATCGTTATTAACTTTTAAAAACTCGCAAATTGACTGTATGAAAAACAAAACTTCTGAATCTTTCATCTTGTTTTTAAATATTGAACCTATATTATTCAAAACACTTGAAAACCCAAGTGTACTTTTATTATCCAAAAAATCTGTTGAATAAATTATTTTTGATCTCATTATCTTCCCCAATTGATCTTTATGATTGTACAACAACATTGTTTATATGGCAACTAAATTTTACTAAATCAAATATATATAGAGAGGAAAAACAAATTTTTCTTCAAAATATTTTTAACGTTTTTTTAATTAATTAGTTAATAAAAAACAAACAATTAGTAATTTTAGTTTTTAACTTAGTTGGTAATTTGATCTTCAACCAACTACGCGTTTAACTTCTTCTTCTGTTGTTATACCATCTTTAACCATCTTACGAGCTATCTTTCCCAAATTGTTTTCAATATCAGGAATTGACCCTGCTCTCAAAATATCTCTAGTTTTTTCATCAAAGTAAAAAGCATCTGAAACAAGAGCAAGTCCCTTATAAGACTTTATACCATTTTCATAAACAACTTTTCTAACAAGACGTTGAGAAAAAATAGCAAGCAAAGATTCAGCCAAAATTTTTGGCGAAATCCCCATATCTATCAACCTACTAATCGCACCTTTGATAGAGTAAGCGTGCAGTGTTGTTAGAACCTTGTGCCCAGTCATTGCAGCTTGCGCTGCTATCTGAGCCGTTTTTGCATCTCTTATCTCACCTAAGAAAACAACATTAGGATCTTGTCTTAAAATTGATTTCATTCCATCAAAAAAATCTAAATTATCAGTGATATTTGTTTGTACAATACCAGGAATTCTATATTCTACAGGGTCTTCAAGAGTCATTATGTTAACACCTGAACTTGAAATTTCCTTCAAAATAGAATGGATTGCTGTTGTTTTACCAGAATTTGTTGGACCTGTAAAAATAACAAAACCAAAAGGATCTTCAACAACTTTTTTTGCAATCTTCAAAACATCATCTGTCAAGCCGATTTTTTCAATAGACATAACATTTTTTTGTTGCAAAACTCTTAAAACACATCTTTCACCAAGAAATGTAGGATGTGTTGAAAATCTAAAATCAACATCATTATTTCTAAAGTTTCTATAAAAAGAAGAGCTGTGCGGGATATGTTTTTTTGATGTATCGATAGATGAAAGAACTTTCATACGCATCAAAACAGAATCACCTTGTTCTTTTGTTAAAGCAAAAACCTTTTGCAACACAGTATCTATCTTGAATTTTACTTCGTATTTTGTGCTATCAATAACATCAAAATGAATATCTGATACATTGTTCAATAAAGCTTGTATTAAAATATAATCCAAAATAACCCTTATAGGAGTTAAGTTAGAAAATACTTTAAAACCATCTTTGTTTTCGCAAATAGTGTTGTAATTATTTATTAAAAACACTTTTTCATTGAAATCTTCTTCATCAATGTAATATGTTTTTACTTTGTAATTACTAATCTTATAGAGTCCTTCATTTTTCACAAGAATAAACATATCATCTTCGTTCTTGTAAAACGGAATACCATGTTTTATTAATTGGAAATCGTTGAATAAAAACGGATCCAAAAGTATGCAATCTGCAACTTTGTTTATTTTAATGCTACTCATACTTGTGAAACGATAACATTTAATCATATTTTTTAATCAATAGCAATAGATTATTAACATGGTGAAATGATGAATTAATTTTTTTTAAACCTTTTTAAGAGAGAATTCCATACCCAATGTTTTCAACATTTTTACCCCGTGTTTCCACATTTTTATTTTTCCCACATTTATTGATGTCTTTTTGTTAGAAATATGTTATACAAATTGTGGAAAAAGTATTTTTAAAATATTTTAGTAATTGTTTTTATTTGTATTATTTTTTTTTGGGTATACAAGCCTTTTTTGTTCTGGTATAAATATGTTATGGAATTTGATTTTGAAGAATTTAAAGGAAACGCAATAGATTTCTTTTATAAAAACAAAAGGAATATATTTTTAGGTGGATCAGCTTTCTTTGCACTTATCCTCATAGTTGGGTTTTTTGCCAAGAATTCATATGATAGACAAATTGTTTCATCAAACATGTTGATTGATTATATCAATGGTGAAAGTGATGAGTTTATGAAAAGTAATCATAAAAAAGGGTACGCTTTGGTAAAAAATATAATTGAGTCTAGAAAGAATCCAACTATTGAAAAATTAGATTCTTTTGCGAAAATAGATGATTATGTGTTTAAAAATTTGTTTTATTTTGCAAAGAGGTTGTATTTCAATTACAAAGATGAGTATTCTTCTTATTATGAATCTGAAATAAACCCTTGGAGCAATTTAGTAATAACAGCAGGAGTATTTAATGGATCAAGAAATGTTAGTTTGTTAAAGAAAAAAGAGGAGTATATGATGATTTTTGCAATTGGAAAGGGGGTTAAGTGTTAAATTTAAATAAATTTATATTATTTTTTTCATTTTTTGCTTTTAATGCTTCTGCAATAGATTTTTCTTGTGTTGATTTAGAGGAAGATGAATATGAATTTGATTATTCAAATGAAAAAATTGTTTCTGTGGGTAAAAAATCAGTTTGTTTAATTGATACTAAAACCTCAAAAAAAACTGAAATTTATAAGTTTGAAAGAAGTGCTAAAGCAGTTGCAAAAGTTGCTATTTCAGATGAAAATGTTTTTCTTAATACAGAAGATTGTGTTTTTAAGTGTTTAGATTTTTCTGGTAATGTTATTTTTCAAAAAACTCTTCAAGCTGTTTCTAGAAGTGGTATTTTTATTGATAATTCAAATGTTTTCTTTGCTTCAATAAATCAGTATGTATATTGCTATTCTAAAAATGGTGATTTAGTTTGGTTTAATAAAGATAATCCAAGCAATGACTTGATTTATAAATGTAAGTTATTTGTTGGGAAGTACATTTATTTATTAAACAAATCTGGTATTTCAATTATTGATAAAAGAACAGGTTTTTTATATTTGGCAATTGATAAGTTTAAAGAAGCAAGAGATTTTTATGTTGTTGGAGATGATGTAGTTTGTTCTATTTCTGATCATGATTTTGTTTTATATGAAGTTATGACTGGGGTTACAAAGAAAAATGATAATTATTTTCCAACATATTTTATTTCTGGTAAAAGTAATTACTCTTATAAAGATTCTGTTTTGAAAAATTTAGATAACGGTAAAGAATATAAGTTTGAAGCTATTAGTTTTGAATTTTTTGAAGGAAAAGTGTTTGCATACAATAAAAATAGTTATAACTATGATCAGTTGGTTATAATTGATGGTGAAAAAGTTACTTTTGAAAAGTTAGACTTTAAAATAAGGAAAATGATTTATAAGGATAGAATGTTTGTTGCATTTGATGGATCAAAAATTTATTGGGCTAATATATAATATTAATTTTTTCAAATTTTTCGTGTGTTAGGAGATATTGGTGAGTGATTTAAAAAACTATGTTTTAGTTGGTAGGCCAAACGTAGGAAAATCATCGCTTTTTAATTTTATAATAAAAAAACATGAGGCTTTTGTTCGTGATGAAGATGGTACAACAAAAGATTGGCGAAGTAAGAAAGTTGGTAATTTTGTTTTCTGGGATACTCCTGGTGTTTTTAAGATAGAATCACTTCCTCCTGTAAAAATAGATAGAGTTTTTCTTGTTTTGGAAAATAATATTTTGAATTATGATAAGAAACTTTATTTGGAACTTAAGAAAAAATACGATGTTTGTGTAATAATAAATAAAATTGATTTGGGGCATGATCAAAGTCAAGATTATAATTTTTTCAAAGATTGTGTGGAAATTTCTTTAAAAAATAGAATTGGTCTAGAAAAACTTAAATACTACATATTTGCCAATGATTTTATTGAAAATACTCAAGAGAAATATGCAAAAAAAATATGGGCAATTATGGGTAAACCAAATGTTGGAAAATCTAGTATAACCAATATTTTGGCTAAAAAGGATTTGCATAAGGTTGAGGATTTTGAAGGTACAACAAAGGAATTTCTGCCAGTTGAGTTGGATGATGAAATTGTTTTAGATACACCAGGTCAGCGTAACAGGGCTTTGTTTCCAAAATATAGCAATGTTTTTGGTGTGGTTTTTGTAATTGATCTTAAGGCACAAAGACAAGATTTGAAAATGATTGGTCTAATTTATGATAGAAGAAAACCTGTGATTGTGGTAATAAACAAAACTGATTTAGCTAAAGGTAATGAAATAAAAGATATTGAAGAAAGAATAAGTAGATTCTGGGATGTGCCTATAATGAGTATTTCGTGTGCTAAAAATATGAATGTTGTGAAAATACATGATATGATAAGGCAACAAGAAGAAAGCTATTATAAACGCATTAAAACCTCTGAATTGAATGATTGGTTACGAAAAGAAATTATGTTAGTTGAGCCTAAATTAAAATTTATGACACAAATTGAAGTTGGTCCGCCAAAATTTTTCTTAGATTATAGATTATCCGAAGATAAAGAACGTATGTTAAGAAGAAGATTAGCAAAGAAATTTGGTTTTACTGGTATTCCAATTTTGTTTCAATATAAAAGAATTGAGGAATAGTTTTAGTTTTTATTTTTGATATTAAATACTCCTGCTGTTATTACTAAATTGCTCCAAGGGTTTATTTCAGATTC
>DAHXLG010000030.1 GCA_027371775.1 bacterium
ATATTATTTTTGTATTATTTTTTTCTCATTTTTTTATCATCTTTTCTTTTTATCATTTTATTTTCTCATCTTTGTATTATTCTATTTTCTCATATTATTTTTTGAGTTTTTTTTTCATCTTTGTATCTTTTTATATTCTCATCTTTGTATCTTTTTATATTATCATCTTTGTATTATTTTATTTTCTCATATTATTTTTGTATTATTTTTTTCTCATTTTTGTATCATCTTATCTTCATATCATTTTATTTTCTCATCTTTGTATCATTTTAGTTTTTCATTTTATCTTTGTATTATTTTATATTATCATCTTTATATTGTTTAGTTTCTCATTTTATCTTCTCATCTTTATATGGTTTAGTATCACATTTTATCTTTGTATTATTTTATTTTCTTATCTTTGTATCCTTTTTATTTCTTATTATATCTTTATATTATTTTATTTTCTCATTTTTTGTATTGTTTTATTTTCATATTTTATCTTTGTATTATTTTATATTATTGTCTTTGTATCATTTTATTTTCTTTATCTTTATATTATTTTATTTTTTCATCTTTGTATCATTTTATTTTTTTATCATATCTTTGTATTATTTTATTTTCGTATCTTTGTATTGTTTTATTTTTTCATCATATCTTTATATTATTTTATTTTCTTATCTTTGTATCATCTTATTTTTGATTTTATTTTCTTTTTGTATCATTTTATTTCTCATTTTATTTTTGATTTTATTTTTTCCCACAAGGGTCAGTAAATCTTTATATCATTTTATTTCCTCATCTTCATATCATTTTATTTTCTCATTTTATCTTTGTGTCATTTTATTTTCTTATCTTACCTTTGTATCATTTTTTGTTTTCATTTTTATATTATTTTATTTTCTCTTTTTTATATCATTTTATTTTCTCATCTTTATATAATTTCATTTTCACATTTTTCTATCATTTTATTTTTTCATCTTTATATCATTTTATTTTCTTATTTTATCTTTATATCATTTTTTTTTATCTTTATATCATTTTATTTTTTCATCTTTATATTATTTTATTTTCTTATTTTATCTTTGTATCATTTTATTTTTTTATTTTGTATCATTTTTCTCTTCTTTATATTATTTTATTTTCTTATCTTATCTTTATATCATTTTTTCACTTTTATATTATTTTATTTTCTCATCTTTGTATCGTTTTATTTTTCTCATTATATCTTTATATCGTCTTATTTTTTATCTTATATTTGTATCATTTTATTTTCTTATTTTTGTATCATTTTATATTCTTATCTTATCTTTGTATTGTTTTATTTTTTCATTTTTACACCATTTTATTTTCTCATTTTATCTTTATATAATTTTATTTTCTCATTTTATATTTATATCATTTATTTTTTCATCTTTATATTATTTTATTTTCTCATCTTATCTTTATATCATTTTATTTTATCATTTTATTTTGTATCGTTTTATGTTTTATTTTTATATCATTTTATTTTTTTATTGTTTTTACTATATTATCTTTATATCATTTTATTTTCGCATCTTATCTTTATATCATTTTATTTTTCACTTTTATATCGTTTTATTTTCTTATTTTATCTTTTATTTTATTTTCTCATCTTTATATCATTTTATTTTTCTTATTTAATCTTTGTATCATTTTATTTTTTTTCCACAAGGGTTCATGTCGCCAGCAGAAGAATGAATATGCTTAGTTAAAAACATGCATTACATACTTTTAGAACAATACTATATATTATAAAGCATAGAAAGATGAGAAAATAAAATAATATAAAAGTGAAAAAATGATATAAAGATAAGATAAGAAAATAAAAACGACACAAAGAAGAAAAAATAAATGATACAAAGATGATAAAATAAAACAATACAAAGATAAGAAAATGAGAAAATAAAATAATATAAAGATGAGAAAATAAAATAATATAAAGATGAGAAAATAAAATGACACAAAAATAAAAATATAAAATGAGGAAATAAAATAATACAAAGATAAGATGAGAAAATAAAATGATATAAACATAAGATAAGAAAATAAAAATGATATAAAGATAAGATAAGAAAATAAAATAATATAAAGAAGAGAAAAATGATACAAAATAAAAAAATAAAATGATACAAAGATAAAATAAGAAAATAAAATAATATAAAGATGAAAAAATAAAATAATATAAAGATGAGAAAATAAAATAATATAAAGATGAGAAAATAAAATGACACAAAAATAAAAATATAAAATGAGGAAATAAAATAATACAAAGATAAGATGAGAAAATAAAATGATATAAACATAAGATAAGAAAATAAAAATGATATAAAGATAAGATAAGAAAATAAAATAATATAAAGAAGAGAAAAATGATACAAAATAAAAAAATAAAATGATACAAAGATAAAATAAGAAAA
>DAHXLG010000031.1 GCA_027371775.1 bacterium
TATTTTCTTATCTTTATATCATTTTATTTTCTGTATAATTTTATTTTCTTATTTTATCTTTATATCATTTTATTTTTTCATCTTTATATTATTTTATTTTCTCATCTTTGTATCTTTTTATTTTCTCTTTTTATATAATTTTATTTTCTTATTTTATCTTTGTATCATTTTATTTTATCATATTATTTTGTATCATTTTATTTTCTCATCTATGTATAATTTTAT
Organism: bacterium; assembly: GCA_027371775.1. GTDB lineage: Bacteria > Pseudomonadota > Alphaproteobacteria > CAJXXZ01 > DAHXLG01 > DAHXLG01. The sequence goes on from DAHXLG010000031.1 coordinate 226, forward strand.
TTTCTCATCTTTATATCATTTTAGTTTTTATCTTCTCTTTGCATCATTTTATTTTCTCATCTTTATATTATTTTATTTTCTCATCTTTATATCATTTTATTTTTCCATCATATAATCGTATTATTTTATTTTCTCATATTAGCTTTGTATCATTTTATATTTTCATCTTTATATCATTTTATTTTCTTATTTGTTATTCTTTTCTTTTTTATCTTATCTTTTTATCATTTTATATTCTCATCTTTATATTATTTTATTTTCTCATCTTTATATCATTTTATTTTCTCATCTTATCTTTATATCATTTTATTTTCTCATTTTTATATCATTTTATTTTCTCATTTTTATATCATTTTATTTTCATTTTTGTATCATTTTATTTTTCATCTTTGTATCATTTTATTTTTTTTCCTTTTTATATTATTTTATTTTCTCATCTTTTATAATTTAATTTAATTTTTGTATCATTTTATATTCTTTATATTATTTTATTTTCTCATTTTTGTATCATTTAATTTTCTTATTTTATTTTTGTATAATTTTTATTTTCTTCTAGATTTATGCTTTTGCTTTAGAGAAGTAAAAAGCATAAATCCTGACACAAGGGTTTAATAAAAATCACTTCTTGATCTAGAGCAAATTAAAGTATACACTAAAAAGCACTTCAGCTCTAGAATCTTTGTATTATTTTATTTTTTCATGTTTGTATTATTTTATTTTTTTATCTTTATATTATTTTATTATTATATTTATATTATTTTATTTTCTCATCTTTGTATCATATTTTATCATATTTGTATAATTATATTTTCTCATCTTTGTATTATTTTATTTTCTCATAATATCTTTACATCATTTTTATTTTTTATCTTATTTTTTTTGTTTTATTTTATCATTTTATCTTTGTATCATTTAATTTTTATATTATTTTATTTTGTCATCATTATATCATTTTATATTATTATTTTTCTATTATTTTATTTTCTCATCTTTGTATCGTTTTTCATCTTTGTATAATTTTATATTTTATCTTTGTATTATTTTATTTTCTCATTTTATATTCTTATCTTTATATTATTTTATTTTATCATCTTTATATCGTTATATTTTCTCATTTTTGTATCATTTTATTTTCTAAGTATATGCATTAGTTTGCACTGCAAACTAATGCATACAGAATCTTTGTGTTATTTTATTATCTTATCTTTGTATAGTTTTATTTTTTTTATTTTATCTTTGTATTATTTTATAGTCTTATCTTTGTAGCATTTTATTTTCATTTTTATATTCTTATCTTTGTATCATTTTATTTTCTCCTACAAGAGTCAGTGCACTTCGTGCACTAGAATATTTGTATCATTTTAAATTCTTATTTTTGTATCATTTTATTTTTTAATCTTTGTATCATTTCATTTAATATCTTTATATTATTTTATTTATAAATCTTTATATCATTTTATTTTCTTATTTATATATCATTTCATTTTAATCTTTATAGCATTTTTATTTTTTCATTTTTTATATATTTTATTTTTATTTTTATATCTTTTAATCATCTTTATATTATTTTATTTTATCATCTTTATATCATTTTTTATCTTTATATTATTTTATTTTCATCTTTATATTATTTTATTCTCTCATCTTATCTTTATATCATTATTTTATTTTTTGTATCATTTTATTTTCTCATTTTTATATTATTTTATTTTCTGATCTTTGTATCATTTTATTTTCTCATCTTTATATCTTTATATCATCTTATTTTCTTATTTTATCTTTGTATTATTTTATTTTATTATCTTTTTATCATTTTATTTTCTTATCTTTATATTATTTTATTTTCTCATTTTTATATTATTTTATTTTTTCATCTTTGTATCGGTTTATTTTCTCCTCTTTATATCATTTTTATTTTCTCATTTTATCTTTATATCATTTTATTTTATTATTCTTATGTAATTTTTATTTTCTTATCTTTATATCATTTTATTTTAATTTTAGTTTTTTTAGTTTTATTTTTCATTTTTACTTTTGTATCATTTTATTCTCATCTTTGTATCATTTTATTTTCTCATTTTTATATTATTTTATTTTCTGATCTTTGTATCATTTTATTTTCTCATCTTTAT
>DAHXLG010000032.1 GCA_027371775.1 bacterium
AAAAAATGATAACATAAAAAGATTATATAAAAAATAAGATTATATGAAAACATGATAATATAAAAACTATAATAATAGAAATACATGACGATATAAATAACATCATAATGTAAAAATAAAATAATATAAAAACATGACGATATAAATAGTTGATAACATGAAAAGAAGATAATATAAAAATATGTTGATGTAAAAAAAAGTTGATAATATAAAAATAAAATAATATAATAATATAAAAATATGATGATGTAAAAAATTTGATAACATTAAAATAAAATAATATAAAAATATGATGATGTAAAAAATTTGATAACATGAAAATAAGATAATATAAAATATGATGATGTAAAAAAAAGGTGATATCATAAAAAATAAAATATGAAAAAAATTTGATAATATAAAAATAAAATAATATAATAATATAAAAATATGATGATGTAAAAAAAGTTGATAACATGAAAAGAAAAAAAATTGATAACATGAAAATAAAAAGAATATAAAAATATGATGATGTAAAAAATTTGATAACATTAAAATAAAATAATATAAAAATATGATGATGTAAAAAAATTGATAATATGAAAATAAGATAATATAAAATATGATGATGTAAAAAAAAAGGTGATAACATGAAAAAAAATATGAAAAAAAGATTATGTAAAAAAAAGTTGATAATATAAAAATAAAATAATATAATAATATAAAAATATGATGATGTAAAAAATGTTGATAACATGAAAATAAAATAATATAAAAATATGATGATAACATGGAAATATAAAAATAATGATGTAAAAAAATGATAACATAAAAAGATTATATAAAAAATAAGATTATATGAAAACATGATAATATAAAAACTATAATAATATAAAGACATGATAATATAAATAACATCATAATATAAAAATAAAATAATATAAAAATATGATGATATAAAATCTTGATAATATGAAAAGAAGATAATATAAAAATATAATGATGTAAAAAAAAAGTTGATAATATAAAAATAAAATAATATAATAATATAAAAATATGATGATGTAAAAAATTTAATAACATTAAAATAAAATAATATAAAAATATGATGATGTAAAAAAATTGATAATATGAAAATAAGATAATATAAAATATGATGATGTAAAAAAAAAGGTGATAACATGAAAAAAAATATGAAAAAAAGATTATGTAAAAAAAAGTTGATAATATAAAAATAATATAATATAATAATATAAAAATATGATGATGTAAAAAATGTTGATAACATGAAAATAAAAAGAATATAAAAATATGATGATAACATGGAAATATAAAAACGATGATGTAAAAAAATGATAACATAAAAAGATTATATAAAAAATAAGATTATATGAAAACATGATAATATAAAAACTATAATAATAGAAATACATGACGATATAAATAACATCATAATGTAAAAATAAAATAATATAAAAACATGACGATATAAATAGTTGATAACATGAAAAGAAGATAATATAAAAATATGTTGATGTAAAAAAAAGTTGATAATATAAAAATAAAATAATATAATAATATAAAAATATGATGATGTAAAAAATTTGATAACATTAAAATAAAATAATATAAAAATATGATGATGTAAAAAATTTGATAACATAATAAGATAATATAAAATATGATGATGTAAAAAAAAAGTTGATAACATGAAAATAAAATATGAAAAAAAGATTATGTAAAAAAAAAGTTGATAATATAAAAATAAAATAATATAATAATATAAAAATATGATGATGTAAAAAAAAAAGTTGATAACATGAAAATAAAATAATATAAAAATATGATGATGTAAAAAAATTGATAACATGAAAATAAAAATAATATAAAAATATGACGATATAAAAAAAATTGATAACATGAAAAGAATATAATATAAAAATATGAAAATAACATATGAAAAAAAATTATGTAAAAAAAGTTGATAATATGATGATGTAAAAAAAAAGTTGATAACATGAAAATAAAATAATATAAAAATTAATAACATGAAAATAATATAAAATATGATGTTGTAAAAAAATACATGATAAAAATAAGATAATATAAAAATATGAAAATATGATGATGTAAAAAAAAAGTTGATAACATGAAAATAAAATAATATAAAAATTAATAACATGAAAATAATATAA
>DAHXLG010000033.1 GCA_027371775.1 bacterium
CCTGAAGCAAACTAAATCATACACTTTAAACACTTTTGGAAGAAAATAAAATAATATAAAGATAAGAAAATAAAATGTTACAAATATAAAATGATATAAAATGAAAATAAAACCATATAAAAATGAGAAAATAAAATGATACAAATATAAAAAGAATAAAATGATACAAATATGAGAAAATAAAATAATATAAAGATAAAATGATACAAAGATGAGAAATAAAATAATACAAATATAAAAAGAATAAAATAATACAAATATGAGAAAATAAAATAATAGAAAAAATAAAATCAAAAAATAAAAGAATAAAAAAATAAGATGAGAAAATAAAATAATATAAAAATGAAAATAAAATGATATAAAGATTCTAGTGCACGAAGTGCTTTTAGTGTATGATTTAGTTTGCACCGCAAGGGTTCTATGAGTATGCATAAGATTGCAAGCAATCTTATGCATACTCCCTGAAGCAAACTAAATCATACACTTTAAACACTTTTGGAAGAAAATAAAATAATATAAAGATAAGAAAATAAAATGATATAAAAGATAAAAAATAAAATGATATAAAAATAAGAAAATAAACTCATATAAAGATGATTAAATAAAATGATACAAAGATGAAAAAAAATATAAAGATAAGAAATTAAAATGATACAAAAATAAGAAAATAAAAAGATATAAAGATGAAAATAAAATAATATAAAGATAAAATGAGAAAATAAAATGATATAAAGATAAAATAAGAAAATAAAAAAATACAAAAATAAGAAAATAAAATTAAAGATAAAATAAGAAAATAAGAATGATATAAAGATGTGAAAATAAAATAATACAAAGATGAGAATATAAAATAATATGAATATAAAAAATAAAAACAATATAAAGATAAGATGAAAAAATAAAAATATAAAGATGAAAAAATAAAATAATATAAAACGATACAATGATGAGAAAATAAAACAATACAAAGATTCTAGTGCACGAAGTGCACTGACCCTTTTGGAAGAAAATAAAATAATACAAAAATGATAAAATAAAATGATACAAAGATTTTAGTGCACGAAGTGCACTGAACCTTTTTGGAAGAAAATAAAAATATACAAAGATGAGAAAATAAAACAATACAAATATAAGAAAATAAAATAATATAAATATAAACATAAAATAATACAAAAAGAATATAAATGAGAAAATAAAAAAAATATAAAGATAAGAATATAAAAGATATAAAAATAAAAAATAAAATAATATAATAATGAGAAAATAAAATGATATAAAATAAAAAAATAAAATTATACAAAAAGAAAATGAGAAAATAAAATGATATAAAGATAAAAAAAATAAAATGATATAATAATAAGAAAATAAAATTATATAAAGATAAAATGAGAAAATAAAAATGATATAAAGATTCTAGTGCACGAAGTGGACTGACAAAAATAAAATAAGATAATAATATAAAGATAACAAAATAAAATACTATAAAGATGAAAAAATAAATTGATATAAAGATAAAATGATATAAAGATGAGAAAATAAATATAATATAAAAATGAAAAATAAATAGATAAAAAGATAAAATAATAAAAAAAAAAGAAAATAAAATCAAAGATAAAATAAGAAAATAATACAATATAAAGGTAAGATGATATTATAAAATGATACAAATATAAGATAAAAATAAAATAATATAAATGTAAGATAATAATATAAAAAGATATAAAATCAGATAATAAAATGATATAAATAAGAAATAAAATGATATAAAGATGAGAAAATAAAATGATATAAAGATAAGAAAATAAAAACAATATAAAAATAAAATAAGAAAATAAAATGATATAAAGATGAGAAAATAAAATAATATAAAGATGAAAAAATAAAATAATATAAAACGATACAATGATGAGAAAATAAAACAATACAAAGATTCTAGTGCACGAAGTGCACTGA
>DAHXLG010000034.1 GCA_027371775.1 bacterium
TATCTTTGTATCATTTTATATTATCATCGTTATATTATTTTATTTTCACATCTTATCTTAGTATCATTTTATTTTTCATCTTTATATTATTTTTTTTTCTCATCTTTGTATCATTTTCTTTTTAAATATTTGTATCATTATTTTCTCATCTTATATTTATATTATTATTTTATGTTTTTTATATTTCATCTTTATATCATTTATTTTTTCATCTTTGTAGCATTTTATTTTTTATTTTTGTATTATTTTATTTTCTCATCTTATCTTTTGTATCATTATTTTATGTTTTTTATATTTTTATCTTTGTCATTTTATTTTCTCATTTTTGTCTTATTTTATTTTTTTATCTTTTATCATTTTATTTTATCTTTGTATCATTTTATATTATCATCGTTATATTATTTTATTTTCACATCTTATCTTAGTATCATTTTATTTTTTCATCTTTGATTTTATTTTCTTATCTTTATATCATTTTTATTTTCATTTTTTTATCACTTTATTTCTTATTTTATCTTATCATCTTTATATCATTTAACTTTCATTTTATTTTGATTTTATTTTTCATCTTTATATTATTTTATTTTCTTATCTTTGTATCATTTCATTTTCTCATCTTATCTTTACATCCTTTAATTTTATCATTATTATATCATTTTATTTTCTTATTTTTTGTACTATTTTATTTTCTCATTTTTGTATCGTTTTATTTTTTCATCTTTGTATCATTTTATTTTCTTATTTTATCTTTGTATCATTTTATATTATCATCGTTATATTATTTTATTTTCACATCTTATCTTAGTATCATTTTATTTTTTCATCTTTGATTTTATTTTCTTATCTTTATATTATTTTCTTGTTTTATTTTAATATCATTTTATTTTTTCATTTTTATATTCTTTTATATTCTCACCTTATTTTTGTATCATTTTATTTTCTCATCTTTGCATCATTTTATATTCTTATATTATTTTTCTATCTTTTTATTTTCTTATCTTTGTATTATTTTATTTTTTATCTTATTTTAATAGCTTTATCATCTCATATTATCTTTATATCATTTTATTTTTTTATCTTTGCATCATTTTATATTATCATCTTTATGTCATTTTATTTTTATATTATTTTATTTTTTAATCTTTATATCATTTTATTTTTTTTTTATTTTTGTATTATTTTATTTTCTCATCTTTTTTGATTTTATTTTTTCATTTTTATATTATTTTATTTTCTCATTTAATTTTTATATCACTTTATTTTTCATCTTTGTATTGTTTTTTTAATTTAATCTTTGTATCATTTTATTTTTTCATTTTTGCATCATTTTATTTTATTATCATTGTATCATTTTATTTTCTTCCACAAGGGTTTAAATAAAAGCACTTTGTGCACTAGAAGATTTATATCATTTTATTTTCTCATTTTTTTATCTTTGTATCATTTTATATTATCATCGTTATATTATTTTATTTTCACATCTTATCTTTGTATCATTTTATTTTTTCATCTTTGATTTTATTTTCTTATCTTTATATTATTTTCTTGTTTTATTTTAATATCATTTTATTTTTTCATTTTTATATTATTTTATATTCTCACCTTATTTTTGTATCATTTTATTTTCTCATCTTTGCATCATTTTATATTCTTATATTATTTTTCTATCTTTTTATTTTCTTATCTTTGTATTATTTTATTTTTTATCTTATTTTAATAGCTTTATCATCTCATATTATCTTTATATCATTTTATTTTTTTATCTTTGCATCATTTTATATTTTCATCTTTATGTCATTTTATTTTTATATTATTTTATTTTTTAATCTTTATATCATTTTATTTTTTTTTTATTTTTGTATTATTTTATT
>DAHXLG010000035.1 GCA_027371775.1 bacterium
TTTTATTATTTTTATATTATTTTATTTTCTTCACAAAGGCTAAGTGGTTTTATAACTACTCTGGAATTATACTTAGTCAAAAAAATACTCCCGGATGCATATTTCCGGACGGCAATGGTCTATGGGTATGTCCGAAGCATAATTCTAGAAAACTAATGCATACACTAAAAGCACTTTGTGCACTAGAATCTTTATATTATTTTATTTTCTTATTTTATTTTTATATCTTTTTATTTTTGATATCTTTGTATCATTTTATTTTATTATTTTTATATTATTTATTTTTCATTTAATCTTTTATTTTATTTTATCATTTTTATATCATTTTATTTTCTAATTTTATCTTTGATTTTATTTTATCATTTTTATATTATTTTATTTCTCATTTTATATTTGATTCTATTTTATTATCGTTGTATTATTTTATTTATTATTTTATTTATTATTTTATCTTTATATCATTTTATTTTCTTATTTTATCTTTTATTTTATTTTTAGCATCTTTGTATTATTTTATTTCTTATTTTATTTTTATATTTTTTTATTTTTCTTTTTTATCTTTGATTTTATTTTCCCATCTTATATCTTTTTTATTTTTTATTTTTGTATCATTTTATTTTTTCATCTTTGTATTTTTTATTTTTTCATATTATCTTTATATCATTATTTTATCTTTGTATCATTTCATCATCTTTATATAATTTATTTTCTAATCTTTGTATCATTTCGTTTTTCATTTTTTTATCATTTTATTTTCTCATTTAATCTTTATATCATTTTATATTTTCATCTTTGTATTGTTTTTTTTCTTATCTTTGTATAATTTTTTTATCTTTATATCTTTTTTTTATTTTTGTATTATTTTTTTTTCTTTTATTTTACATTTTATTATCATCTTTATATTATTTTATTTTCTCATCTTTATATCATTTTATTTTTTTTATCTTTATATTTTTTTATTTTCTTCACAAGGAACAGTGAAATTTGTGCACTAGAATCTTTATATCATTTTATTTTCTTATTTTATTTTTGTATCATTTTATTTTTGTATCATTTTATTTTTTTTATCTTTGTATTATTTTTTGTATTATTTTATTTTTTTATTTCATCTTTATATCATTTTTATTTTTTCATTTACTCTTTATATCCTTTTATTTTCTCATTTTATCTTTATATCATTTTATTTTTTATCTTTATATTATTTATTTTTTCATTTTTATATTATTTTATTTTCTCATCTTTATATTATTTTAGGTCACTGCACTTCGTGTACTAGATCCCACAAGAGTCCGAGTGCATGTTTTTGACTGCGCAAATTATTACATACATTAAAAAGAATTTTTGTATCATTTTATTTTTCTCCTATCTTTGTATTATTTTATTTTCATATTTCTATCTGTATATTTTCTCATCTTTATATTATTTTATTTTCTCATTTTTGTATTTTTTATTTTCTCATCTTATCTTTATATCATTTTTTTAGTCTTTGTATCATTTTCTTTTTCATCTTTATATCTTTTTATTTTCATGCCTGTAGCTTTATGTCATTTTATTTTCTTATCTTATCTTTGGTTTTATTTTCTCATCTTTCTATCATTTTATTTTCTCATCTTTATATCGTTTTTTTCATTTAATCTTTATATTATTTTTTTCATTTTTATATTATTTTATTTTTTCATCTTAGTATTATTTTCTCATTTAATCTTTATATTATTTTATTTTTATCTTTGTATTATTTTATTTTTTCATCTTATCTTTGTATCATTTTATTTTCCTATCTTTGTATTATTTTATTTTCATATTTCTATCTGTATATTTTCTCATCTTTATATTATTTTATTTTCTCATTTTT
>DAHXLG010000036.1 GCA_027371775.1 bacterium
TAATAGAAAGATTAAGTAAAAAAATAAAATGATGTAAAGATGAGAAAATAAAATAATATAAAGCTTCTTCTAGGAGTATGCACGGCAAGGGTTAGTCAAACTAAAGCATACACTGTCGGAACCTTGTGGGATCTAGTGCGCTTCGTGTACTGACTTAAAAAGATGCAATGATGATAATATAAAATAATATAAAGATGATAATATAAAATAATAGAAAGATTAAGTAAAAAAATAAAATGATGTAAAGATGAGAAAATAAAATAATATAAAGCTTCTTCTAGGAGTTTGCAAACAAACTAAAGCATACACTTTTCAGAATGGTTGTAAAACCACTCGGATCCTTGTGACCTAAAATGAATATAAAGATGAGAAAATGACACAAAGATAAAAAAATAAAATAATATAGATAAAATGAGAAAATAAAATAATACAAAGATGAATGTATAAAATAATAGAAAGATAAGATAAAAATAAAATAATATAAAGATGAGAAATGACACAAAGATGAGGAAATAAAATGATACAAAGCTTAGAATATAAAATGATAAGAAGATGAGAAAATTAAAATGATATAAAAATAAGAAAATAAAATAATATAAAGACGAGAATATAAAATGATATAAAGATTCTAGTGCACGAAGTGCACTGACCTTTATGGGAGAAAATAAAATGATATAAAAAGAAGATGAGAAAATAAAATGATATAAAGATGAGAAAATAAAATGATATAAAGATAAAATAAGAAAATAAAATGATACAACGATGAGAATATAAATAATATAAAGAAGAGAATATAAAATGATATAAAGATTAAATAAAAAAATAAAATGATATAAGAACAAGAAAATAAAATAATATAAAGATAAAAAAATGACACAAAAATGAGAAAATAATACAAAAATGAGAATATAAAATAATACAAAGATTCTAGTGCACGAAGGGCATAGACTCTTATAAAGAAAATTAAATGATACAAAGATTAAAATATAAAATGATATAAAGATACTATTAGTGTATGCATTAGTTTACTTTAGAGCAGTCTAGACCCCTTAAATAAAATGATACAAAGATAAGGACACAAAATATAATTTAACATAAAGATAAGAAAATAAAATAATATAAAGATTAGAAAATAAAATCATATAAAGATAAAAATGAGAAAATAAAATAATACAAAGATAAAATTAGAAAATAAAATGATACAAAGATAAAATTAGAAAATAAAATGATACAAAGACGATAAAATAAAATAATATGAAAATGAGAAAATAAAATAATATAAAGATAAGAAAATAAAACGATATAAAGATTCTAGTGCACGAAGAGCTTAGTCAAAAACATGCAATGTAATCCATATTTCATGTCGCCAGCAGAAAATGACCCTTGTGGGAAAAAATAAAATCAAAGATAAGATGAGAAAATAAAAAGATATAAAGATAAGAAAATAAAATAATATAAAGATTCTAGTGCACGAAGTGCACTGACCTTTATGGGATAAAATTAAATAATACAAAGATTAGAAAATAAAATGATATAAAGATAAGAAAATAAAATAATATAAAAATGAGAAAATAAAATAATACAAAGATGAAAAAAATGAAATAATATAAAGTTTAAAAAATAAAATGATATAAAGATTCTAGAGTACGAAGGGCACTGACTGGGAGAAAATAAAATAATATAAAGATGAAGAAATGAAATGATACAAAGTTTAGAGAATAAAATGATATAAAGATAAAAAAATAAAATAATATAAAGATTCTAGTGCACGAAGTGCACTGACCTTTATGGGATAAAATTAA
>DAHXLG010000037.1 GCA_027371775.1 bacterium
ATACCTCCCCGCACAGCCACACCGATACCCCCAGCAAGTCCACTATTCCGTAATTCCACCCCTAACCCAGCAAAACCAACATCTTTTAAAGCACCCAAAACACTACCCCCCACAGCTCCCAATGGAGTTTTTCCAATACTTGAAACAGTATTTGCAATTTTATTAATATCACTAGCGTTCATCCCCATCATATATGTTTTGGGAGTTTGTGTTGATGTTGCTTCTCCTTTTGACATTAATGATTGAACATAAGCAAAATCTTTATGATTAGGATTCCGAAGATAAGAAGTAATCAGATGTTTTTTTTGGGACAGAGTGTCCCCCCGTTTAATACCAAAATCTTTAGCTAATCTAACATTTTTTTCACTTGATGAAATTAATGTAGCATCAGCACGCTGCATGTAGATCATTGAATCTTTTAAATTAGAAGAAAGACCCGAAATTAAGGATAATGCCTGATGGGGGAGTGCACCACCCCCCCATTTTTCTGTTGTTTCTCGATGGGCAATCTCTGACATAACTACTAACGCTACTGGCGCTGCTTTAGTTTCTTGTGATTGTGTTCCCCCAAGAAAGGAAGCAATGGATGATTCTTGTTGTTTAGACAAGTTAATTCCTAACGAACTAGCCAGAAGTGAGGAAAGGGGGCCACTCAGATACCTCCGATGGATATATTCACTGAAACCCATAAAAGATTGGGATATTCCTTGCCGTTGCATAGATGCCATTTCACTAGCAGACATTCCTAAAACTTTAGCTAAATTGGCTCTTTCTTTTATCTCTTTTCCAATATATTTTTCTTCTTCTTTGGATGTTTTGAATTTTTTATTAGCTTCTAGGGTAGCAATTAGTCCGGAGTTAACTAAAGATGTTGTAAATTCTTGCAATCCACTGTCTGTCATTCCGACACTTCGTGCCAAATTTTTAAACATTAACAGTTGGTTGATTACGTTTGACGATTTTCCATAATTGATGCCAAAACTTGCCAGATTTGATTGAGCGGTCATCAATGCTTTTAAAGATTCTGCACCGGGACCGTATTGTATCATAGCATTTGCAAGAGATCCCGATATATTGGTAAATCCAGACACGGCGCTATTTTTACCGCTCAGCAATCTATATCCAAATCTATTTTCTCCTATGCTTTGCGCCACTTCTGGTTCTGAAACACCAAGTCTCCCAACGTTTGCTGCAAATGTGCTTGTAGGAATATTATATTTTAATATGGCTTGTGCTGCATCTAAAGATATTTTACCAGCAGCGCTTACCCCTCTCGTTAATCCGGACACCAACATTTGTGGTATAGCATTTATTTTTTCCGTCATCAATTTCGATTGTTGATGAAAATAGTTGGAAAATGTTGAACCTATGTCTAATGAAGTCTTACTTAATGATGCGTTACTAACCCTTTCCCGACGTTTTTCTTCATTTTTTATTCTTTTGGCTTTATTAGTTTCTGTGATATATTCTTGTGTAACTTTATCTAGATCTTCATATTTTTTAGTTATTTTTGTTATTTCTTCTGCATATGCTTTAGAATTTCTTTCACCTTTAATAACAGCATCTTCAAATTTTTGCATGTATTGAGCTAATTGTAGAACTTCTTGAGCAGCAATTTTAGATGATTGAATTAAATCAGTAATTTGTTTGTTGTATTCTCGTGTTTTATCATTGGATGCTTCGTTTATTTTTTGTAAATCGTCTTTAAACTGTAGCATTGCCTCGTGCAGATCTTTTCCATATT
>DAHXLG010000038.1 GCA_027371775.1 bacterium
TAATACATGTTTTTTTTTTTATTTTTATTTTTTATCATTTTATTTTCTTCCCTTCGTACATTATAATCTTTATATCATTTTATTTTCTCACTTTTATATTATTTTATTTTCTTATTTTATTTTTCTTCTTTATATCACTTTATTTTATCATCTTTATATTAATTTATTTTTTTATTTTATCTTTATATCATTTTATATTTTCATCTTTATAACATTTTATATTTTCATCATTGTATCATTTTATTTTTTAATCTTTATATTATTTTATTTTCTCATCTTATCTTTATATTATTTTATTTTCTCATTTTGTATTGTTTTATTTTCTCATTTTTATATCATTTTATTTTTTATCTTCACAAGGGTCATTGAAATATGGATTACATTGCTTTTTAGTGTATGGGTTAGAATCTTGCATTCTAACCCATATACTTTAAGCAATGTTCTAGGAGTATGCATGTTATTGACTAAGTTCTTTGTGCACTAGAATCTTTATATCGTTTTATTTTGGTATCATTTTTTATTCTCCTCTTTGTATTATTTTATTTTCTCGTCTTTATATCATTTTATTTTAATATCATTTTTTGTTCTCATCTTTATATTATTTTATTTTCTGATATTTATATTATATTAGGTCAGTGCATGAAATGCTGAGTGGTTTTACAACCACTCCTGCATACACCTAGAAGACACTTACGGTGCAAACTAATGCTTACACTAAAAAGCAATTCTTACACTAGAATCTGTATCATTTTATTTTTTTATTTTTTGTATCATTTTATTTTTCCTCTTTATATTGTTTTATTTTCTCATCTTTATATTATTTTATTTTCTTATTTTTATATCATTTTATTTTCTCATCTTATCTTTATATTATTTTATTTTCTCATTTTATCTTTGTATCATTTTATTTTCTCATCTTTATGTAGTTTTATTTTTTTATTTTATCTTTGATTTTATTTTCTTATCTTAACTTTGTATCATTATTTTATTTTTATATTATTTTATTTTTCACATTTGTATTATTCTAGTTTCTTATCTTTGTATCATTTTATCTTATTATTTTTTGTATCATTTTATATTATCATTTTTATATCATTTTATTTTTTCATCTTATCTTTATATCATTTTCTATTCTCTTTGTATTTTTTATTTTCTAATTTTTATATTATTTTATTTTCTCATCTTATCTTTGATTTTATTTTCTCCAACAAGAGTCATTTGGAAATATGGATTACAATGCATAATTCTGACTAGCATACTCCCTCTTCTGCTAGCGACATGTTTTGACTAAGCCCAAAGTGCTATCAGAAATGACTCTTGTGTCAGGATTTATGCTTTTAGCATAAATCTAGAAGAAAATAAAATAATATAAAGATGAGTAAATAAAACAATAAGAAAATAAAATGATAAGAAAATGAGAAAATAAAATGATACAAAAATGAAAAATAAATGATATAAAGATTCTAGTGCACAAAGTGCACTGACCTAAAATAAAAAAATAAAATAATATAAAGCTGATAATATAAAATAATAGAAAGATAAAATGAGAAAATAAAACGATACAAAGATTAAATAAGAAAATAAAAAATATATAAAAGTGAAAAATAAAATGATATAAAGATTAAATGATACAAAGATAAAATGTGAAAATAAAATAATATAAAGATGAGTAAATAAAACAATAAGAAAATAAAATGATAAGAAAATGAGAAAATAAAATG
>DAHXLG010000039.1 GCA_027371775.1 bacterium
TCTTTTTTATTTCTTTGTATCATCTTATTTTTATATTATTTTATTTTTATTTTTGTGTCATTTAATTTTCTTATTTTATTTTTAATTTTATTTTCTCATTTAATCTTCATATCATTTTATTTTATATCCTTTTCTTTTATCATTGTATCTTTATATCATTTTATATTCACATCTTTATGTCAGTTTTTATTCTTTATTTATATCATTTGATTTTCTCATGTTATCTTTAATTTTATTTTATCATTTTTATATTATTTTATTTTTCCATTTTTATATCGTTTTTTCTTCTCTTTATATCATTTTATTTTCTCCTCTTTCTATCGTTTTTATTTTCTTATTTTAGGTTTAATAGAATCTTTATATCATTTCATTTTCTCACCATTGTATTATTTTATTTTCTCATTTTTATATTATTTTATTTTCTCATTTTTGTATCATTTTATTTTCTTATTTTATCTTTTTATTATTTTATTTCTTATTTTCACAAGGGTCAGTTTTATCCTCTTTGTATCATTTTATTTCTTATTTTATTTTTTCATCTTTATATCATTTTATTTTTTTATTCGTGCACTAGAATCTTTGATTTATATCAATTTATTTTCTTATTTTTGATTTTATTTTCTCATTTTTGTGTCATTTTATTTTCTTATTTTAGCTTTGTATCACTTTATTTTCTCATTTTCACAAGTGTCAGTGCACTTTCTTTTTATATCATTTTATTTTCTCTTTTTTATTTCTTTGTATCATCTTATTTTTATATTATTTTATTTTTATTTTTGTGTCATTTAATTTTCTTATTTTTGTGTTATTTTTTCTCATCTTTATATTATTTAAAATCTTTGTATCGTTTTATTTTCTAATTTAATCTTTCTATCATTTTATTTTTTCACTTTTGTATCGTTTTATTATCATTTTATCTTTATATCGTTTTGTTTTCTTATATTATTTTATTTTTTTATCTTATTTTTTGTATTATTTTATTTTCTATTTTTATATTATTTTATTTTCTCATTTTTGTATTATTTTATTTTCTTATTGTTTTAGTGTATCATTTTATGTACTTATCTTTATATCGTTTTCTTTTTTCAATTATGCTAGAATCTTTATATCATTTTATATTTTAATCTTTATGTCATTTTATTTTTTATCTTTGTATCATTTTATTTTCTCATTGAATCTTTATATCATTTAATATTATCATCTTTATATCATTTTATATTATCATCATTGTATCTTTGTATCATTTTATTTTTTTAGGTACTAGAATCTTTATATCAATTTATTTTCTTATCTTCTATATCATTTTATATTTTCATTTTTATATTATTTTATTTTCTCATCCTTGTATCATTTTATTTACTCAGGTCAGTATAATATTCTTATCCTTTTATATTCTTGTCTTTATATCATTTTATTTTGGTATCATTTTTTATTTTATTTTCTCGTCTTTGTATTATTTTATTTTCTGATCTTTATATTATATCGTTTTATTTTTTCGTCTTTATATCATTTTATTTTCTCCTCTTTATATAGTTTTTATTTTTCGTCTTTGTATCATTTTATTTTCTCCTTTATATCATTTTATTTTTTTATCTTATTTTTTGTATTATTTTATTTTCTATTTTTATATTATTTTATTTTCTCATTTTTGTATT
>DAHXLG010000003.1:0-23938 GCA_027371775.1 bacterium
TTCGAAATATAAATATTGCTAGCAGCATTGTCACCAATTTGTATAATTGCAAACATTGGTGAACGCGCACTATTATTTTTCAAAATTTCATTTAGTTGAAAACTAATACAACTAAGTATCTTATCTGCAGGCTCACGACCAGAAAAAACTTGATTCATCTATCAGTATTATACAAAATGACGTATTCTCATACTAGAGAGACATTTTGCATAACAATAATAAAAAATACGATCAACTCTCGGCAATGTAGAGTATTAAACAAAAGTTTACGGAATTTGAATAGACAACAAAGTTAACTGCCACAATTAAAAAATACAATATCAACCATCACTGCTATTTTAGAACGAAATCAAAAAAATTAAACCTATAGAATCAATAATATTCGTACATTTCTTACAAATAAGAACAAATAAAATAGAAACAACATCGTTTATAAAAATAAAAATTGTGCAATATTTTCAATCTACTACACATATAAAAGCACATCTTTCTTTCCCCTAAATAGAGAAACAACTAAATGAAGAAGAGCTTATCATATGAATATATTAGCCCAAGAAAATATATTAGCCCAAATATAAAAGATCGCTAAATTAGCTTACTACTAACAAAACTAATACCAGAATGATTTATCTAAGATTATCTTACTACTAATAGAATTAATGACACCATAAAATATCGAAAACTTAACGTGCGCTACGTTAATATGCTAAAAAATGACATAACGTTCATTCTCTCACGACCAGTACTACACGAAATAAACTGTAAACACAACTCAAAAACTTATCGTTTGCGCGAATGAAATGAGCTTAGCTGAAAGCAATCAAACAAAGGATTCATCTGAAAACAATCAAACAAAGGATTCATCATTTAAAAGCTGTCTAACCTGGGCAACAAAACTGCTCTCATGTAGGCTACTACTCGTAGTTAAGTAAAGTAATTACAAATGATAAAGTTTCATTCGTTTAGACATTAGATCAATCTCACATCAGAAACCATTCTCTATCGTGCCTAGCTACAACTAGTAGTTACTAAAGTAAATACAAATAATTATTATTGTCTACGAATTTTAAATCAACTTAAAATCACAACTAATCACTTCAACTCCTAGTTTGCTAGAAGCTAATTAAATTAGGCAGCCGTAAGCAATCATTTGAAGATTCATCGTTTAAAAGCTGCGTAACCTAGCTAGCAAAACCGCTCTCATTCCTGGCATACTATTACCCGCATTTAACCGACGAAAAATAATAAACGATCATCGTTTTTTGAATCAAATTAATATCAAAAGCCAACTCCTACCCATTAGCGAATATCAAATGAGCACGTAAAAAAAATAAGGCGAAATTTATTAGAATGAACAACGCAAAACGTGAGCTGCACAAAACTATCTCTTACTAAACTGCTGTGGCTTACTAGCTGTTCTGAAACCAGGCGTTTTTCTTTCCTTTTTACAGCTATCACCAGATAATAACCAACTTCTAAAAACTCTA
Source organism: bacterium (assembly GCA_027371775.1). GTDB lineage: Bacteria > Pseudomonadota > Alphaproteobacteria > CAJXXZ01 > DAHXLG01 > DAHXLG01. The sequence continues at coordinate 1,488 of DAHXLG010000003.1, forward strand.
CGAAATATTGGATCTAAGCGTTGGATCTAATTAACTAGCGGCACGCGAAAAGAAAGATTGAACTATCTCTTACTGAACTGCTGTGGCTTACGAGCTGTTCTGAAACCAGGCGTTTTTCTTTCCTTCTTACGGCTATCACGTGTAAGATAATCACCAACTCTCAAAACTGCACGAAATGTTGGATCTAAGTTAACTAGCGCACGCGAAATACCATGTCTGATAGCTCCAGCTTGTCCAACTAGACCTCCACCAACAACAGTTGAATAGATCTTTGCTTTGCTCAAACCAACTACCTCTAATGGTTCTAAAATATATTTACGCAATGATTCTTGGGGAAAATATTGATCAAACTCGCGTCCATTAACAGTAAAAGAATCACCTGTGGAAACCCACACGCGTGCACTAGCTCTTTTGCGACGACCTGTTGCACTTGCTCTACCTTGTGCATCTAATTTTGATGTCTCTACAACATCTTCAACTGAATCCTCAACAAAAGGCACTTCGATCGCGCTTGTTAGACCTTTGTTTTTTGTCTCTTTTGTCAATTCTTTTCCAACTGCTTCCATGTTCATTCCTATTCTCTTGTATTCATCTTATGTTCAGACTTCAAATCCCAAACAATCGGCTTCTGACCCATATTTGAATGATCCGCATCTGAATACACGCGTAGATTCTTCATTCTAGCTCTTCCCAACGGACTTCTGGTGATCATTCTCTCAACAGCTTTTGTTAAAACATGACCTGGATCATGAGACTCCAAGCGCTCCTTAACTGTACGCTTCTTAATACCGCCTGCGTAACCAGTATGCCAATAGAATGGCTTTTCTAGCTTATTCCCAGAAACCTTGATATGACGTGCATTTATCACTATAACTCCGCTACCGCAATTAGAGTACGTTGTAAAAGTTGGCTTGTCTTTGCCAAGCAACCTTTGTGCAATTCTGGAAGCAATACGCCCCAATGTAGCATCTTTTGCATCAACTAAATACCAAGTACGCTCACTCACGGCCTTTTTTATATCATCACCCTTTGGAAAAGTAGTCTGCCTCATTATTTATCCTCACTGTAGATCGTATAAAATTTGCCAAATCCCGTCAATAGCAATCTATACAAAGCTTTTTATTAGAATATCTAATCAGCTCATTTTTTAACCCATAAATCGAAAAATCTTGAACCTTTCTTTTGCAGCACAAAATTATTGCTGGCAATTTATACCATATTGTATGCTGAAAGAAAAATTGCTCGAACAACACTGCACCAATTTTCCCCAGAAAAAGATGAATCCTAGCACCATTACAAGAAACAATTAGAGAAATGTTCAAGCATAAAATTATTGAGTCGATGATAAAATGAAAGATTGCTAAATGCTTAGAAACAATAGTAGAAGCAACATCAGATTCTATTAATTTATTAGTTGAATAAGAATCATGCGCAAACAATAGAGAAGCCATGAAACCATTTCAATATTTTTTTACTAATACCAAAGAAAAAGCACACTTATCAATACAACCAGCAAAAGAGAACAGCAGTTATTTTTTTCTATCAAACATAAAAATTAGACAAAATCTTATTGTCTATCCTTACTGATCTATTTTGAAGAATATGGAAGCTTATAGATTTATATCAATGCTCCTTGTTTAAAACAAAAAACACTAGAAACCTTAAAAAATGCATTAAAAATTGCAACAAAGCAAGCACTAAGAAGCACCAAGATTTACAAAATGCACAATCAAAAATAAAAAAAGGTACAGCATGTATAGCATATTTGCTTGAATCAATACAAACTAATAATCAGGTATTATTGTAATTCACTCAATGATAAACGATGAATACATAAAATCCGCAGATTTAAAACGTGAACAGATGAAGTAGGCGAAAACTCCACAAGAAACATTATTTCATGATAGATAGTACTAATGGCCAACTATTTGAAACAAACAATAAACCAAAAGAAAACAAGAATATACTTTAGTATTGAACCTACTATAAAACACTCCAAAAACAAAAAGAATAAAGCATCTAATTTGTTCATCAAATTAATACATGATTAAACAGCGCAATTGTTTAACTATCGCGCAACAACAGCATTCGACAATACAAAATGGTTCCTAAACGAGATTATGTCTAGATTAAGAAAAAAAACGAAAGACAAATCAAGCATTGAAAGACCAAGCTAAGCAATTATTAGCTAAGAATGAAGAACTTTCATGATGAACTTTTGAGCACGGCAAAGACCGTGTGATTTATTAACCAATTAGCAAAACATAGCAACATGGACAGAAAATGCATAGAAAAATGGACAAAGCTCATAAAATTACGCAACCAGCTTCAGATACAAAACTTTACTTAATTGATAATGCGAAAAAAACTATGATTCTATAGCAATCAAAACGATTTACTAAAGAATGTTTCAATAAATTTGAAAAATACATATTATAACTTATAAAAAAATCTTTATAATTTTACAAAATTTACAAAAATTTTAGTGAGTTGTGAAGATTGAACTTCTTTTTAGACATATAAACAACAACTAAAAAATAAGACCAAGTTAACTTATTAGCCGTTTTCATGTCCAACTTTAGGAAGATGACCCTCATCTACATTGTAAGAATCGCGTTCAGCTTCTTCGTGTCCACCAAACATCTGTTGTTGAATAGCTTCTTTAAACTGACAAGCTTCTACTTGATTGCCACATAATTTTTCTAAAGCAACAACAGCCACTTTTGGCTTATATTTACTCTTTTGTTCTGGAAAATTTAAATAAACAGCGCTTCTAATTATTTCAATTGCTTTTTGAAAGGACAAAAAAGCAATTTCAAAATGACTCAAATGGTCAGACAACTCAGAGTAAGTAACTCTAGCCTTATCCTGTGACTCAAGATTGATAATTTCCTGTTGGTTTTCTTTATTCATCATCCCTGCCTTGCATTAAATTTTCTAATTTTGCAAATCACAAATAGCCTGCCACGACGTTTAACAATTTTTGCTTCCGGATGTCTTTTTTTCAAAGATTTCAAAGAGTTCTTAACCTTCATATAAACCTCATAACCGCTGGGATGCTAGGATTCGAACCTAGGAATGACGGGATCAAAACCCGTTGCCTTACCACTTGGCGACATCCCAACTATTAGTTAGTCTAATACAAAGAATAAAAAAACGCAACTTCACTTAATAAAAGGTCCATTTAAAGGCAAATTCATTCAAAATATACAATATTTTCCTAATCAACCTAATTATTCAAATTAATTAGTCAAGAAATTTGAGCTGTACGCCAACGTAGCAAAAAAATCTTACTAAAAATTATTTAATGGAGAAAATTTTTTCTAAATCTTAAAAAAAACCACCTTAAAAGCATGTATTATTAAAGCTGCTCAAACAACTACTTTTCAATGCACTCAGCGATCTTTGAGTAATCTATACTATCTAAGAAAATAAAGTCTACAAGCACCTTCCCTCAAAGCACCCAAAAAACTACCTTTCAATCCGCTCAGCGATCTTTGAGTAATCTATACTATCTTGAGACATAGAATCTGCAACAACCTCAATCAAATCGCTAATATAATTCTTACGATTGAGCAAATTAATTTGCCTCAAACTTTGTTCATATTGAGCATGCAAAATATCTATAATCTGCTTATGTTTTTCGCGCTCTTGAAGAAGACGTTGTTGAAAAATCACCTCAGCATTATCCATCCAATGTACTTTGCGCTCAAAGCTATCTAAATAAGAGTAGTTAGCTTTTTCATAATCTGCTCTAGCTTCTTTGATATCGTTTTGCAACGCAAGTTTTTGACGAATCAGATAAGCTCGTCTTTGCTTTATAGTCTTTTTCAAAGCTGGCATAGCAAATTTATTGAGTATAGAAGCAGATATAACAAGAGTAATAATTGATTGAATATGCTCAATAACACTTTGCATCAACAATCTCCTTTTGATGACTTTCCACTAGAATTGAAAGACTCAGAAGCTTTTGAAACTTTTGAAGATTTAACAATGTTTGAAGACTTGATGAAACTCTTGCTAATTTGTTTATCAGAAGCATCTTCATTTCCCTGCATTTTAATAATCAACAGTTTTGCAGCTATTTCCAGGTCCTCTTTAAGCTTTTCTTGGCTTAGAATATTTTTTTTAAAATGCCTAACGTTATGCCTACTTAATTTCTCTTTTAACTCATCTTTTTCATTAAGCTCTAAAATTTTTAGCTCATGCAAAACAGGCTCTAGTTTCTTTTCTACATAAAATTTTTGCTTACTAGGAATTTCTTCATGCAGAATTTTATGAGCCACACTTCTTAAAATAGCAGCTTTCTGACGCATAGAATCAATCTGACTAGTCAAACTCTCAATATACAAACTACGTTTTTTTTCTATAGTAATAACATTGTTAATTACAAACACCCTAATAACTGCAAAAAACAAAAAAAACGAAATAAGAGTCCAGAAAATCTGGTGTACAACCATTTCAATCATATAATAGAAACCTAAATGCTTTCAATTAAAAAGAATTAAAAATGCAATTAACATCGCAAAAAGCGCAATAGCTTCTGTAAACGCAAACCCCATGATCGCCATAGGGAAAACATCCTTCTTAACAGACGGATTACGCGCTACTGAACTAATTAATGTTGAATAAATTTGTCCAATCGCAATTGCCACACCAAACAAAGGCACAATTGCAATTGCTGCGCCAAATATTTTTGCTACCTGAATTTCCATTGCTCTATCCTTCCTTAACTTTCGTTAATCTTCGTGACCATGCATAATATCGGCTATGTAAATGCAACTTAGAAGTGCAAATACATATGCTTGCAAGGCCGCTACCACTAATTCAAAGATACTCAATATTGACGAAATTGCAATAGCAAGTATCTTGATTGACCATATTCCAGCGCCGAATGATCCAATAATGTGTAGCATAACGTGTCCAGCAACCATGTTAATAACTAGTCTTAAAGCTAAACTCATTGGTCTTATCAAAAAAGAAAACAGTTCTAAAATAAATAAAAATGGCTTTAAAACAAAAGGCAAATCTGGAGGAATAAACGTTTGCCAAAATTTATTGCCATGTTCCCAAAAACCGATTACAACAACTAGCAAAAACACCATTAAAGAAAGCGAAAGAGTTAGCGCCAGCTGACTTGTACAAGCAAACAACCCTGGAATTAAATTAGCTACATTCAGCAAAAATATGAACAAAATAAGCGAAAACAAAAAAGGTATGTATTTTGCGCCACGCTGACCAAGATAGCCATAAAAAACATTATAACATGCTTCATAAACTATTTCAACAAAATTTTGCAAACCACGCGGATAATAAGACATTTTTCTCGACCCAATGAACATAACAAAAGCAACAATCAAAGGTACGAACAAAACAGTCAGTGCAAAATCTGAAATAGAAAAATCAAACTTGCCCAAAAAAAATGGGAAAATTATATGATACTTGTTTAAAAACAGCTCCATAACACCTACAGACAGAATCGTACCACTTTTACCAGCAGCTAGCAACTAAAACTTATGAAAAAACATAATGATTAAAAAACGTATTGCTAAGAATTTCAGCTAATCCAAAAAGTAATTTGCGTATGATGAATGAAAAACAATAAAAGTAGCCATATGGATAAGCTTCTGTACTACCTCTCTACAAATTAAAATAGGGGTATGCCGAGAATTAAAAAACGGTATTTAAATTATGAAAATGATAAAACACAATGCTTCCTACACAAATTTAACAAAGAATTAATGCAGTGCAACAATTTTTCCTGCAAGCTTACCATCTACCTTGGCTGCCACATCAAAAAAACACATGTTACCAACATTGCGGATTTTATAAGTGTACAAATTCAAACAATCACCTGGCAGAACTTTAGCACGAAACGTTGCTGCATCAATCTTTACAAAATAAACAGAAGTATTTGTCAATTCTTCTTCAAACGCCTTATTCGCAAGCATTGCAATAGCAGATAGTTGAGCTAGAGCTTCGATGATCAATACGCCTGGCATGATAGGCTCTTGAGGAAAATGCCCTGCAAAAAACCACTCATTCATGCTTACATTTTTCACTCCATGAGCGCTATTGCCAAGATCATATTCAAGCACACGATCAACTAATAAAAACGGAGCTCTATGAGGCAAGATTTTCTGAATTTGCAAGATATCTAGCGTAGTATTATTAATATTATCCATATTCACTCCTATTTATTTAATATACATGGATATTTTTTCAAAAATGATTGTGACATATTCACCAAAAGATTTTGGCATAAAAAGCTCACAAAAGATGGCCAATAAAAACAATCCGGCAATAAAACTAATCATCATAATATGATACTAGCGATGCTGTATGAAAGCAAGTTATAAGATAACTGGTAAAGGCAAGCATGCTAACAATGTATATGAGACAACAAACTTCTACACTATATCTAACTTTTCATCATCAAATGAAATTACGTACTCATTTAGATCAGTCTCGCTACATGTTACCCCACAAAAAACCGACTGAGCCACTACGTACTTCATATGAAACAATATTGCAGTTATTAATTGATCCAAAGTCCATGTAGTTGCGTTACATTAAATCACTCACTTTTAATCAAACCGCACGCTTCATCACTTTTCACCACCCTTACAGATGAAACTAACCACTAGCTAAGTTCTGTTATGTCTTTAGATGCAAAAGTAATATGCTGATTTATGATGCAATTAATTCATCGAGACCCTCGCTCGCAAATCAAGGAAATCAATGGAAATTTCCTTATTTGACTTTCTAATTGATTTCTTCGTCTAATGAGAATATTATTGGCGAATATTCTTAAGCTCTTTAATTAAAAAAAAATATAAAAAATACTTTGCAATACACCTTGCTCTTGCTGGCATCAAAAATCGTAGGAATAAAATTTATGCAACGACTAAAATTGTTGAATACCCAACAACACCACCAGCCAGCTCTTTTGCTTCACTTATTTAAAAGTTGTTGAACACACCATACCAATCTTTTCTTCCTTTCAAATAATTGTAATAGACGCTTTGTAAAACATCTCAATCTAGCTGGCATCAAAAATCGTAGGAATAAAATTTATGCAACGACTAAAATTGTTGAATACCCAACACACCACCAGCCAGCTCTTTTGCTTCACTTATTTAAAGTTGTTTAATACCCCATTGGACCCATGCCAGCAGCTGCATCTTTTTCTTCCTTTGGAATAATTGTAATCGCAACATCAGAAACCAACAACATCGCAGCTGTTGAAGCAGCATTTTGTAATGCACAACGTACCACTTTAGCAGGATCAATCACGCCCAAGTTCAACATATCACCAAACTGGTTATTACGTACATCCAGACCAAAGTTCTTTTCTCCGCGTTCATGCGCCTGCTCGATTTTCTCTAACACAACAGCAAAATCTTTTCTGCCAGCATTTTCAAGAATCTTTTGTAGCAAGCTCTCAATTGCGTTATAGATTGATTCAATACCAATCTTTTGATCGCCAGTTGTTTTCTCCATCAAGCCTTTTAGGCCGCGACGTGCGTACAATAACGCAACAGTACCGCCTGGTACGATTCCTTCTGCAATAGCAGCTTGCACAGCCTGAACGGCATCATCAACACGGTCTTTGCACTCTTTGGCAGCCTCTTCAGTAGGTCCACCAACTTTCAAAAGAGCAACTCCGCCTGTTATTTTCGCTAATCTCTCTTGTAATTTCTGACGATCGTAATCAGAAGTTGCATCCTCAATACCCTGCTTAATTTGAGCAATACGGGCTTTAATTGCTTCTGCTTGACCAGCGCCTTCGATAATAGTTGTATCATTAGCAGTCACTACAACCTTACGTGCAGTTCCAAGATCTTCGAAAGTGACATTATCCAACTTATATCCGACCTCTTCCGATATAACAGTAGCACCAGTAAGCGCAGCGATATCTTGGTACATTTCTTTACGACGCTCACCAAAACCAGGAGCCTTAACAGCAACAGCCTGTAACACACCACGCAATTTATTAACAATCATAGTAGAAATTGCCTCGCCATCGATATCTTCAGCAATAATGAGCAAACTTCTACCACGCTCGTGAGCCATTTTCAACACAGGAACGATGCTTTGAGCTGCACTAATTTTCTTATCATAAATAAGAATCACAGGATTTTCCAACTCTGCAATCATTTTTTCTGTGTTGGTAGCAAAATACGAAGAAACATATCCACGATCAAACTGCATACCTTCAACAACTTTTAGCTCATGCTCACGTGTCTTACCTTCTTCCACATTGATCACTCCATCGTTACCAATTTTCTTAAACGCTTCTGTGATAAGTCCGCCAATTTCTTGATCCCCATTTGCAGAAACCATAGCAACTTGCTTGATTTTTTCATAATCATTGTTGATTACAACTTTCAATTCATTCATGCCATCAACAACAACCTCAAGCGCACTTTCAATACCTTGCTTGATCAACACAGGATTTGCCCCCATGCTCGATGCTTTTAATACAGATTTGAATATGTTGGACGCTAATACGATCGACGTAGTAGTTCCATCACCAGCTTGATCAACTGTATGACTTGCTGCTGTTTTGAAAAATGTTGTTATACAATTTTCAATTGGATCCTTAAACTCAATTGCCTTTGCAACTGAAACACCGTCTTTCGTCATCTTTGGAGAACCGTATGGTTGCTCCAACAACACCATTCTGCCAGATGGACCTAATGTTGTCCCAACAGCCTTTTCAACTGCAGCAATTGCCCTTAAAGCAATCTCTTTTAACTCTCTATCGCTTGTAATAACTTTTGCCATAATCTATCTCTCCTACTTTTTTTAACCTACTAATTAAGATTCTTTTCTTTCAACGCCAAGAATTTCATCTGCCTTAATAACTATGTAAGCCTCGCCAGACTCATCCTTAATTTCCGTACCACCCCATTTTGCAAAATACGCAATATCTCCAGCCTTGATATCAAATTCCTTATCTTTTTCAAAGCCACCGATAGCTAATACTTGGCCCTTTGCGGATTTTTCTTGTGCGGTTTCTGGAATAATAATTCCGCCAGATTTCGTTTCTGGCTCACAACGCTTAATCAAGACCCTGCCTAAAGTTGGTTTCAAATTCATAGAAAATTCTCCTTTATGTGATCTATTCACTCGCTAAAAAACGAGTTCAGTTGGAATTATAAAATGATCTCCCTTAATAGTCAAGATTTATTTGCAAAAAACTTTGGTAAAACTAACAAAAACTATACACAAACCCTCCTCCTAGACCATTAGCTACGCGAAATAACATCCATGATGAATCCGCACCATCCGTTTAATATATCGCTAAAAACAATGATTCTAAAAGAGCAATGATTCTAAAAGAGCTTTTGGTGGTAAACATAAGTAGGTAAAGGAAGAAGTGCAGCAACGAGTGCTAAAAGAGCTTTTGGTGGTAAACGAGTGAAATGAATTAGAACTATTGATCATATTGCTAAAACTTTAATTGCGCATCTTTTCTTTCAGAAGATTTGTAACTTCCAACTAATGCGTACCATATTAAAATAGCACTAACAAGAATTTTCTCATCATGTACGTACCCATAGCTTACTAGATTATCTCATAATGCACTGAAGCAAAAACTCAATTGCATTAAAATTTTTGTTCTGCAAGAAAGCGCTACTATCAAAAATCAAAATAAAGTATTTATAACAATTCATTATTACTCAGCTCTTTGGCGCTCAATAACTTAAGTTGATTTTACTCTCAAAGCGCATTCATTATTTGTGCTAAATCATCAACAGGACCTTCGATAAAAATCACATCATTTATGATCCAGGTTGGCGTTTTATCAACCCCAGATTTAAAAAACTTCTTTTGCATATTAGTTCTATGCATAGAATATACCACTTTGTTTTTCTCATAATTCTCGATAAGCTCAGGGTGTTTTTTAAGCAGCATAATAAATTTCTTATCCTTGGTTACATCAGCTTGATTAGAACATAAAAACACTTTACAAATTTCGATAATCAAAGACAAATTCTTGCCAGCTGCTAATAAATAGCATATCTTATCTTTATCCTCCTCTTGTTGAGTAAAAAAATAAATCTTAGCTCGCACCCTTGGCTTACTAGACAAATAATCAGACAAAACTTGCAAAGATTCCTTACAAAAATGGCAATCGAAGCTCAAAAACAAATCAACTTCTTTAATCTCAGATTTTGTAATATTGCCAGAAACACCTTCAAACGCATCATACACATAAGGAACATGCAAAATCGATTCTTCTTGCTGCTTTTTAATCGCAGTACAACGCATTTTTGTTTTGTTAAAAGATGGTCCAATCTTGGCATCTGCAACAAAAAACATACCAATCAAAGATACAAAACAAAGTTTATCTAAATAACGGAGAATTTTCATGTATACCCTCAGTACGCAAATCAGTTTTCATAGCAAATTGACGCAACATATTCAAAGCATCAATCAAATGAGCCTCCAACTTGCTTGCATAAAAATTTTGTGCCATCTTCTGCAAACGGATTTCTCTGTGAAACGGACGATCAGATATGCATAAAAATGAAGCAGATGGGACTCCAAATTGCTCAAACACTTTCACAATCATCGCAGATTCCATATCAATACCTATCGCTTTAAAATCACGTACTGATTGATGCACTTTCGATGCATGCAATTCCCAATTACGATCACATACTGAAACAACTGGTCCAATATGCGTTTTTTTTCCAGTCACAACGCACCGTGCAATCTCATTAAAATAACTAGCGCAAGAAACAGAAACGTGATGTGCGTTATCAAAATCTATCATTAAATGCTGATCGCCTAAAATATAATCACCAATTGCATGATCTGATAATAACCCACCACAATGCCCCAACATCATGGCAAATTTAGGACGCAACACAGATAAATGATCAGCTATAGTTTTTGCATTGCTTGCTCCAACACCAATATTAACAAGCGTAATACCCTGACGATTTGGCAAAACCAGGCTATACGCAGGCATTTGTGGCAGTGCAATCGAATCATTCCAGTTTGCTGGCACTTGCATTTTGTTCTGGATAAGCGAAGTATCGGATGGTCCAATTAAATCTACAAAATTACCATTTGATATCTCTTGTTTTGCATATTCAATAAAATATCTCAAATATTTTTGATAATTTACGAAAATAATATAATCTTGCAAATACTCAGCACTCATTCCTGTGTAATGCTTCAAACGATTAATCGAATAGTCTACACGCGTTGGATGAAACCACATAAGCGGCCTTGTATCAACGTAATCTTCAATATTATTAGAACAATTACGTCGCTCTTCCTCTTCCACAGCCTCAATAGCCAAAATATTAATCTTTCTAAATGCCATCTGCTCTTGCGTAAGCGCATATGCTAAATCTTCGTCAACGAGTGCCAAGGGAATAGCATGCTTGCTTTTACTTACTGCAAAACGAGACTCTGTCGAATAAAGCGGAGCAATTTTTGTAAGACGATGACATTCTTCCATATAATAATGTTCGAATAAATCAGGTCTTGCAACAGGACTAGCATAAAATTTATTGTTAATATTGATGCTCAAAAGTGGATAAGTCACAGCCATAAGAGCATATGCAGACATATTTTTTTGACCTATAGTTCTAAGGTTCTCAATCTGCACATGATAAATATGCTTTAGAGTATCTATAGTTTCCGTAACATTTTCGCAAATCCTTAAATCCTCATAACCCTTCAAAAACTGTGAAAACACGATTTTGTAATTCTACAATACTATTTTTGTTTCATCAACCCCTTTGATAGCCTTGCAGTCAAACTTTAATGACAGACGTCAAATATTGATATTTTAAAAAACTAGGCAGAAAGCCAAGAATAATCAATTTTTTTAATTTTATACACCTTTTCCCCGCCAGGCGCATTAAAGACACATTCTGCTCCAACATTTTTCCCATGCAGAGCCTTAGCTAAAGGAGACTGCACAGAAATTTTACCCTCTTGAACATTTGCCTCAACCTCACCAACAATTTTGTAGACAACAATTTTAGCAGATTCTTCATCTTCAACTTCAACCTGCGCACCAAAATTTACGCAACTAGTATCAACAAGAGAAACATTAAAAATCTCTGCCTCATTAATTTTCTGAGCAATCTCAAGCATTTTTTTTCTAGTTCTTTCAAGCCAGCTAGTAGCAGTTTCTAATTCAGCATTTTCACTAAAATCACCAAACCCACGAGCAGTCACAACCGCATCTATTGCATCTTTTTCCTCTTTTTCCAAAGAAACCAATTCGTCTTTTAGCTTCTGAAAACCATATTCTGTCATTAAAGCCATAATCGTCCTTACTTACATTCAGCTTACAATAGTATCATCAAAGATTTTTTATTGCAAGGCAATTAGATTGAAATTTTCAAGGACAATAAAACAATTTTTCCATGACAAACCGAAGTATCTTTGCACCACAAACCTTGCAAAAACCGGCAAACAAAGGAAATTCAAGAAAAAAAATTAAAAAACATTTAAAATAAAAAACGCTCTCAATTTTACAAAAAAAACATTTATAAAAAAGCAAGAATAATTCTGTTATCAAATAGTTTTATTCGCTTCAACTACTTACAATTTTTCTGTTAATTAGTTAGCATGTTATCATGGATATAAGTCTTAATAAAATTATAAAAGGGTATGGTAATTTTCGTAAAAAATATCTAAGCTCTCAAGCAAAAACAATTCAGCATTTAATGTACGCTGAACAAAATCCGGATATTATGATAATCTCTTGCTGCGATTCAAGAGTTGAGCCATCAATGATTTTTGAATGTGACCCGGGAGATTTATTCACAGTACGCAACATTGCAAGCATAGTACCACCGTATGAAAAAGATAACTTGCATCATGGTACTAGCGCGGCATTAGAATTTGGTGTGAAATTTCTAAATGTAAAAAATCTAATATTAATTGGACACAGCAATTGTGGAGGAATAAGAGCACTACTAAACGAAAACTTCGAAGAAAACGATTTTATTTCAAACTGGATAGAAGTTTCAAAAGATGCAGTGCTGCAATGCAAATCAAATTCATGCTCATTAGAAGACTGCATCAAACTATCTCTTAACAAATCATACGAAAATTGCATGACATTTCCATGGATAAAAGAGAAAGTAGAAGAAGGAACTCTCTTCTTACACCGCTGGTTCTTCAATTTACAAACTGGCACAATGACAGCATATAATCCAGCCTCATGTAAATACGAAGATTTAGAAATCGCATACGCACAAACTGGTCAAAAACATTCTTCCTAACAAAGCTCAAAGCGTGTTCTATTTGTAAATCAATTTAAAAAAGAGAAAAATTTAACAAAATCAAAGAAAAACTCAAAAATAGGTGCTAAAAATAAAATCATGATAAAATTTACGAAGCACTTACTAATGCCCATTTAAAAAAAACAAGGATAGAATGAATTATACCAAATACTCCAAGAGCAATCAAAACACTTCCAGATTGCTTGCCTAATAATTGAATAAATTTTTCAGAAAATCTTGCACGAAACTGGAGAATTATAGCTCCAAGTATTATCCACCAGCTGAAAGCTCCTAAAAACACTCCAAGCACCGTCATAAGCATGTTCGTAATATTAGTTGGCACAAGGTCCACGAGCGCAAAAATTCCCATAAACGCAAGAGCATTTAATGGATTTAGCAGTGTTACAAAAAAAGACTTTCCAATCAAATTCCATCTTGATTTTGCAGAAGTATAAACATTTGAATCTTTTTTATCACGCATTTGATTGATTCCCAAATAAATCAAACAAACTCCACAAATCAATTTAATTGCACTAACGTGTGAAACAAGAAATTGCGAAATAGAGTATAAGCCAAAGGCTGCAATTGAAGAATACAATGTATCTGCAAAAGCCGCTCCTATAGCCACACATATTGCACCAACTAGACGATATTCGAACGTATATTTAATACACAAAACCGCAATCGGCCCAACTGGAATAGAAATCAAAAAACCAATTAACAATGCAGTCAAAAGATATTCTAACACATTTTCTCCTATACGGAATTATATCAAAAAATAATTTCACAGGCTATTATGAAAATTAATTACGCACAGCAAAACCACAGCTCCCAGACTAGCAAAAAAGCAAAATATATCTCAAAGCATATTTAACCAAATCCAATCGCTATCAAAAAAAACTTTCATCAAGCAATATCATAATGGATAGTTATCATGCCTTCTTTTGTTTTTTGCTTAGTAATTATGAGCTTAGAAATAGTTTCTCCAATTGCTTGTTTCATCGAAGACAAATTTTTAAGATGCATGCCAGCACAAGGACAATACGGTAAATTAGCCAATTTTAATCAAGCGAACAACGTAAGTAGAAGCAATTGAATTTCTCCAATTTGGGCAAAGCTCAAGAAAATTGGCATAAGAAACATACTCAATTTCAACCTTCAAATCACTAGCAAACATATATCAGCAATTTTCTGATTCAACATAGCAATATCTAATTCCATAAGCTTCTGATAAGTATTTCTAGCAGCATATTTGATATAGCTCTCACCTGGCATATGGCACGCCTTTATTTCTTTGCAATTATGGCCGAAAGGAGCGCAAGCGACGCAACTGGACATAACGAAGTTATGGCGGACAGAAAGCGCAAGCGACGCAACTGACCAATAATTTTTGCGAAACTAAAATTGTTGGCGGAGAGAGAGGGATTCGAACCCTCGGTACAGACTTGAATCCGTACTACGATTTAGCAAACCGGCGCCTTCAACCACTCGGCCATCTCTCCATACTCGCTAGATGATAACATTTTTCTATAAATTTGAAAAGTACTTATGCAATTGAAAACAAATCAAATATTTTAAAATCAAACTGCAATTAGAAAAATAAATATTGCTACTTACAACAAAACTGAAGCTTAATCATATGGCACACAATTAGCTTATTTTCTGAACTTCATTATTTTAATCACGAAGTAACAGAACTTGAAGACCCAATTTTATTCCCACTAAGCCGAAAAAACTCCAAACAACGAATATTTGAAAAATGAAAATTGTATAACAATCACAAAAATACTATAAATAATAAAAACAAACAATAATAAAGAAATCTATTTTAGCTTACTAACACTCGATAGACGACATTAATTATAGCTCCATACAAGAAACCTCGGGCTCTAGCTTCTGGAAAATAATAAGAGATTTATGCAAAATCCAACAAAGGCTCAATGAGAAGTAACTTGGCAAAAAATTAACAGCATCATGAAAACGGATACAATTTCCATTAACATAAATGATCAAACGCCAGAAACGTTTTGAGAATCCTTCAATAATGACTTATATAATCACTTAATAACTAAAAAATTTAACACTCTAATTACCCTACCAATATGAAACAAAGCAATAAATATATATTTTAAAGCACCACTCATCATCGCCCAAACGCTTCAAGACTACTTTAATCACCATAGCAAGGAGCGATAAAAATAGTTACTTTGTTTAGCAAAGCAATAGTGAAAAATAATAAAAAGATGAATCATTGTCAAAAAAAATTTAATGAAAATATAATTTTACAAACTTATCAGAATTTCTTTTAATCTACAAAGAAAAGTAAAGACTACAAATCAAAGTTGAAATCTCGTGGCATCTATATCAAAATATTATCAAACTAGGGTATTAAGATTGAAATAACAAGAGAATAAGATAATGAAAAATATTTCACATCACACTTTAACCATTTTAGTATAATTTTAGCCCTTCTAGCAAATCAAAATGAAATATCAAAACAATTCTAATTAATATTTGCAAACAAAAAATAGGCCATGTTGACATTTAATCAGAAAAACATATAATTAATATTAATGTTAATTCACATTCTTTTTACGATATTATTTACAACACAATTAAATAGCCAACCAAAAAATACAGGCGAAGAAATTAAAATGTTTGAAAAAATACCATTAGCAACTTGTGACCATGAAGGACAAGCAGACTATAAAGAACCTATAATAAGAGTACCATTAAAATTACCTTGCTTGAAATATCAAAATACCACAATATTAATAAATTTTTCAGAACAACCTAATCAAATCGAAAAATTATACATGATTGATCCCAAAGATAAAACAAAATTCTATAAATGGAACGTAAATCCTGTTATGCAAGATTTATGTTTTTTAAATAACAATAATAAATTAGTCTTCAATAAGCTAATAAGACTTCCATTGGTTTTAGATAATAATGAATTAATGGTCATAGGATCTAATTTTTTCATTGCAAGTTTTGAAACTCCACTAATGTTATTACAAAACCCAAAAATAGATCTAGAAATTCGCAATTTATTACTACAATCATCGACTTTTCAAAACTACTTTGCAGATCTATTCTCAAATATACAATTTACTGATGGAACTAAACATAGTGTGCACATAGAAAAATTAATCACACAAGGAGCACTTTCGGGACTACTTTTAGCTGAAGATGGACAACAAAAAATAGCAATAAAAACAAAATATTCATTAGTTGATTATTGCAAATCATATAATAAAATTGCTGACACTCCATTACAACAAAATACATGCAGAATGCTTTCAAAAGAAATAATTAAAACTCAAGAAAACATGGAAGCAATTTGCCTTGAATACGTAGAAGGCGAAAAACTTGATCATTTAGTATTTAAAAAAACTATGAAAAAGGAACAAATCATTAGCATAGTAAAACAAATTTTTCAAATAATTACAAAAGCTTCAGATCTATATATGGAATTAATGTTTTTAGAATTAAAAAATATAATTATCACTCCAAATTGCGAAGTTAAACTTGTTGATTTAAATGTTTTTGAAAAAAAAGATTTTGGGTATTCACTAAATAAAGCACTTAAATTGATAAAAACAATTTTTGAAGCACAATTAAAAAATATTCAAAAATCAGATATTTATGAAATCAGATATAATTATATGAAACTATTTAATGAAACTTACTCTAAATTACAAACGAATGAAACAAGAGAAGTTTATGAAATTAATTATAACCAAGCAAATATAGAAAATCTATTCACAACATATTTATAAATAATGTTTCCTAACTATTCATAAAACCTTGCAGAATATTTCATTGTAAAAGAATCTGCAAAATGGCAATATCTTGGCTCAACATACTGCGCTTGCAACAAAATTGCATATTTAACACTCTTGTAAGAACAAAAGCAGCTAGATAAATCATATGTTTTATCCCAATGCGCTATACTAAAGTTGTAACATCACTCTAAAGTTGTAATATTGATACCAATCTGCACAAGCTTATTAAACAAATCGCAATACCCTCGTTCAATCACTTCAACTTTATCAATAACCGTAATACCACAAGCTGCAGCAGCTAAAATAATTTCCGCCATACCACTACGAATTGTGGTAGGTACAAGCACATTAGACGGCGCAACCAACTCTCCATCAAGACCATCAATCAAAGCACTATGCATGCTTTTCGTGCCACTACTTTCATGAAACCTACACTTATTATCAAAGCAATCATGCGAACCATCTGCACGCAGACCAAATTGCCTAAACGTTTCAACATACCGTACGCGATCATTATAAACAGTATCATGCACAATTGTTTTGATATTATGTACACCAGCGAGTACAGCAAGAAGCGGCTGTAAATCTGTACGTAACTTAGGAAAAACGCCAGTTTCAAGAACCATCGTTCTCTCTGGACGAATAAAATTCCTTGCACGAGAAAACTTTAAAACGTCATCTCCAAGACGCTTAACACTGCCACCCATCATATTAAAAATACCTAAAAAAGCACCAATCAATTCTGGCACCACCCCACGAACAACAATCTCTCCATCAGTCGCAGCAGCCATTATTGCCCAAGAAGCAGCCTCTAGGTAATCACCATGAATATCAACGCGTACGCTATGCAATTTCTCAACTCCATGCACAACAATTTCTCTATCACCAACAAAGAAAATATTTGCACCCATTGTGATAAGCGCTGTCACCAATGCTTGCACTTCTGGCTCTATTGCTGCATTAAAAATACGCGTCATTCCATTTGCCTTAGCAGCTAGGAAAATCGCAGTTTCAGTAGCTCCAACAGATGGATATGGCAACACAATATCGCAACCAACTAATGGAAACTCTTTTTTAAACACATATTCATTCTCGCTTTCAAGAGAACTAACTCCAAAATTTTCAAACGCCATAATATGAAAATCATCGGCACGTTTACCCAAAGGACATCCTTTATTCATCTTAGGAAAACGCACATAATCATATTTATGAATCAAACTAGCGCCAATCAAAAAAACCATCATATTAGCATGAGTATCATCCTCTAAAACATTTACGATAGAAGAAGCTTCAACGCGAGCATATTTTTTTTGCGCATCAAACTCAACTTTGGCGCCAAGAGCACGCAGCATCTCATTTGTCTTAAAAACATCGATATTATTTGGCACATTGTGATACTCCATTACACCATCTTGCAACAACGATAGCGCCAATGCTTTAATTGAAAAATTTTTCGCACCAGAAATCACAACTTCACCAGATGCAGTATTAGGCCCTTTAATTACGTACTTCATTTGCGCTACCTCATGTATATTAGTGAAATTGTATGTAAAAACTGAAAATTATGAAATATCACAACAAACGTTTGTATTCAATATAAAATCCACAATAGCTTATTCTTGCAATATTATCATGCAGATCAACAAATACTATAACTACAAAAAATAATATATAATAAAAAACATGAAATATTTAATGGTATTATTACTCTACCCTATTGTTAGCCAAGCTAATCTATATGGAATCACAAAAAAAGATAATCAAATAGAGTTTTTTGATAAAAGATTAGAAAAAGAAGATTTAGCATTGCTAGAATCAGTTTGCTTATATGCACAATGCAAATGGCCTTCAAAAGAAGAAACTATCGAAGATAACAGAACTCAAGCATTTGTCTCATACTTGAATAAACAAAAACATATGCGATTCGCTCAGAAATTTGAAATACCCGAATGGAGCAGTAGCAATACGAGTTCAACTAACTTAAACGAAGAATTTTTAACTTTGCAAGACACAACACCATCTGATGCTAACGCGCTAGAATCATACCAACCGACCAAAAGCAGCGAAGCCGATGGTACCAGCGCAAGAAACACCGATATCCCTAGATGAATTTACAACATATCCACCTAATGACCCAAAAACACAAGGCCTTATAAATGAATTACAAAAAATAATTGACATTAACACAGATAACATATCACCACTCGCACTACCAAAAGTTGATACAGCATGGACAATATATGATTTCATTGAATCTATTGAATTTGACCAATCGCCATCAAATGAAACTGTTCAACAGCGCAAGGAGATTTTTCAAGCCTACAAACAATACAATCCAAAATGGGCGCAAATCAAGATGCCTTTAAAAGAAAATGGCCCTTTAATTGACTTTCAACTAGAAGAAGTCATAGGCAATGGTTCAGAAGGCATAGTTTTCAAAGCCACTCATAAATGCGATCTTTTTGCAATCAAAATAGGAAATTCGAGCTTGCAATATGAAATAGAAGCACGTAAAATTTTAAATCATCACATAGCAAGAATGATTAGTACTACTGCGTACCCATTTTGTGACTTTCAAAGAAAAAACATAAAAACAATTGGCAGACCCGAAAAATATGTCGTAGCAATGGAATACATCCCAGGAATTACAATTCATAATTTCCTAAAAAAAACAGAAAAACTATCCTTAGAACTTGCTAACGAAATAACAAATGTAGTCTTAGATGTCATGTTAACATATCGATTTTATAATTTTGACATCAACAACATAATGCTTTCAACCAAACCTCCAATCGTAAGATTCATCGATTTTAGAACAACGCCAACGCCATTTGAATATTTCGCACCTAATACGTTTAATCAACTAAAGGATATTGCATGCACAATGCAAGATATAAGTACCAAAGTCGAAAATGTATCTTCATGGCATGCAAATATACGTCTTTTATTGGAAAAAAAATGGAATAAAAGAATTGGAGAAACTGTCAATAATGATGATTTTTTTAATAAAACAGCACAAACCATACTCACTAAGGATTTAATCATATCAAAAATTGATAAAATAATATCGTATTTAACTGCAAAAAAAATATTCATGCAAACAAAACCTAACACACAAAAAGCTCATGCAGAAGATATTTTAAATTTACGCAATACTATAATTGCACAATATGATGAAATGATGAAAAATCAAAAAAAAGAAGAGACTACAACAGCTGCGAAAGATTTGAAAGATTTTATTAAAATAGCCAGAAATTCTAGCTCAAAAGCAGAAGTAAAAGCAACCTTTGAAAACTCAAAAGGGCAGGAATGGATAAAATTTAAAGTTGAGCAAGAAATATCGTCAACTGAAACAGAGATCGAAATATTAGAATATACAGGAATAGACTGTGGAGGAACCATATTCAAAGTACTATTCAACACAAATGAACAAAGCATGCTTGTCTACGAAAATGAAGAGCATGAAATAGCAAGAGCACGTAATAAAGTCTACAAATTTGGAGACTATTATTTAGTTTTCATTCCACTAATTGAAGAAATTGAAGGAGTCAAACTAAAACAAATATTAGATATGAAAAATTTCATTATGCCTTTGAAACTTGCACAAGCTATTGTAGTTGATATTTTTAATGCATGCTCTCAAAAGAAACCATTTATCCGCACGAATAATTGTGATGATCAAATAATAATATTAAAAAAAGGTGCCCGCATTGCAGCATTTGAAGAAGGAGCTAAGTGGTATTATACAAATTACAACTACGATTTTCAGAAGAACACAGCATTATATTTCATCCGTTTCATAAGCTCTTTATCCACAAAACTTAAAAAAGAAGAGAAACTAATGCATTGGGCAAAAAAACTAATCGAAGAATTTCTTAACCAAACTGGAGAAGACGAGCCAAGCTGGATATCGAAAATTGTAGCAAGAGCAATCTTATTTGAAATAAAGTCTAATTTAAATTTCCAAGTAAATTAAACACAACTTTTCATTTAACTAAAAACACTAAATAATAAAAAATTAGCAGTTTTGAGCACTAATCTTAGCAGCAAACTATCCATCAAACCAAGTACAATTCATTTTTAATAATTCCAACTTCATACGATTATCGAAACTTTATAGTATGCATTATATAAAACGAGACTATAAACTCATAGAAAACTCATTCATATTGTATATTATTTTTTATGCATATTCGTGATCAATTTACCTTAGGCTAAATACTATATATTCGTCGAAGCAAAATTATCCGCAAAG
The DNA here is from genome assembly GCA_027371775.1 of bacterium. Lineage (GTDB taxonomy): Bacteria > Pseudomonadota > Alphaproteobacteria > CAJXXZ01 > DAHXLG01 > DAHXLG01. Next base: position 22,799 of record DAHXLG010000003.1, read on the forward strand.
AAATATAGCAGCGAAAATAATTACACAAAAACAAAATCAAACTTACACAATTAGAACTTTTTTTACAAAGAGCGCTAACAATATTCTTACCCTTTAAAAACTCCACAATATATGCTATATTAGCTCTTATGTTAGTTCTAAATAAAGCAAAAACTGAATTTTGTCACCTGGCAGTCACTTTTGGTTTAAAAAGTCTAGCTGTGAAAAGAGTTCGTAATTTCGAAGAAGGATGTGATCAATGAAGTGGTATATCGCAAAATGTCCGACTGGCGCAGAAAACAATGCGATCAAGGCATTGCAAGAGCTGCTTACAAAAATGCACGCAAAAGAACTATTTAGCGAGTTTTTCGTGCCATATCATGGAACAGATAAAGCTAAGCGCACTACTAAACGCGCTAACATGGCTAACTATATCTTTTTGAGAATGGATTTAACACCAAAAATGCAAGATATTCTAAATAGATTAGAAGTAATGAACCTTATGTTAGATGAAAATCTGAATCCTATCACAACTAGCCATGAGGAAATAGAGCTAATGCGCGCAAAAATCGAAGCATCCATGGAAGTACAAGCACAATCATTCACAGCAGGTCAAATGGTGAAAGTGCTAGAGGCTCCTTTTGAAGATTTTACAGCTACGATTGAAAAAGTTGATAATGAAAAAGAAATGGCAAACGTTACCATTCCAATTTTGGGCCGACAAATCTCTGTAGAGTTGCCATTTAAGTCAATAAAGCGTATAACTGATTAAAGAATAATATAGAAAAAGAGGAACAAATGAGTAAGCCGAACAAAACAAAAATTGGTTTTATAAAACTAGTAGTCCCTGCTGGAAGCGCAACACCTTCTCCACCAGTTGGACCAGCTCTTGGTCAAAAAGGTTTAAACCTTATGGAATTCTGTAAAGCATTCAACGAAACAACCAAGAATTTAGAAAAAGGCATGCCTATGAGAGTTGGCATAATAGCGTATTCAGATAGAACATTCGATTTCACCGTAAAAGGCGTATCAGTTTCTTATTTGATCCGCAAAGAAATTGGCCTAGCAAAGGGGAGCTGTGCACCTGGCAGAACATCAGCTGGAGCAATCTCTTGGGACCAAATCAAAAAAGTAGCAGAAGAAAAAATGAAGCAAGGACTA
>DAHXLG010000003.1:23948-48064 GCA_027371775.1 bacterium
TCTTTTTCATTATCAACTTTTTCAATCGTAGCTGTAAAATGAAGCAAGGACTAAGCGCACGCGATGTATCACAAGCAATGAAAATTGTAGCCGGTTCAGCTCGTTCAATGGGTCTTAGAATTACAGGAACAATGACAGGAGCTCAAAATGGCTAAAAAAGTATGTAAGCGTTTAAATGATTTCAGAGCAAAGATCTCAGATCGTCAATACGAAGCAAAAGAAGCATTTGATATTCTAATAGACAATGCAAATGCGCGCGAATCAGTTGATATAGTTTTTGTTCTTGGAATTGATGGCAAGAAATCAGACCAAGTTGTTAGAGGCGTAGTAGAACATGTACCAGCTGGTCTTGGAAAAAAGGTTGTTGTTGGAGTGTTTGCAAAAACAGATCATACAACAGCAAAAGATGCAGGAGCAGAACATGTTGGATTCGAAGATTTGTTCGAAAAAGTTAAGAAGGAAGAAATTGATTGCGATGTTTATTTAGCAACAATCGATATCATGCCTGAATTGGCAAAAATGGGTCTTGGACGAATTCTAAAAGGCAAAATGCCTAACCCTAAATTTGGCACAGTAATTGAAGCAAAAGACATTGCAAAAGCAGTAAAAACACAAAAAGCAGGTCAAATAGCATTCCGTTCGAACGGCAGCTTAATACACTGCTCAATTGGCAGAGCAAGCTTCAAAAGCGATGATTTGGTTAAAAACTTTGAAGCAGTGTTTAATTCAGTAAAACAAGCAAGACCAAACGCTGTTAAGCCACACAACTACATAAAGCGCGTATTTGTATCAACAACAATGGGTCCAAGCGTACGCTTGAACATAGCACAATAAAGGAGAACACGATGTTTAAAAATGAAAAAAAAGAACTGGTAAAAGCATTCAAAGAAGAACTAAAGAACTCGAGCATCGTACTTTTGCTTGAACACAAAAAACTTCCATTTGATGCATTTGATAAAGCGCGTAGAGAAGCAAAAGAAGGCACAAAGATTATGAAAATCAAAAACAATCTTGCAAAAATCGCTTTTGAAGGAACAAACTACAGCTCTTTGAACAGCGATCTAAAAGAAGAAAGGTTGTTGATTCTAAGCGACGATTTGTTCAAAGCTTGTCAAAGCGCTAAGTTTTTACTTGATTATTCAAAGGAAAATGTAAAAATCAAAGCAGGCGCAAGCGCAAACGAAACATACGAATCTAGTACAATCGTTGCACTTTCAAGCATCAGTTCAAAAGAGGAATTGCAATCTAGGCTATTACGTGCTATTAAAGTAGTAGGAGAAAATATGCTTCGTGTACTAAAAGCTAAATGTGAAGCACAAAGCAATTGAATCGAAAGATAGGAATAAGGAGAATAAAATGACAGACAAAAACATACTCGATATTATTGAAAAATTAGAAAAACTAAGCGTATTGGATGCATTAGCATTAGTTAAGCAATGCGAAGAAAAATGGGGTGTAAGCGCTGCTGCTCCTGTTGCTGTCGCTCAAGGTCCTGCAGTAGAAGCTGTTGAAAAGACAGAATTTGAAGTATTGCTAGTAGGCGCAGGAGAAAAGAAAATTGATGTGATGAAGCAAGTTAGAGCGATTACTCAAAAAGACCTATCTTCTGCCAAGGAATTCGTAGAAAAAGCATCTGAAGCTACTCCAAGCTCTCTAGGCTCATTCCCTAAGGATCAAGCAGATAAAATCGCAGCTGAACTAAAAGCTGTAGGCGCAGCTGTAAAAGTTGCATAATAGCAATTAAGCGCAAAACAGGCTTACGCAATCAAGCACATAAAAACAAGACTAAAAGCTTCTGGGCACTAGCTATCAAAGGCTCTAGGCGATAGCTATAAAAGTTGCGGAATAAAAGTTCCATGATAGCAATTAAGCGCAAAACTAGCTTGGTAATCATTTAAAAAATAAACATCATTTACAACATATATAAAATTAATTACAACCACATGACATCTACTTTATTAACCTAATATATTTTTTACTAACAAATAGCTACTAAAACAGAGCATTAGAAGATATGATAAATAAAATGCAATCAAAATACATTATTACCCAACACATTATTACCCAACAAGAAAACGGATGGACACTACGCAAATGGGCAAGATATCACCTACCTAAGATAGAATACCCTACTCTATGTCAGCTTGTACGTAAAAAACTTATTCGAGTAAATGGAAAAAATACAAAACTGAGCATGCAAATGAGCGCTCAGGATATAGTGGAATTAAAAAACATTGTAGTCAACATATCAGAAAAAATCGTAAATCTTAGCTCAATTAAAGAAATGATAGTACATGAAACAAGCGATTTTGCTATAATTGAAAAACCATATGGAATAGCCTGTCAGGGTGAAGAAGGTTCGATTGCATATTTAACAAATGCATTTATAGTCCAAAGACTAGACAAAACAACCACTGGAATAATGGTAATTGCAAAAACAAAACAGATGGCGGATATATTATCACAGCAAATACGCGAGCACAAACTGAAAAAAGTATATAATGCAATTTTATCGAGCACACAAAATCTTGAAGATTCAGGCACCTGGAATGATGCAATTGATGAAAAACCAGCTACAACTCATTATAGAGTACTTGATCGAACAAAAAATTTAGTTGAATTTACAACAACAACAGGACGCAAGCATCAAATACGCATACACTCAGCAATGCACGGCAGCAATATTTTAGGAGATAACAAATACAGCAGCAAAACATATAATAAAGAAAAACGAATATATCTACACTGCACAAAAATCGCATTCGAACATAATGGCACAACTTATGAATTCACAAGCGCACAAAAACTTATATAAATCACGCTAGCTAAAGCATTTTAAGCAACTCACTAACAAAAGCATACTATTAAAATTTGACTAATTTTAGCCTGTTAACTACTATGAAAAAATTAATTTCTTATCCATTTTTATTTCTTATCCATTTTTTCGCGCACTTGAAATTACACATAACAAATAAAGATGAAATTTATATTTTTAAACACAAACAAATACAAAATTTCTAACGACTTGGAACGGCTTGGCTATGTAAAAAATAAACTAATAAATTGCAGAAACAGCAAGATATATCACCACGTACTAAAACAACGAATATATAATTTTGATATTTATACAAGCTTTTACGACAGAAATCGATAATCAATCACAAGCATTTGAAACTCTCAAAAAATTATCAAAAAAATTGAAAGAAGAGTGCTGTGCATAATAGTAGCCGAAAATTTAGAAAACTCAAACACGAATTAAACAATTTCAAGAAATTAGCAAAAAAAATTGTGCATAAAGCTATGCAGATATCACATTATTTATTCGAAAAGGTAAAACATATCAATAATATTTTTGCACTATGTATCTAAAATTGATATAATGAAAAAAATGAGCAAATCTGATGAAAATCGTGATAAAAAAACACAAGATCCAAAGCTATATTTTCGCAAAAAATTAATGCACCGTGGAAAATGGGAACGCAAATTTCATAAACATAACCGATTATGGAAACTTTTTGTTATATCGTATTTTGTAGCATTATTCATTTCATCAGATCACGTGACTGCTGGATATTTCCTAAATAAACGTCTTGGAATCACTAAAGATTGCACAAAAACATATCGCATAGCAATCATAGATTCCGCGTTTGATTTAGACAAAATAAATAGAAAACAAATTATTGCACAACGCAATATCACTCATAGAAGCTCTGTTATAAGCAAAGTACCTATGTTTGATTATTCAGGCAACATCAAGTTTAGCAATCATGGCACAGATATTGCAAATCTGTTTATCGGCAAACATGGTCTGCTCAAAAACGCTCAAATCATACCAATACAAATACAATCAGACCAAGACTTGCCAGCAGCACTCGAACATGCACTCAATAACGGAGCTCAGGCAATTAGCATATCGTTATCATTTGCTCCTAGCTATCGTCAATTATCACACACTGCAAAAACAGCGCTGTTAAAAACTGCAAAAACAGTGCCAATACTAATCGCCGCAGGCAATGATGGCCAATCTCTTGAATCAAACCCATATGGAAAATCACTGCTAACTCTCGCACAAGCAAGTGACTGCAAAGAAAACACTGGAAGAATATTTCTTGTAGCAGCCACTAAATTCAGCGTTTTTGGCCTTGGCAATCTAAAATTTGAAAAACTAGCAGACTTTAGTAATTATTCAAAATATAATAGTAAATATGTTCTAAGAGCTCCAGGACAAAACATTAAATTAGGCAATATAGCCAATCAAACATTTGGAATAAACAGCTTGCATGGAACATCAATTGCCACACCTCTTGCATTAATAAAAGCTATATATTTGATTAATAATAAACAAAATTCTCATCCAATAACTATAACTCAAGCACTAACTTGCATATAATTTTTCTTGCCTAAAATAAAATTATAACAATTTTCGCGAAAAATTTTTGACAAAATAGCAAAAAGCTGCTGCTCGTAAAATAAGCAAAATTAGATGTTTTTTGACTATGATACATCTGTATTGCCTATATATCAACATTAGTAAATGAAATACTTCATACGCTGTGATACTTTTTAAACTCTTTTCAAGTCTAATTTATTTTAAGGAGAAAAAAATCATGAGTAGCAGTGTTCAACACGCTCTTTTAAGAATTAGATCACCTAGAGTTAAAATTACATACGATGTAGAAACTGGGGATGCAATCGAAAAGAAGGAATTACCTTTTGTAGTTGGTGTAATAGCTGATTTAGCAGCAGAAAATGCACCTAATCTAGTAGATTTGCGCGAAAGAGCGTTCATTGAAATTGATGGAGACAACTTCAATTCAGTGTTAGCATCAATCAACCCTAAGGTTACAGTAACTGTAAAAGACATGCTTACAAAAGTAGCTGAAGGAGAAGAAAGAGGCACAAAACGTTTCCCAATTTCATTTGCCACAATGGATGACTTTGGGCCATACCAAATCGCACGTCAAATGCCTGAGCTAAAAGCATTATTAGACAACAGAATTGGACTAGTAGACTTAATAGCAAAACTAGACGGCAACGATGCATTAATTGCAAAAATTGCAGAAATTATTGAAAAGAAAGAATTGCGTGATGCTATTGCATCAGAAGCAGATAATGCTGAAGCTCCAACAATCAAAGCAATTTTGGAAGAAACAAAACTGTTGAAGCCAGAAAGCAATTTTGATTACCTAAAGGGGTTATTCATTGCCTTCATAAAAGCATTGAGTGATAGTGAAACACATGCTGTAAAAGATGTATATGGATTTATAATTGGCTTGATTGCAAAAATCGATTCAACAGTATCAACACAATTAGACGAGATCATGCATTCCCCTGAATTGCAAAAAATTGAAGCAACATGGAGAGGTTTGTATTTCCTAATGCACAATTCAGAATTGAGCACACGTTTGAAAATACGCGTACTATCAATTACAAAAGATGAATTGTTCAACGATTTGGATAAAGCAATCGAATTTGATCAAAGCGCTCTATTCAAGAAAGTATATGAACAAGAATACGGTACATTAGGTGGAAAACCATACTCATGCTTGGTAGCAGATTTCTACTTTGGAAGAGGAGCACAAGATATTACTCTTCTAAGGCACTTATCAACACTAGCAGCGGCAGCGCATGCCCCTTGTATATCAGCTGTTAACCCTAACATGTTTGATTTGGAAAACTTCAGCAGCTTACCAACTCCACGTGATTTAGCAAAGATCTTTGAAAGCTCAGAGCTAGCATCTTGGAACGGATTTAGAGAAACAGAAGATTCTCGTTACATGAACTTGCTATTGCCACGCGTTTTGATGCGTTTACCATATGGTGCTAAGGTTTATCCTTGCGCAGAATTTGCTTATGAAGAAAGCGTAGACGGATTTGATAATCAAAAATTCTGTTGGGGTAACCCAGCGTTCGTGATAGCACAAAGAATCACGACAGCTTTTGCTAACTATGGATGGACATCCGCAATCCGCGGTGTAGAAGGCGGTGGTAAAGTTGAAGCTTTGCCAGCTTATTCATTCAAGACAAGCAATGGCGATATTGAACTTAAGTGTCCTAGCGAAGTTGCTATAACAGATAGACGTGAAAAAGAGTTAAGCGACCTTGGTTTCATCAGCCTTTGTCATGCAAAAGGTACAGATTACGCTGTATTCTTCGGCGCACAGAGCACACAAAAAGCTAAGAAATACAACTTGCCATCAGCTACGGCTAACGCAAGCATTTCTGCGCGCCTTCCATACTTGCTAAATGCTTCAAGATTTGCGCATTATATCAAGATTATGATCCGCGATAAGATCGGCTCTTTCATGACAGCAAGTGAAGTTGAAAACTACTTGCAAACATGGCTAGCAGATTACGTGTTACTTTCAGACAATGCTCCGCAATCATTGAAAGCACAATACCCTCTACGTGAAGGTAAAGTTACTGTTATAGAAGTTCCTGGACAACCGGGTGTATACAAAGCTGTGTTGTTCTTGAGACCACACTTCCAGTTGGAAGAGTTAACAGTATCTATACGTCTTGTTGCGAACCTAGGTAAATAAGGGTTAGAGAAGGAGATAGAACATGTCAAAAAACAAAGCAATTTTAGATGCATTAGATAATAATTTAAGAGCACATCCGACAATATCTAAAGAGCCAGAATGGATGATGTCAATTAAACAAGGCAGCAAGATTTTAACACAATCTGAAACAAAAGCTGTAACTAAAAACGCCAGTCATGAGCTTACATTAGCACATTTTTGTCCAATCAGAGATTATCGTTTTGGGCTATCACGTGGAGTAAAAAGAGAAAGCGTGACAAACGATTTAGTACCAAATGGCCTATGCGCACATGAGCTTAAAGTTGTCGCATCTTTTGCTTCGATCAATTCAGCGATACATGCATCATTTGCACATAACGAAGTAATTGATACAGTTACAATTTCAAGATTGATTGCTATAACACCAGATTCAGCTGGAGGTTCTACCGAAACAAACGGTTTAAAATCAGTAAGCACATATACATTTGAACACTTGTATATCACTGGTCTTGTAAGCAAAAACGACTTAATTTGCCTATCATTTAGGTATCTTGGAATTCAATATACGAAAGATTCGATTCATCCAAAAACTGGTGTATCTGCTGGTTCAAATGCTGCTTCATATCATAGCTTGATTAATCTAGGCGAAGCAGCATCAGGCGGCTAAAAAAGATAAAAAAAAGATAAAAGGAAAGGAGAAACTAATGTCATCACGCAATCAGGCTATTCTAGAAGCTATAGATAGCCAATTACAAAACCACACCACGGCAACATCCAAAGAACCAGAATGGATCATGGCAATTGCACAAGGTACTACCCCTAAGTATCATACACATTCAGATTCACATGCAAAAATCGGGACAGGAACTGGCGAAATTGTACTAGCCAACTATTGTCCAATAAGCGAGTACGAATTTGGTTTGACACGAGGAATTCGTCAAGAAAGCTTGGCTCATGATTTAATCCCATCAGGATTATGTGCACATGAATTGAAAGTTATTGCTTCATTTGGATCAATCGATGCATCAATCCATAGCATGTTTTTGAGCAACCAAATAGTAGACCATGTCATTCTTGCAAGACTTGTAACAGTTACTGAAGATTCAGGAAACGCAAGCAAACCAGGCCTAGCAGTAGCATGTCAATATAAATTCGAACATTTATATATCACAGGATTAGTAAGTCAATATGATAGCATTTGCTTATCATTTAGGTATCTATCGTTGGAATATTTAAAAACATCAATTGATCCAATACATGGCAAACCTGCTGGAAAATCAAGTGCTGTATATCGAAGCCTAGCAAACTTATCATCGCACCCACCATCCAAAGCATAAGTTGCATAATACTAAAGGTTTACATAAAATAATGAAAATGGATACATACTTAATATTAAAAGCGATAAAGAGCACAATATCTGCTACGTTTTCGAACTTGAACACTGCGTTAAACTCAGCAAGATTAATCTCAGCACGTCAATTTAATTGGCTGCGCACGGGCTCTGTAAAAGCTTTTTCGCTTCTTGAAGTAGCAATTTCACTTGCTATTATTGGCGTACTTACAATGGCTGTTTTAAAAGGACAGCAAATGCTACACAACGCACGCATTGATAAAACGGTAAATCAAATAGAAGCGCTTAGAATCAACATTGAAACATTCAGATCAACATATGGCACAATACCTGGTGACTATAATGGCAATGCAATTGATATCGCGCACAAAGGCGATGGAGATGGAGTACTTGATCATGGCGAAGAAAAATACTTCTTCGAGCACTTAATTGCAGCAGGATTGATGACGCAAAAACAATCGATTCCAGCAATTGGCGGATATTTCAACGTTGAATACAATCCACAAGGATTGATCGGACATTGGTTATTATTATCTGGACCTAACAAATCTGGATTGCTAACATCAAAAGATGCATTAACAATAAAACTAAAAATCGATGGCAACGAAGATAATACGACAGGCATAATAAGAATTAGCGGATGCACAAGCAACGGCATAGTGCAACCAACAAAACAAAAAACATGCACATTGTATATCGAGTTCCCTTAGCTTTTAATATATTAGCTTAATATATTAGCTTAATATCAAACAATGAAATACACATTAATCACATAGAAAAATGAAAACCTATAAAGCGTAGCGGTTCATTATAATAACAACCCGTATTTTAGACACAATGCACTTAATTAAACCAAGAGATTATGCATATTAGATAATAGTATCGATATTATCAAATCATAAAATTGTAGAGCTATACAACAAGACTCCTATCTGAGTAATTTTGTATATATTTTTGATACACAACTGTAAATTTGCGCATCATAATAACACAACCTTATCTTCTTACACAGCTCGATCGGTATCTTACGAAATAGCAAAGTACCATAATAACGGGACAAGAAACTTACACCTTCTTAGCTCGATTATATCGTACGAGATATTTTTAATATTTTTTTTATAATAAAGAATAGGTGCGAAACTCAATTGATATACAAAGCTTAAGAACAAAATGCTTAAATACACACAAAACGCTAGCATATATTAGCCAGCACATGTAAAATCATAACACATGAAACTTGATCAAAAATACTTTTGTAAAGAACACTATATGAAATTTTTCAAGCAGAAAACAAAAGCATTTTCGCTACTTGAAATATCACTTGCAATTGCAATCGCAGGAATTGCCGTATCATGCATCACACCAATCTGGCACACGATTACGATTGCAAAACATCAACGCGCAAATGAAGAAAAATTTCATTATATAAGAATCGCAATGCAAGCATATTTGCTACGTTTTGGATATCTACCTTGCGCAGCTGCAACTGAAAATGGATTATCCACAGAAAACACGTTTACAGGATTTATTCCATACAAAACGCTTGGAATACAAAGCAGGTATACAAAAGATTGTAACGGCAAACCATTCACATTTTCTGTAAACAAAAACCTTGTGCGCATTCCAGGAAAAAACTATATCTTGCTTCCTAAGCAAGCAAATTGCATCGATATACCAAACCAAGTCTCATTTTGCAGATTATATGGATACAATGAACAACAAGCTCCAACAATTATCAATGGAATTTATTCAACAAGCAAATACTATTGTACCGACCAAATTTGCAAACTACCTAACCTCACCATTTTAGAAAAAGGCGAAAGCATAATTGATAAAAATGATTATTTCCATATTCTGCCTGAGCTTACAATGAACATGTCTAATCCAACAAGATGGTTACAGTGGCAACGCAGCGCAGTTCTTGAAAAAAATGATCGATATAAAATATGTAATACAGTAGCGTGGCTGATGATCAGTCATGGACCAAACAAATCAAACAAACCACTAAGCAAAGGTAAGCTGCTGAATCTAGCAGCCTTGCAAAACAACCAGCAACAAGTATTTTGTATTTCACCCGATGTTGATGATGCTGGACTATTCAACGATGTTGTATTCTATCAAACGCGTTTTGATATGGCAGCACAATGCGGATGCCCTTGCACAACAGAACCTATGATACGCAGTCTGCGCAATGCTGGAACAGAAATTGGAACAAAAACATACCACACAACAGCAGATGCAAAAGCAGCAGCCGATGGCTCTGCAAAAGTTGTGTACAAAAACTAAAATGCAAGCTTGAAATACCATTACAACAATCGATAATCACTCTTCTCAGAAAACCAGAAGGTCTCTATTATCAATGATAAAACATAACCAAGATAAATGCATAAGCAATCTATCAAACTCAAAATAATATCCGATTTACAAAAGATGGATAGTTCCACACAAAATGCTAAGCAATTAATTTGGCCAAAAACAGGACTTCAAAAAAACACACCTCACATCATCCTAGGCAATAAAGATAACAACCAAACTTCACTTGCAATAATGATAGAATAAAAAATCATGATACCAACACGATTCACTTCCCCAATAAATGTGCCGTATGTAAACACCACGAACAAAATAGTGCACACAAAAAGAAAAGCAAAATAAAGCGGTTTGGGTAAAGATTTACGAACACTAATAATAGTCAAAAACTCAACTTCAAGATTCACAATAAAAAAAAGATATAAAATCACCAGACCAATATTATAGAAAATTTTTGGCATTTTCTTTGATAGATTTTTAAGCATACCAACAATATTAGAATAGCACACATTAGAATCAAATACAAGAAATACAAGAAATACAAGAAAAAAAGAGAAAAGATGTATTAACAATCAAACTGATTTGTGGCAAGTCATATAAGAAAGCCACTCAAAGGCGGCATGTATCAGTCTTTATTTTTTTTAGCTATCTACTGATAAACTATGCAACAAAGAGTTCTCAAGATGTGATACAAGCGAAGTTGTAAATGATGGATGTAGTAAGCCGACCTTGCTGGATACAAAGCAAAGTCGTACACAATAAAATGCATATGCCGTAATAAAAAGTGCATATACCGTAAGATAGGTTTTGCCCATACTTAATACGCAGCCCCAAAGTACACTGCCACAAAATGGCCAATTACACATCTTTTGTGTCTGTTAGTAAACGATGCAACGAAGAGTTCTCAAGATGTGATACAAGCGAATTACACTCGCCAATTAAAGGCCATTATTTCGACTTTCACATTCAGTCAATTTTATGTTGAATGAAATCGCAGTATACGATAGAATTCTTTAACAAAAGTCTAACAAAAGTATAGATTTCATAAAATTTTGTGTATTCTTGTGTTATTTTGAAACACGCTTTTTTAAATACTTTTTTAAATACATTGCGCGAATCATGTACATAAAACAGGCTACTAACCGAGGATAAAATCACGTAACTTGCGGCTTCTGCCCGGAAGGCTCATTTTGCGCAACAACTTCGATTCAAGCTGTCTGATACGTTCACGTGTAACTTTGAATTTTTTACCAACTTCTTCAAGTGTGTGGTCACGCTTTGTACCAATACCAAAACGCATTCTAATAAGACGGTCTTCACGAGCGCTAAGAGTAGAAAGCGCCTTAGTAATTGCTTCCTTAATCGATGATTGCATTGCAGCATCAAATGTTGAGACCAATGATTTATCTTCCAACAAATCCCCCAAATGGCTATCTTCCTCATCTCCAATAGGAGCATTCATGCTCACAGGCTCCTTAGCAATTCTCATAACCTTGCGGATCTTATCAATGGACATATCCAACTTCTTTGCTAATTCCTCCTCTGTCGGCTCTCTACCCATTTCATTTAGGAACCTACGTGAAACGCGTCCAATTTTATTGAAAGTTTCAATCATATGAACAGGGATACGAATTGTCCTAGCTTGATCTGCAATCGCGCGAGTTGTAGATTGACGGATCCACCATGTTGCATAAGTTGAAAACTTAAATCCACGTTCGTGCTGGAACTTATCAACAGCTTTCATCAAGCCAATATTACCTTCTTGAATCAAATCTAAAAATTGCAATCCCTTGTTTGTATATTTTTTGGCAATCGAAATAACTAAGCGCAAGTTTGATTCAACCATAATTTTACGAGCTCTTGTCACTTTTTCTTTATGGTCTACAAACTGCATATACAATTTTTTGAAATCATAAATTTTCATGCCAAACTTATTTTCCATCTCGCTTATTTGAGAATATAGCTGACTACCCTCTTGCGATGCTTTAAACTTTTTTACAAATTCTTTCCAACTAGCATCAACTGTTTTAGCATCACCTTCAAATGATCCGCCAATTTCATGCTTTGCTTTTATCATTTTATAAAAATCTGCACGAGTGTACCCTAGTTTAATTGCAATATCCATTAATGCAGCGTCAAAATCATTTATTAAATTTGCGGTTTCTGCAATACCATTTACAATCTTGGATAAATATGTCGTATCCAAATTGTGCAAATTCTGCATCACAACACCCTGCTTTTGCTCATTGTTAAAATCCAAACGCAGTTCTACACATGCATCATAAATTTTGCGTAATTCTTCTGTGTGATTGCCTTCTTCATCTGCATCATCATCTGCTTCTAGCGTGCTACCCAATTCTTGTGCAACTTCCTTTAAAATCTCTTCCTCAACTGGATCAATATCTTCTTTTGAAATCACTACAAGACTAAGTAAATTAATCACTTCATCAACAGCGCAAGGCATATTTATTAAACAAGAAAGCATCCCCTTCTTGCCCTCTTCAATATCTTTTGCAATTGCAACCTCTTCTTCGCGTGAAAGCAAAGGAATCGATCCCATTTCTTTTAAATACAAACGTACAGGATCATCAATTCTAGCTTCATCAAAAATAACCTTATCAGCTTTTTCATCTAAAGTTTCATCATATTCTTCAACAACAGCAATGCCGTGATCTTTCAAAAAATTTGCACATATATCTACAAAAGAAGCATCTAATTCTGATTCTTCATAAGCATCTTTAATTTCCTGTAGCAAAATATTTTTTTTCAAACTAGCAATCAAGTATAGCCTGCGCGCAATTTCACCAGCCTCATCAGTTAGCGTAGCAGGTAATTGTACCATATCCTCATCAGAATCAAAATCTTCATCTTCCTTAATATTTATATCTTTTAAATTTAAATCTAAATCCTCATCCAATAAATCTGACATCAACCCTCCTCGTCTTTTCTTTCTTGACTAACCAACCATTGCTTAAATCTTTCCCATTCTTGTTCTGAAAAATTTTCTTGCAAAGCTTGTACACGCTCAGCCTGTTCTCTGTTATTCATTTGCTGAATATGATTTGCAACCTTATACCATGCTGCAATTGCATCGTCTTTGGAATCAATTTTTTCTATTAACTGAATGCTATCAATACGAAACATAAAATCCCGACTCAGCTCTTGACCATTTAGTAAGCGCATTAATTGCTCCGTATACAGTGATGATTGCGCACTATCTTCGTTATATATGTTATCAAGTCTTGCAAAGTGCTCAGCAACCTCATCTAGTATATCAGGATACATCAGAATGTATTTAAAAAGCAATAACGGCAAGTGATTTTCGTACGGCAATTGGGTAAGTTCTTGAATTTTCTTATTTCTATTCCACCATAAATCTTTCCAACGCTTGCGATACTCACTTTTGAGAACAGGATCTTTAATTTTAGCAGCAACCGACATCAGTTTTTTAAACATCTGCGTTGTTTTTTCAGGAGTCATAGAAATGCTACTTGCAGCATATTCTGTCATAAAAATATATTCATGCAACGGATATATTTTCAGAGAATCAAGCGAACAATACTGCTGCAAAAAACTGGCCGGATCATGATTATCAGGAAAATCGACAAAATTGATCTGAAAATCAGGAACCAAACATTCAATTCCCATTTGAGCAGTTTTCAAAGCACTTTTTCTACCAGCAGCATCGCCATCCATAGCCACAATAATTTCATTAGATTTTTCTCGTACAATCTTTAGATGATCAGACCCAAATGCCGTACCCATAGGAGCAACGGCATTATAACCATACTGATGCATAATAATCACATCAAGATATCCCTCAACAACCCAGATTGGTAAATAGTTTTTTGTAAAATTGAATCCATACAAAGTACGAGATTTAACAAAATACTCAGACGCAGGTCCATTTACATATTTAGCACGCATATCATTCGTTTTATAAACACGTCCACCAAAAGAACAAATATCAGCATTAACATCATAAATTGGAAAAATGATACGATGTTCAAACATTTTCCAAGAATAATCATTAAACCCATAATTTTCTAAATTCAACTGATTCTCTTTCAAAAAACGTTGAATTGAAGAAGAATCAGGAGCAAGACCTAATTTAAACTTTTCAATAGATTTTTTATCCACACAACGATCTGACAAGATCTTTTTCACAACATCCGATTGCTCTAAATGCTGTACAAAATAATCAGCCAATATATCCAAAGTTTGTTTTTTGCGCGTTGATAAACCCGTTGAAAAGCTAACTCCAGCAAGCGCAGACAAAGCGCGCAGAGCTTCCTTCTTATCAACATTGTTATATTTCATATAAAATTCAAAAATATCACCACCAGCTTGACATCCAAAACAATGAAACACCCCCTTTTTTCCATCAACAGAAAATGATCCTGTTTTTTCTACATGAAACGGACACACTCCAAAATAACTTCCACCAATAGGACGTAATTTTACATACCTAGAAACATACTCAACTAAATTAATGCGATCTTTAATTTGTTCAAATACATTAATCATTGTGCAACCTATTTAAAGATTCGAGAGCTATCTGAATCAATTGGTCAGTTGAAATATTACCAATTTTCTCAATCCAAATTCGATATAATTGTAAATGCATTTTACCAATTTCAGGACCAACAAAACCTATTCCCTGCAGCATTCCACCATTAATGGGAAACACACCTAAATCTGGAATTTCAAAGATCTTATTATCCAAAATCATTTTATCTTGTATAAATTGATTGCCATATTCACGAGCGTACATAATTGCATCAGTTTGAGAATTGATTTGTAACTCAATTAAATTGCGTACATATTTTTTCTGCTCATTAGATAGCAACAACATCGAATCAGGCTTCCAAAACAAAGAAGTCATTCCCAAAGGAGTCAAGCCACCAATATGTTTAACATCAGACTTCAAGCCAATAGATTCCAAAACCATAATCATTTTTGGAAGCAGTTGCCAAAAATATTTACCGCTCAATAAATTAAGCCATTCACTTGTAATACGTTCGCGTGAAATCTTTTTAAGATTGCCACACAAATTAATACATGCATCTAAGCTAATCTGATCATATCCACCAAAGCGCATAGCAAAACGAAAAAAACGCATAATACGCAAATAATCTTCCTCAATACGTTTAACTGGATTATTTATAAACTTAACTAAAGAATTTTCCAAATCATTGATACCATTATGATAGTCATAAATATTTCCAGAGCTATCAGCATATAACGCATTAATAGTAAAATCACGTCTTGAGCTATCCTCTTGCCATGTTGCATCAAAGCTTACAATCGCATGCCTACCATCGATTGTCTTCTCATCCTTACGCAACGTTGTTATCTCATATTTATGCTTACCAAACACTGTCACAGTACCATGAGCAATACCAGTTGGAACCACCTTAAACTTTGCACTCAAACGCGCAATAATTTCATCTGGCAAAAATGGAGTTGCTATATCAATATCATAAACAAGCTTGCCATACAAAATAAAATCACGTACGCATCCGCCAACAAGACGCGCATTATCATCAAGCAAATTAAAGATAAGCTGTAAATCTTTTTCGTGCTCAATAAGATGAAGCAACTGCATCTATGCTATTTTACCCTCTTAATAAAAATGCTTATAAAATAGACTAGCTGTATAAAAATAATAAAATCCCACGTATAAGCATACAGCAAACTAACAGCAACAGCTAGAGCAATAAATAGGAAACCAAAATATTGTTTAGATATACTAATCCTACTGATAGAAAAAGTTTGAAAGCTAGAAATCATCAACAAAGACATAACCAGCAACATCACAAAACTCATATAAGCAAAAAACGTGGGAGAAAAATCATACCAAGCATGTTCGAAGCATAAAGGCAAAGCCACCAAAAATGCAGCACCTGGAGCTGGAACACCTTTGAAAAACTTTCCATCTTCCATACCTATGACAGAAAACCTAGCAAGACGCAGCGCCATAGAAACAATATAAACAACAACGGCCAACCAATATATTTTCAAGTTAGCAGCAGCCGCATATTTTACATACAAAGCAAAAGCTGGAACTATACCAAAGTTTAAAAAATCAGCTAAAGTATCAAGAGTTCCTCCAAACTTTGATGAAACTTGTAAATACCTAGCAACTTTGCCATCAAGAGCATCTAAAACACCAGCAATTGCAATGCACAACATAGCCATATCAATTTTCCCTGCAAATAAAAATCTAATTGCATGAATACCAAGCGTCATTGCAAAAACAGTGATCATACTAGGAACAAAACCAAGCTGAAGATCGCTTTTCCAATCTTTCATTTTTTCATTAATTTTATCAGTAGCTTTCATAAAAAACATAATATCAAAAAACAATTGATATACATAGAGCGCTATTTTAAATTTTATCTTTTAATAAAAAATAATCTTTCTATCGCAGAATATAAAGCTTTCAATTTTTTAAAACAGCTAGAAAATCTTGCAAAATGCATCATTAAAAAAAAGCGAATATGAAATCAAAAATAATTTGTTAACAAGATTGTAAATTTTGAAAAAATAAGAGATAATCTAATACTAAGTAAAGAGTTGAACTATATGTCAAAAATCAAATCAAATACTATGCTAGAGCTAATTGATGCAACAGTTGGGAAAATCTGTCATGATCTAATAAACCCTGTAGGAACAGCGCAAATGGCGCTTGAACAAATTAATTCGGGAATCGACTCAAATCAAGCGCTCAAAACATGCTTGCAACAAACAATTGATCGATTAGAAATATTCCGCTCAATTTTTAGAATTAGCGCAAACGCAGATCATGCAATGGACTTAATTAGAAAATACATTGAAAACAACAAACTCAACTGCACACTTGAAAGCCCAAGTACTGCTCCATGCCTGCTATTTTTTGCAATACAGAAAATGTCATCAAAATCAAGCATCGCTTTCATAAAAAATGAAATCATTCTAAATCAAATAACACTAAGAGAAGAGGAAATAAAAGCATTAGAAGGAACTTATCAAGAAATTAGCGCAGGTACAATTATGCCATATATTGCACAATTGAGCATAAAAAAACCACTACAAATCGAACAGATAGAGGAAAAGAAGTGGAAAATAACAATCATATAAAAAAGAATAAAGCTGCGCTCAAACCAACTGAAACAATGCACAAAAGCATATGCTTAACTGGCGTAAAAACACATGGCATAAAAAACATCAATCTTGAAATACCACATGATAAACTCACAATTATTACAGGTCTTAGTGGCTCTGGAAAATCCTCGCTTGCAATAGACACAATTTTTGCAGAAGGACAACGTCGTTATCTAGAAAGCCTTTCGAGCTATGCGCGTCAATTTTTGAACAAGTTTGAAAAACCGGATTTCGAAAAAATCACAGGATTACGTCCAGCAATTGCAATTGAGCAAAAAACACAAGGATACAATCCGCGCTCAACAGTTGGAACTGTAACAGAAATATATGATTACCTTCGCGTATTATTTGCTAGAATCGGCACTCCATTTTCTCCGTATACAAACAAAGAATTGAAAGCGTATAGTCCATCAGAAATTACTGATACATTGTTGCAAGAAATAACAAAAGATGTGCGTCCAAAAGAATTTAAAATACTTGCGCCAATCACAAGAAAGCGCAAAGGAACATTCAAATTTGAATTAGCAAAAATGCAAAAACTAGGATTCGAAAGCGCAATCATTGATGGCAATAAATGCGATCTTGATACAATTCCAGATTTAGATAAAAACTTTTTCCACGATATTGATATAGTAGTAGCATCATTTCACATTGATCACTGCGAGCGGTACGAAATTGAAGCAGCATGCATGACAGCCCTCAAACACGGAAACGGACTTTTAAGCATTCAATTTATATCAGATAAAGAAAGTGAAATATTGCAATTTTCTGCAAACGCAGTGTGTCCAGTTTCAGGATTCGCGTTGCCAGAACTGAGCCCTCGTTTGTTCTCATTCAACAATCCTGTTGGAGCATGCTCTGCGTGTTTTGGATTAAGCGCTTCTTATAGAGAAATACAAGAGGGTAAATACGAAACTATGCAATGCAAAACATGTAATGGACAACGTCTTAACCAGCAGGCTTTATGCGTAAAAATCAATGGATTAAACATCGCGCAAATTTGTCAATTCTCTCTAGACGAAGCAAAACAATGGATAGATTCACTAGAATTAACAAATGCACAAAAAGAAATATCACAACCACTAATAATAGAAATCAGTCGTCGCTTAGGTTTTTTATTAGATGTTGGATTAAATTATTTAACGCTTGAAAGAACAGCAGAAACATTATCAGGTGGAGAAAGTCAGCGCATAAGACTAGGCTCACAAATTGGATCAGGCCTAGAAGGCGTACTATATATACTAGACGAACCATCAATTGGTCTACATCAACAAGATAATCAAAAACTAATAAACACACTCAAAAATCTACGCGATTTAGGAAACACAATTATAGCCGTAGAACATGATGAAGAAACAATTAGATCTGCTGATCACATAGTAGAAATGGGTCCCAAGGCTGGCGTGCACGGAGGAGAAGTTATTTTCAGCGGTCCACTTGAAGATCTTCTAAAATGCGAAAAAAGCATAAGTGCAGACTATTTAACTGGAAAGAAAAAAATTCACACAAAAACAAAGCCTGTTGATTGGAGTACTTGTCAAAAAATTGAAATAGAAAACGCTAATTTAAACAACTTAAAAAATCTGAGCCTATCGATTCCACTAAATCATCTTGTTGGAGTGTGCGGAGTTTCTGGAAGCGGAAAATCAACATTAATTATGGAAGTTCTTACAGAAAGCATAAAAAAGCATCTAGACAATGAACCTTATGATTTATGCAAACTTAGCGGAACAATTCCAAATTTTGAAATCATAGATCAATCGCCAATTGGAAGAACACCTAGATCAACTCCATCAACATATACAGGCTTAATGAATCAAATAAGAGATTGGTTTGCGCAACTTCCAGAATCTCGTGCACGAGGCTATTCTGCAAGCCGCTTTTCGTTCAACGTTGAAGGCGGACGTTGTCGCTTATGCTCAGGAGAAGGCGTTCGTCATATTGAAATGCATTTTCTTCCAGATATACAAATTAAGTGCGAAGCATGCCAAGGCAAGCGTTATAACCAAGAGACATGTGAAATTTTATATGAAGGACTATCAATCTACGATGTGTTAGAACTTACAATTGAAGATGCTCTAAAAATTTTCCATTTCATTCCAGCAATGAAACATATGTTACAAACATTATGTGATATACATCTTGGATATTTAAAATTAGGACAAAATGCAACTACATTATCAGGAGGAGAAGCACAACGTCTCAAACTTGGTCGAATTCTTGGAGTTAGAAAAAACACACAAGGCGTATTATATATATTAGACGAACCTACAACAGGCTTACATTTTGATGATACGCAAGCTCTATTACAGGTGCTAAGAAAATTAGTTTCACAAGGCAACTCTGTGCTTATTATAGAGCATCACATTGATGTTTTAAGACAAATGGATTGGCTGATAGAAATTGGTCCTGAAGGTGGGAAAAAAGGCGGACAAATTGTTGCACAAGGCCCTTATCCAGAATTGATTAAGCTAAAAACGCCAACAGGTAGATTTTTATAGTATCAGATTATGCTATATATTCAATGTTTGCAAAAATTTGGAAAAACAAACTCAAAACAACAGCATATATATAGTTCACTTTCAAAATGTAATTTTGCAAAAAGCAGCATCGATTTGGAAAATATATCAAAAAAGTTGATTTGTTTAATCAAATTTAAAGCAATCAAAATATATTCTAGAATATAATGAATTTTTTGCCATTAAAAATCATAGTAAAAATCATGTTACTTGGAACGTTGTTAACGCATGCCACAACTCAATCTGGTGACCCAACCATTAATACTGCCAAAAATTTCCTTGCACAAATTGGAATGTTTAATGACGATGCTAGTAACTTACTTACATCCATAATGAGCTCATTATTAATTGAATATCAAAACACTAAATTGGAAGAGGCAAATTTACGTCACCATAAAATAATATTAGCCAATCAAATTAAAATGCTTGCAATGCATACCCAAGGATTCCCTTTGAGAGCTGCAAGACTTGTAATTCTAGAAAGAATAAAACACATAAAACCACAATATGAATTTAACCATGAAAAACTGCATGAAATCATGAATGTATATGAAAGCATAACAGAATCTAATCAGAAAATTCTAATTCTAAGCATTCTACATGTTCTAACATGTATAGACAAAATCACAGAACCTAAGCACATAATAGAAAAAAACATGAAAATTCTTTTAGATCTATGCAAGCACAATAATAAAACAGGCTTTTTTACGTGGAGAGACAAAGAAAGAGAGAGAAAAGTATATAATGCATTTACTGAATTATCATATATAATAAGAAAAAAAATAAAAACACCTCAGCTAAAAATTGCTTTTCAAGAAGCATTCAATAGCTTAGGAGTATTAAAACTAGCTTGTATGCAAGAATGCAACGTATTATCAGAAACTGGATTCACTACAAGAAACATAAGCTATAAAACAGATCACTTTAATTATTACGTCAAAAGATCCAGTCGGGTTTTGCAGACATATTTAGCGTATTTAGATGAGTTTGATGAATCACACCCATTAGCTCTTAGTCTTTTCATTGCAGAACAACAACAACTATTAAATGACAAAGAAAAATATATTTCACATCTAAGTCAGAAAGAAAAAGCCATAAGCATTCTTACAATCATAATGACAACACTTTATATGCTAACATATTGCATATACTTCTATGTACAATATGGAGAATCAACGAGAATACCATTTCTTGAAAAGATGCAAAATATCACAAACTTCCTATTTTCATTTTCTTTATTTTCAAACATACTAACAATCTTAGGATTCACATTATCTTGGAAAAAAGACCATCACATATTAAGCACATAAAAATAAAAAAAGCAATTTACAAAACAAATCAACAGTTATACAATTACTGCCATGAATAAAAAAATATACAACAAAAAATCGTCATATCCAATTATGTTATACTGCTTTATATGCTTACAATCTCAAGGCACATTAACTGAGGAAACGCGCAATGCTATTAACCTAACAAAAGAATGTTATACAAAAAAGCACTCATATATCAAACGTTTTTTAGAAATACAAGAAGCAATAGCAGAGCCTGTTGATAAAGATTTTAACGTGCAACTAGTTCAATTATGTAAAACGCTTAAAAGAGCCTACACAATAAACACAGACAATGTATGCATAGCGTATATGCTAGATGTAGAACAAAAAAAATCAGAAGTTCACTCAGAACTTACAAAAACACCAAAAGATAAAAAATGGGTGATGATATACTATTATCAATTAAAAAATTTATATAGAGAAAATCAAGAACAAGTATTCGATAAATTATTAGAGCAAATTAATGCAAATGCAACAGATGAAATGATAACAAGGACATTACAACAATTAAACCCAGACGAAGAGCAAAATCAATTAAATACAATAATATGCTCAGAGCTAACAACTAGATATTTTGCCTATCAACTACAAAAAGATATTATAAAAGATAAATTAAATTCTATTATAAAATCCAATAGCAATCAAAATCTGCAATTATCTTATTGTGGTAAAATTATAATCACAGCAAGCATAGGTTTAGCAATCTCTTTGATCATGACATATTTATACAATCTATTTTTTGTAGACACAAATGAGCAATCATAAATAGTAAGCAAATAATAACATTTTACGAACACTATATTAACCATATGACTAATATAATCGTGCATATGAAACATAAAAAATTACTTTTAGTGTTTGCTTGTATTTTTGCGCACACAAATCCACTTGACCAAAAAACAATTGATATGATCAAACGATCAATGCAGCTGTGTAATGATACTCCCAATGCCGCAAAACTTGCGCGTTTTTTGAAAATGCAGCTAACCTTAGCTGATTATAACACAAACATCACAGATGCTTCACTTATACAACTTGCACAATCATTACGATCAATTCGATACTCTGCAATTCCAGAATCCATTGCTGCATACCTTAACGAAAATGGTATGGGTTCTAGCAGCTTAAATGAGAGATTAAATAGAGAATTCATAGATGAATATAAATGGCTTGCGATTCTAGAACATCAAACACTTGTATTAGTTGATCAAAGCCAATATTATAATGATGAAGCAAAAGTTCGAGCAATTCAACATGCAGAGAAATTTATAGAACTTGTTAGAAATATTAATACAAGAAAAGATTCTATTGCATATTTGAGTATAATAGCTTACGACTCGGATTATAACCTGCCAGAAGAAGCTCGTGAAATTTTATCTCAAGCTGCAGTAATCACATCTCAAGGCACTATTTTGAGATCAATTAACCATTCAAAAGTAAGCGATCTTTTGCAATCTCTTAACGAATCTACTAATGTGGATGTTCGCTTTACTGCCATGATTGAGTTGTATCTTGATTACATGCACGCTCAATATGAAACAAAAACTGAAACTAGAAAGTTTCTTTCATTAATATGTAAATATTCGACTACATTTGCTGTACTTGCTGTGCCAGTAGGATTTTTTGTAGCAAAACTATGGTCAGAATATAGCGACACTGGCAAATTCTACAGCCAAGAATTCCCTGGGTGCCAATCAGACGTGTGTTACAACAAACAAAATTTTAGTCAAACTTTAAATGGATCAACCGCAAATACGACCACTACCACAGCTGCTCCTACAACTACTCTTCCTCCTACTACAACCACTACTACTACCACAGCTGCTCCTACAACTACTCTTCCTCCTACTACTATTCCTGCAACATATTACGATGTGACTTCAAATAGTAATGGCTTTATATTTACAAATACTAATAATAATCAAGTTGTAGCTAACATTTCTGTTTCCAATATGCCACAAACTGAGAGTGCTTCTTTTGGAAGTATGTTGACTTTAAATACAGGAACTAATTCTGTTAACTTATATTTTATAAATAATGGATTTACGAAATTTACTATTCCAAGCAGTGGCGGAACAACCTTACAGCTAAGCGCTGCCTTGAATATGTATGTAAACGCTAACAACAATATGCAAGTTGTAATAGAAGGTCTTGCTTCTTCTACTCAACCAACAATACCAACATGCACTACTGGTGGGCCTATCTGCACCGCTTCAGGAACACCTATATGTGTAAATAGTGCTTTGAGTAATGTTGGAACTCCGTTCTGCTCTTCTGATGGAACAACTTCTACAGGTCAAAGTATATCTTGCGCTGAACAAGCACCATACTGTCCAGACATAACCACAAGCAATTACATATGCGACTCAAGCTACAGTTATTGCGGAACACCCATTGTTATTATACCAAGCGCAACTCCTAATATTACTTAGTATTACATAATCCTCATACTCTATAAACTACAAAACATTATGACTATGTTAAATCACACAATTACATTTGATTTGAATTCTTAAGAAATAATAACTTAAGTAACTATGTCCTATGCTCTATAAAGGACTTGCTTATAGCAATACATTATCTTAGAAAGTGCTTCTTATAAAAATTATAAATTTTTGAGTTTAAACTTTCAAGAAATCATTAATCATTAACAGTCTGTTAACTATTACGAGTATATAATCATGCACATGAAACACAAAAAATTACTTCTAGCATTTGCGTGCATTTTTGCACACACAAATCCACTTGACCAAAAAACAATTGATACGATCGAACGTTCAATACATCTGTTTAATGATACACCCAACGCAGCAAAACTTGAGCGTTTTATGAAAATGCAACTAACCTTAGCTGAGTATAACACAAACATCACAGATGCTTCGCTTATGCAACTTGCAAAATCATTACGATCGCTTCGATACTCTGCAATTCCAGA